>PAWY01000045.1 GCA_002714305.1 Methanobacteriota archaeon | reverse complement strand
CCAGCGGGAGCGAGGCCGAGGCACAGCCCCAACCAGAAGTGGCATCCCCAGGTGAAGCGCTTCATGTACGGATAGATCACGAAGGTCAGCACGGGTAGCCACGCCATCATCAGGGCGACCCTGTTCAGCAATCCAGCACTGATGAGCAACATGGCCAGGAACAGAGCTGCGAGGGTCCAAGCCGTTTGCATGCTCATGGCGCCGGAGGCAAGATGGCGCCCCTGCGTGCGAGGGTTGGCCGCATCAATGTCTCGGTCAATAATGCGGTTGAGCGCCATGGCCAGTCCCCGAGCACCAACGGCAGCGAGAAGAATCCACAGCAAGTCAAGACCCGGTTCAAGGTTGAATTGTTCCAGAGCGATGAAGTACCCAATGAGGACAAAGGGAAGGGAAAACAAGGTGTGTTCGATTTTGATGAACGACAGCACCTGTTTTGCGTCCATCACTCAGGGCCCCCAAAAGAAAGGTGGGGTGGCCATTCGTATTTCTTGAGTTCGGGGTGAGCAGCGACCTTGGCCAGTGTTTCCTCGTCGTGAAGGGTGACGGCAGGCCATCGACGAACACCGTGTTCTTCCGAGGGGATGGGCGTGGTGGCATCCCAACACAGACGGGAACGGTCGTCATCAAACGTCAATCCGCGCCCGACATCAAAGCGGGAGGTCAGTTGCCACAGCAAGCGACGTCGGGCTTTCGTGTGCGTCATGTCGAGGTCGTCGTTGGTGATGAACAACCATCGGAGGTTCTTTTCAGAATCCAATTGCCAAATTGAATTCCTTAATTGGAGAATTTGTTCAATTCGCTTTCCTTCTTGTTCGTCGTTCCCGTCGTGCTGGCCGGTTTGGGGACTGGGCGTGCCCTCAATGGAGATTGAAACAACGAGCATGTTGCCTCGAAGCATCCGAGCCTGCCGGACGTTCGGGAGCGCTTCAACGGCCGCCACGTTCTCAAAAGGTTCCGAGGCGCCGGCGCCCTGACGCCAGGCCGGCGTTGGTTGATTGTAGGACCCTTCCAAGGGCTCGTCTTGCGATCGCGGGTCGGTGGGCACCAGCGTGGTGGCGTCAATGAGCAACTTGTCGTGCACGTTCTCAAACGGCGATGCAGCTTCGAGGGCATCGGCCACCATGCCCGGCAGGACAACAACGTCTTCACTGATTTCGACCTTGTCGTTCAAGGCGTCCAAGAAGGCTTCGAGATCCTTTGGGTTTTGCTCTGGGTCAATGGCGGCGATGACCTTGAGGAACATCATCTGTCCCGCACCAAGCAGTCCCATGGCCGTTTTCCGACCCTGGCGAGGATAGCGCTGTTTGGAAGCGACGATGGCAAGGTTATGGAATCCAGTTTCAAGGGGCAAATGGACGCTCTTGACGTCCCGGTGCTGAAATTGGAGAACTGGGGAGAACTGACGGCCAATCGCTTCTCCGAGGTATCCGTCCTCCATTGGTGGGAGGCCGACGATGGTGGCTGGTAAGATCGCATCCGAACGGCAGGTGATGGCGGTCACGTGTAACACAGGGTATTGCCCCGTCAGCGAATAAAAGCCGTAATGGTCGCCAAAGGGGCCCTCGAGTTTTGTCTCGGTTGGATCGCAATAGCCCTCGATGATGATGTCGGCTTCAGCAGGCACCCAGAGGTCTTGCGTGAGGGCTTTGGTGATGGGGAGGGATTTCTGACCAAGGATGCCGGCAAACTGGTATTCGGAGAGGTTGTCAGGCAACGGCGAAATGGCTGAGAAAATCAATTCGGGAGGCCCACCAATGCACACCGCTACGGGCATGCGCTCCCCCTTGGCGGCGTGGTCCGCTGCGTGTTTGTGGATTTGCCAGTGCAGACCCAGTTCTGTCTCGTTGTGAACTTGAGCACGGTACATGCCCAAATTGTGTTCACCGTCCGAGTCTTTGGTGACTACCAAGGGGAGGGTTACGAAGTGCCCGCCGTCCATTGGCCAGGTTTTTGGAATGGGAAGTTTGGTCAGGTCGTTGGGCAAGCGAACACGCTGACCCTTGCCCTTACGAACTTTCTTTGGCGGCATGGCCAAAGCGTCGCGAAGCAGCGGGAGACCTTTCCACGGCTTGCGCATGTACAATCCAATGTCGGGCTTCATCATGGCGACCATTCGGTCACCGATTTCGGTCTCGTGGCTTGCGCCCAAGGCTCGGAGGGTTCGGTCGTGGCTCCCAAACGCATTCATGAGGAGGGGGATGGAGGAAATGGAGCCGTCGGCCAACTTTGGTTGCTCAAAGAGGACGGCGGGTCCATCGTTCTTCACGAGAAGGTCCGCAATGGCTCCCGCCTCGTAAACGACATCGACCGGCCGATCGATTCGCAAGAGCTCTCCACCCGCTTCGAGGTGGTCCACCCAACGCCTCAAGGTCTTCCAAGCCACGGTGAACCCTGTGGCTTCTTGGATTTGAACCTCCGTATGCTGGCCGGTTTCCTCCAACCGCCACCATGTGGCNCCACCGTTTCCTTCATGGGCTTCCGTGGCCCCCTTTCCAAGCGAGGAGGAAGAGATGTACGACGTTGTNGTCATCGGCGCCGGCCCGGGTGGCGGTTCTGCTGCCCTGCACGCCGCCAGAGCAGGGCTTTCCACGCTTCTTCTCGAAGCTGACCCGGAAATAGGCACGCCGGTCCATTGCGGTGAGTGCTTGTCCGACCTCGCCGTTCAGAATCTGGACCTTGAATTGCCCGACCACGTCAAGGCCTTGGATGTCAAAGGCATTCGCGTGATTTTCCCGGACGGAACGGAAAAACTTCTGACCGAGGAAGGGTATGTCCTCGAGAAACACCTCTTTGAACGCTGGTTGGCCGACGAAGCCATGGCCAAAGGTGCCAAATTGCACCTGCATCATCGCGTCACCGGAATGGAGCGAATTTACAATTCAGAAAATCAATTTTCCAATTGGAAACTTGAGGGGAGAGGCGACGCTTTTCCTATCGAATGCAGAGCGGTGATTGATGCCTCCGGCGTTTCTGGAGCAGCCTCAAAATTCCTCGACATGGGAGGTGACGTCGAGGTCATCGCAGGCTTCCAGTACGAGATTCTGGACGTGCCCAACGACGGCTATCTTGATTTCTACCTCTGGCCAAAATACTCGCCACATGGCTATGTTTGGATGATCCCAAAAGAAGGAGGACGAGCCAACGTCGGTTTGGTCACCACCGATAAGCGAGGGGCCATCAAGTACCTTGAATCCTTCATCGAAGACACCTACTTGAAAGGCAAACCAGCCGTTAATCCTCCATGGCGAAAAGAGGGCATCAAAGTTCGGCCTTTTGGAGGCACCATCCCCATTTCGGGACCAAGAACCACCACCGTGGGCGATGGCATCATGTTGGTCGGCGATGCAGCGGGCTTCACCTCTCCTTTGTTTGAGGGCGGGACTCACCTCGCTCTTTGGTCGGGAAGGCAGGCAGCTCAAACCTTGGCGGAAGCGCTCAAGGAAAACAACCTCTCAGAAGAGCGATTGATGGCCTATCAAAAAGCCTGGAAAAAACGCTTCCCACCGTACCACAAAATCTTGAGAGGGAAAACGGCTCTGTACGAGTTAACCGATGACGAAATGTCAGCCATGGCACGATTGCTACCCGACGAACTCGGGAACATGAGTCCAATCGACAAGGCTTTCATCGGCCTCAAAATCCTGGTGCGAAGGCCACTGTTGTTGACCAAGCGCGTCATTTCCGTGCTTCTCTCGTTTGGATATTCACGAGCGAAATTCTTCGGCTGGTAAGGGCGGCGGGTCCACGGAGAATGAGCAAAGGCCATGAGGGACGCCCCTCACCCACTCACCATGTGGGGGCTCACGATGTGGCTAGCCCTCATCGCGACCGGTTGGCTGATGCTGAAACCACGGCTCCACGAAGAACAACCCGCNCTNTCCATCGTGCTCCACCTTGCGCTGGTTCTGCCCTTCGTTGCGCTCGCACGGTTGTTCCTCGTCAACGACACCTCCGTGCTCCATGTCGCAGCCTTTGGAGGAGAAGACCTGCCCTTGAAATACCGATTCGCAGCGACATGGGCCGCTCGAGAAGGCCCCCTTCTCATGTGGCTTGGGTGGATGTCGCTGGTGGCTTGGCTCTGGCGACGCCCGCTGCCCGGAGAGGCTGAGGCGGCCGTGGACGCTCAAGGCATGCGCCTTCGCCTCATGCACCTGATGAGCCTGACCTTGCTGCTCATCGCCTTTTCACTCGACCCGTTCAAGGAAACNCCGCCCTTCTTCATCGGCGCCGGCCTCAATCCGCTGCTTCAAACGGACCTCATGGTGATTCACCCGCCCCTCATTTTCTTGACGTATGCGCTCTGTTTGCACCTCACGGCCATCGCGATGGCCGCTGCCTTCACCAATGAAACAGAAAAACTCGGCCCACGCATGCTCCATCTGGCTCGCCCGGGGTTGCTCATGGCAACACTCGGCATCGGACTTGGCGGGTTGTGGGCCTATTTGATTCTCGATTGGGGCGGCTATTGGGCTTGGGATCCTGTGGAAACGGGGTCGTTTCTTCCCTGGCTCGCCCTTGTGATGCTCGTTCACCTTCGCACGCGCCCCGGCAAGGTTCGTCCCGAAGTATGGATCGGTGGCGGCTTGGTCACCGGTATGCTGGCGCTTTTTGCTACCACCGTCACCCGGGCTGGAGGCGTGTGGGCATCCTCCGTCCACACCTTTGTAACCAGCGACACCAGCACGCCCCCCAGCGACGTATTTGGTCGATTGATGGTCCTGAGGGACGACCCTGCCGGAACCGAGGTCATGGCGTACGTAGTTTGGATGTTCATGCTCATTGGATGTTGGCTGGCCGTTCAACGTTCGGTGGCTTCCAAACGTCCGCTTCGATTGAGCGATGCATGGGTCGTAGCGTGCCCTGCAGCCATAGCCCTCCTTGGATGCTTGCTCTTCACTGGAAGCAACGGTGAGGGGTTGTCTTGGGCCAGCGTGCCACAAGTGTTCTTCATCGTTCCCCTCTTTTTACCGATGCTTTTGGTACGACACAGNGGTCNACNGCCAGCCTCGGATGATGCCAAGCCATGGGCNTACCATCGCCTCGTCCCGGTACCTTTGGACCTCGTGTTTGCACTGGCCATTTACGCTTTGAGCAGCGATGCATGGATTGCCACGGCCGCCACGGTCCTCTTCGTTCCAATGTACCGGGCTGAGGACGCACTCAAGGCCTGGCCGTGGGCGGCTGGAGGCGTGATGCTGGGCCTTTCTCTGGCATGGTCTCAAGCGCTTAGCCTCGGAGTGGCTGGGTTCATTCTCGTCGCTTTTGTCCTCCCTTGGTTGCTCGCTCCACAAGAAGAGGAGGCAGCGTCGNTTTCGCNTTGGGAAAGCAAGGGGCAGTTGCGAATGGCCCTCTGGGGCAGCGTCATCATTGTCAGCCTCTATCTGGTCCTTACCTGGGTGTTGCTGCTCACCAGCATTGATGCGGTCAATTTCGAAGCTCACGAACTCTACGGAGCCCCGTTCCTTGCNGCCGTCGGGGCGGGGTTGTTCGTCTACANGAGACGCAAGGACAACGCCATGGCCACGTTTCGCTTCCTTTGTGGGGCCTTGGCCCTGAGCGTCCTCGGATTTCTTCTCGCGCCCGATGCCTTCGGAAGGGACACGACCGCCTCGGTCTCTGAACATTTGACCAGAGGCCACATCGTGTGGATGTCACTGCCCATGCTGTTGCTTGCTGTTGCTCCAGTGGGGAGAGAAGTGGTGAACCACCTGCGTGTTGCGAAAGCCAAGGGTGCATGGAAACGCCTTCCATTGGGCGCTCATGTTGTTCACTTCGGGCTGCTTTTGCTCTTGCTGGGTCACCTCTCCACCACCGTTTTGGTTGACCGAGGAGATGCGAGCCATCGNATTTCCCTTGTGAAGGATGAAATCATTGTCCACGANGGGTTAGGTTTGGAGTTCACTGGCTTGGAATTGAACGATCAAAACTTGGAGGTCGGTGACGGTTTCATTGGTGTTCGCATCGCCGTTTACGAAATGGACGGAAACGATGTTGGGGCCCTCATCGGGGAAGTCATTCCGGGCACGCTGCGGTTTGACGACCAAGGCGTCCCACGCTCAGAGGTGGCCACCTTAACGCGATTAACCGGTGATGTGGTGTTTATTTTCGATGGAAGTCAAGCTGGAGCGTTGATGTCATCGGCTGGAGCAAACGGACTCGATGGCATTGAACTGGTGCGCGTGACCGTGTACAATCTGCCGCACTCCCATCTCGTTTGGGTCGGGTGGTGCGCCATGATGGCTGGGATGGCGTACGTGGCCTTGGCTGGGGCAGGAAGCTCCATCAAATCCAGCAAGGAAGCGCCTATCCGTGCCCTCGAGGAAGAATGACCACCTCCAATGCAATTATGAAGGGGGGGCTGGTCGCCGAATCATCCCCTTGGAGGCTATACCATGGAAGAAGGAACAATTGTTCACGTTGATTACGAACTCTACAACAACGAAAGCGGCGACTTGATTGAGACCACACGAGAAGACGTGGCCAAAGAGCACGAGATGCATCAAGAAGGTCGCTCCTACTCCCCCATGGTCTGCGTGGTCGGTGGCGGGAACCTCATTCCCGGATTTGAAGCTGCTTTGGCCGATGCCAAAGCCAACAAAGAAATCGAAGTCGTCATCCAAGCGGCCGATGCCTACGGTGAAAAGGACCCTGAGCAGATTGAAACGATCAGCATCGACAAACTCATTCGTGCCGTCAAGGACCCAAACTCCCTCTACATCGGCGCCCCAGTGAACATCGGTAACCGCCAAGGCTACCTTTCCTACCTGGCAGCAGGCCGTGCCCGTGTCGATTACAACCACCCCATGGCCGGTAAGACACTGAAATACAGCTTCAAAGTCGTCAAAGTGGTTGAAGGAAAAGAGGAGCAAGTTTTGGCTCTCCTCGAGTCAAACACTGGACACAGTGATTTCGGNGTGGCCTTCGATGGCGATGACCTGAACATCACCATTCCTCAGACCATGCTTTTCGATACCAACGCTGCCATGATGAAGTTCCGATTGGTCACCATCATCCGAGACGCTGTGGATTGCGGAAAAGTCTCCTTTATCGAGGTTCACGAACCACGAGGCTTTGGCCTTGACGCCGAAGACGAAGAAGAGGCTNCTGACGAAGGCGAAGACCTCTCCAAACTCTCCGTGGCCGAACTCAAAGAGCGCCTCAAGGCAGCAGGCCTCCCTGTTGGCGGCAAGAAGGCCGACCTCATCGCTCGACTCTCTCAAGAAGAAGAGTAAGCCCGTAGGAAAACCGATAGCCAAGGGGGCGTTAGCCCCTCGTGCTGAGGTGGATTGAACATGGCCGAAACCGTTGATTCAACGTTGAGCCCACCCCTCCCTGACGACCGTTACTCCACAGCGGAAAAGGCCGTGATTTGGACAGCCATCGGACTTGCCTTTGCCATCCTTGCCGGTTTGGTTCTGGCCTACGACACGGTATGGACCGAAACCCTCCGTCCCATCATTTGGGAGCCGGTGGTCGAAGACGCAGGTGTGGCCGGCGATGCAGGCTATACGCCCCAGAACACAGCGATTTACACCTTGAGCATGTTGGGTTGCGTCGTGCTCCTTCAAGCGCTGTTTCGTAAGTGGAGGCTGCCCACCGATGAACGAATGACGATGGCGCTCATCGCTTGGGTTTGCCTTGCTCCCGTCCTGCGGGTGCTCGAAGACGCAGATTTCTTCTCNTCAACACGAGATGTNCTGTTCATTTCTCCCATCATCCATCTCCACCTCGCGGCATGGTTGGTGGGCATTGCCGTGGTCTCCCATCTGGTGGGTGGCCGATTTGATGGATTGAGCAGCGACCGTGCTCAAGAATCCCAAGCCACCCTGCTGGGTGGTGTCTTGTTTGTTGCCTTAATGGGGCACTGGTACCTGCTTTACCAGCCGGCNTACGACGGCCANCCAGGGGTTGATTTTTCCTTGGCGACTGGCGGATTGATCGTTTCCATGGCCGTGATGTGGGGGGCATTGGTATGGACTCGAATGTGGCCAGCCATCACCCGCGGCATGATGGCCTTCGCCACAAGCGCCGTGGTCATGGGTGTGGCCCATTGGGTGCAATTTATGATCACACCNTGGGCTCAAGAGAGTGGAAAAACCTCGGGNGACCTAACGTTTTGGCCCGTATGGGTTGTTTTGGGACTCCCCGGATTGATCTGTTTCTTCCTTTACCGCATGGGGAAGGAAGATGCCCGGCAATTGAAGTTGACGGGCTATACCGCCGGCGTATTGCCCGGGCATGTCGGCATCAAGCAGTGGGAAGATGAAGCGGATAAGTGGGCAGACCATCCTGTGGAATTCCTGTCCAACAAAGCGCTGCTTGCCCACCCCATGGTGCTGGGCATGGTCTTTGGGCAATTGTGCGATGGGTTCGCCACCATGGTTGGCATCGACATGTTTGGCTACGGAGAAAAACATCCGGTGAGCAACGCTGTGATTCAATACGGTGGCGCCATCAACGATGCCTTGGGCATCACTTGGGGAGAAGGGGCCTGGCTGTTTGCCTTGGTCAAAGCCGCCCTCGTGGGTTTGATCGTCTGGCTCTTTGTTCAGATGCGGGTTGAACAACGGCAACAGCATTTCCGACTCCTCATCGTTCTCGCCGTCCTCATCGTCGGATTAGCGCCAGGTCTGAGGGACATCGGACGCCTGATGCTCGGGGTTTAGGCCCCAGCCCTTCGCTTCCATGGGATTAAGTGCAGGTTTCCTCTCGGCGAGTTGAGGGCTCAGCATGGACCGACTGCCTACACGAGTCAATCGAGCAGACCCTGACTTTGCTCAACGGAAGGCGCACAATCTTGCNCTTGTTTCACAACTGCGGGAGCGACTTGAAACCGCCTCGTTTGGTGGTGGAGGGAAGTACGTCGAACGCCACCGCTCCCGTGGCAAGCACCTTGCACGGGAACGCATTGAGCGAATCATCGACCCGGGTACGGCCTTCCTCGAACTCTCTCCGCTCGCCGCTTACGAACTCTACGACGGTCGCGCCCATTCTGCTGGCATCGTCACTGGAATTGGCATGGTGCACGGAAGGGAATGCCTCTTCGTGGCCAACGACGCCACGGTCAAGGGGGGCTCCTACTACCCGATGACGGTCAAGAAACACATACGTGCTCAAACCGTGGCCCATGAAAACCACCTCCCGTGCGTCTACCTCGTCGATTCTGGAGGGGCCTTCCTGCCCATGCAAGACGAAGTCTTTCCCGACATCGGCCACTTTGGTCGTATTTTCCGCAATCAAGCTCGAATGTCGGGCGATGGCATCCCCCAAGTCGCCGCTGTGCTCGGCTCGTGCACGGCCGGGGGCGCTTACGTTCCGGCCATGTCGGATGAATCCATCATCGTAAAGGGCAACGGGACCATTTTCCTCGCTGGCCCTCCGTTGGTGAAAGCCGCTACCGGAGAAGAAGTCACCGCTGAAGAACTCGGCGGGGCCGACGTCCACACGGCCCAATCCGGCGTGGCTGACCACTTTGCAGAGGACGAAAACGAAGCACTGCGAATGGTCCGCAACGTGATAGAAAATCTTGGACCTTCACAAAAAGCGCCAGCGGCCATGGCTGAACCTGAGGCACCCGCCCACGACGTTGAGGAGTTGATGGGACTCATTCCTGCAGACAACCGGACCCCGATCGACGTGCGAGAGCTCATTGCCCGCATTGTGGACGGTTCCCGTTTCCACGAATTCAAATCACGCTATGGAACCACGTTGGTGTGCGGTTTCGCTCACATCCACGGCCACAAGGTCGGCATCGTGGCCAACAACGGGATCTTGTTTTCCGAGTCGAGCCAAAAAGGCGCCCACTTTGTGGAGTTGTGCGGTCAGCGAGGCATCCCCCTCGTGTTCCTGCAGAACATCACCGGTTTCATGGTCGGAAAGGCCTACGAAGCGGGCGGCATCGCCAAAGACGGTGCCAAATTGGTCACCGCAGTCTCATGCGTCAACGTACCAAAGTTCACGGTTATTGTGGGCGGATCACACGGTGCTGGCAATTACGGCATGTGTGGACGAGCCTACGACCCGCGGTTCTTGTTCATGTGGCCCAACAGCCGCATCTCCGTCATGGGTGGCCCCCAGGCCGCCGACGTGTTGACCACCGTCAAGCAGGACCAACGAGGACGTGAAGGAAAAGATCCCATGGCAGGCGAGGAACTCGAAGCCTTTCGCCAGCCCATTCTGGAAAAATACGAAACCGAGGGGAGTCCATACTATTCAACGGCCAGGTTGTGGGATGACGGCATCATCGATCCTCGTGACACACGGGATGTTCTCGGGTTGTGCTTAACCGCGGCTCGCAACGCCCCTCTCCCTGACAACCGATACGGCATCTTCCGGATGTGATTTTTAAATTAGAAATTTGATTTTTCAATTGGAGAATTTGACATGACATCCATGGACACACCACCCGCCACCAACATGGTATCGCTGACCATTGAAGGCGCTCAAGCCAATCTAACATTGACTCGCCCCGGCAAGTTCAACGCGATGAACGTAGACATGATTCAGGAACTCATCATGTTGCTCGAATGGACCGCAGAACGGAGCGCTGGAAGGCGTGATGCGCTGGTGGACGACCACGGGGAACCCTACCTGAGGACCCTCGTCCTCCGAGGGGAAGGAAAGCACTTCTGCGCAGGCGCCGACATCAACATGATGCGGGACGCTGGCGCCAATACGCCTGAAGAGAATCGAGCTGATTCTGAACGCTTGGACAGGTTGTTCAACGGCCTTTGGGCTCATCCTTGCTTCACCGTCGGAGCCATCCAAGGGGTGGCTCTTGGAGGCGGAGCCGGCCTCGTATCTTGCTGCGATTACGTCGTGGCAACCAGTGACGTTCGCATCGCCCTCTCCGAGGGAAAACTCGGCATTCTACCGGCAGTGATTGGACCCTATGTCTATCGCCGATTGGGTTCAGCTGCCTTCCGCCGTCTGGCCATGCAAGCAAGCCGTGTCCANGGTGAAGAAGCACTTCGCGTTGGATTCATCGAAGCCCTGGTGGATTCCAAAGACGACCTNGAAGAAGCCGTCGCCGCCATCCTAGCCGAAGTGATGACAACGGGGCCTTCGGCCGTCACCCTCGCAAAAGAGCTCACGCTCGGATTTGACCGCTGGACAGGCACCGATGAAGCCTTGCGAAACTGGACACTGGATTTCACCAGCCGAATGCGAGGCTCAAACGAGGGACAGGAAGGATTGTCTTCGTTCCTCGAGAAGCGATCTCCGAACTGGAAGCCCGATAGCAACGAATGAGGAGGGATTGAAATCAAGGTCTTGGTGGCGAATCGCGGTGAAATCGCTTGCCGCATTTTGCGCGCCTGCCGTGAAGCCGGCCACCCCTCAGTGGCGGTTTGTGCCTCGAACGATGCTGGGAGTTTGTTCACCGAGATGGCCGACCAAGTGGTCATCCTCAACGGCGAAACCATTGCGGAGACCTACCTTGACCAGAAACAAATCATCCAAGCGGCGAAAGATACCGGCGCCACGGCCATTCACCCTGGCTTCGGATTNCTCTCCGAACGAGCTGAGTTTGCTACNGCTGTTCAATCGGCTGGATTGACATGGATTGGTCCGTCCGCCCTTGCCATTGAGAAGATGGGTGATAAAATGACGGCNAGACAGACCATGAGGGCCGCTGGTGTACCGGTGATCCCCGGTGAAGAAGTCGAGGAAATTGATGAAGCAAAGGCCCTCGAAGCCCTCCGGGAGGCTTCAGGACGNGTGGGTTACCCGCTCCTGCTCAAAGCGTCCAGCGGAGGGGGCGGAAAAGGCATGAGAGCCGTGCATGATCCGGCCNATTTTGACCAGGCCGCTGCAGGAGCTCGGCGAGAAGCCGTGGCTGCCTTTGGCGACGGTCGAATCTACATCGAACGCCTTCTCTCCGGCTCCAAGCACATCGAAATTCAGGTNCTGGCAGACCAACACGGTCGAACGATTCACCTCGGGGAGAGAGAATGCAGCGTACAGAGAAGGCATCAGAAAGTCTTCGAAGAAGCNCCCGGGCCAACGATGAACCCAGAACTGCGCGAAGCCATGGGCCAGGCCGCCGTGGCGGCNGCTGAAGCGGTGAATTACGTCGGTGCCGGAACCGTAGAATTTCTGTTGGCCCCNACGGGAGAGTTCTTTTTCCTTGAAATGAACACCCGTATTCAGGTGGAACACCCGGTCACCGAACTGGTCACCGGCGTTGACATCGTCCGAGAACAGCTTCGAATTGCGAATGGAGAACCCATGTCATGTGGCCCCCTCATGCTTCGTGGACACGCCATTGAAGTTCGGCTTTACGCAGAAGATGCCGCCAATGGATTTCTCCCCTCGATTGGCCCNCTGGCGGTNTTCCGNCCCCCCGAAGGGCCCGGTATCCGCCTTGATACAGGTGTCCGAGAAGGCGATGATGTCACACCGAACTACGACCCAATGTTNGCCAAACTCATCGTTTGGGGGCCTTCTCGGCATGAAGCCCTTCAGAAAATGCGACGAGCGCTTGATGAATTCGTNGTCTTGGGCACCACGACCAACATCGANTTTCTCAGAGACCTTTGCGATGCTGAACCGGTGATGAACGGNTCGACCACCACCACTACGATCGACGAACTCTGGCCGGATGGTTGGAANCCTCCCGCCGCCCCCATGCTCGAAGAAGCCGCTNTGTTGACGGCGGCCAGNGCTGAAACACTTGGACTCCATCGCCATCGAACACGCGGCACTGGCCCATCGGATAACGATGGACCTGTCAGCCCGTTCACCACCTTGCAACGGAGGTTTCCNTGATGCAACACACCTTTGCGTCAAAGGAAGGCCCGGTTGAGGTTACGCTCACGAAAATCGAGGAGGCCTTNTTNCTCGANGGNCATGAACTCCGTCAACACAACCGAGGGCGATTGCACCTCACCCTGCGCGATGGCCGAACCTACCTCGCCCATGCGGCCAAGGTCGGCGATGTTTGGTGGGTCCACTTGAACGGGCGGACNTACAAGTGGGAACGCATCGAGCCGGGGTCGGCCGGCAATGAGGACGAAGGAGGCTTGGTCGCCCCCATGCCCGGAAAAGTTCTGGAAGTGCTCGTCAGCGAGGGCGACACCGTTGAAGCCGGTGCCCCCCTGATGGTTCTGGAAGCCATGAAAATGGAACATCGAATCGTGGCCTCGCACGACGGGACCGTGACCAGCATCCACTTCAGCGCAGGCGATCAAGTCGCACAAGGGGCCACNCTCTTGGACCTTGAGTGAGNCTCAAGAAACCCAGCGACCCTCTTGCATCCAGGTGGAAGCGTCGGGNACTTCGTTGAACACGTANGTCCAAGCCCAAACTGCTCCATTGAGGGTTTGAACGGAAACAGGGACCCGTACGTACAANCCCTCACCCAAGTTTTGTTCATTGTGGCCCTCNATGGTGTCAAGCCTCTCAAGCGTCTTTTCGATNTCTTCNCAGCGATGAAGNTCTCCATGGACTGTGCCTTCCTCATCCAACCGCAACCCGGGATACGTCCCCAAACGGTACAGCCTGCCCTTGATGTGTCCATCCAGCACCTCATCGGTTGACCACGGTTCCAACTGNNGCCAACGGGATTCTCCCCGCATCAACGTGCCGTAAACAAAGACGTGGTTAAGTTGGGATTTTGATTCNTAAATTTCAATTGCGGAATTTAAATGTTCAATTGGTAAATTTCTANTGCTCAGGCCCTCGTGAATTAGGTTGGCGTATTCGTCTGTTGGAGGAACGTGGAAAGGTTCCCGTTTCTCTTGGGTGACCGTGTAGGTGATGGCGTTGAGGACGCTCCCCTCAACGGTCACAACCTGAACGGGAACCCGTTGATAATACCGGGGGCGGCCTTCCTTTTTGTCCATAAGGTCCCAACCGTCGTCGGTCAGAGAAAAAACGGCGCCTGGAACCACCGTGCCCTTGGCATCCTCCACGACGTCCGCNGCCCCGCCTTTTCGACCGGTTGAGTGATAGTGAAACCTCATCGAGTGATCGAGTAACCAAGCGGAACCGACGCAGTTCATCAAGGCTGGATTTGCCCCCCGCTTCTTGCACCATTTCTCCCAATCAGGTCCGTTCAGGTTGGAACCGTAGCCGAAATAGAACCGTTCCTCTTCCATGAAGGGCAATAACCCCGAGAGTATATCAACGCAAAGGGCCCTAAAATAACGGACTGCATAAGGAAGTGAAACGGACGGTTATAAGTTATGAGAATGTGCAAAAATCATGCGAAATCCTTTCATGATGTTGACCGATTGGAGCGTTGACCGTCCAAAACAAGCCTTTGCGGTCGTCATTCTCGTCATGTTTGTGCTTTCGGCTGGAGCCATGCACCTGAAGTTTGACAACAGCGAAGATGGATTTTTCCCCGACGATCCGAGCGTTGACCTGCTCAACGAAATCGAGGAGGAGTATCGGGCAAACATCGATTTTATCCGTGTGCTTGACGAGATTGAGTCTGAAGACTTGCTGGAAGCCGACACTTGGCACCAACTTGCTGTGATTGAAGCCACCATGCTCAACGACAGCAACTTTGCACCCTACCATTACCCGTTGTTTGGAACGCAAGCCAACAACGGTCCTGCTGGACAAGCCATGCAATGGATGGCACTGCAAGACACGGTAACGGCGTCCGCCTGGCTAAGCGCACTCCAAGCTGCTTCAGTCGAGGTCTTGGTGGCCAGCGATGATGCCAATCTTTCTGCTGCCTTGGCTAACCTCACCGAAGCGGCTTCAACCGTTCCTCCGGTTGAATCCGTCACGCCAGAACGGCTGCTCAACTGGAACGCTGAGGAACCGGCAGCATGGCTCGCACGGCTCGACACGGGCGACAACCTCAGCGCGGATTTGGGCCAATTGATGGGTCAAATCACAAGCATGACGGTCAACCGAACACCGGCACAAACGGGACAAATTCTTGCCGTCACCGGGCCACTCCAAAGTCAGCTCGGCCCACTGATGGGTCTGCAATCCGTCAATTTCCGCGAAGCCATCCTCTCCTGCCTGCCGAGCGAAGACACCAACAATCCATGGTTGTCCGATGGACCTGTGATGGTGACCCTGGTGGTCTCAAGCGAACCGCTGGATTTCGGCTATGAAATCCTTGGAGACGTTCAGGCCGACCTGACGACCTGGGCTGAGGCCATGGAAAACGAGGTGGTTGAATCCACCAACGACAGCAATGTACGGACGTTTTCATTCGCCCAATTCGCCGAAAATTCCAGTGCGACCATCGGAAAAGAAATCGGGATGTTGACCAGTGCTGCCATGTTGTTGCTCGGGGTCATCCTTTGGTTCAATTTCCGGAGCGTTCGAGAAACGGCTTACGTACTGATGTTGACGGTCCTGGCCATCGCAGGAACCTATGGTTTGTCGGGCTGGTTGCAATTCGCCGGCGTCAACATGACGTTTAACGCCGCCATGAACTCAATTCCCGTTCTGTTGTTGGCCATCGGCGTAGACTATGGTTTACACGTCGTTCTTCGTATTCGGGAAGAACTCAAGGAAGAGGAAACCCGAAACCCCTCTGGACGTGTCACGCTCCGGGACTTCGACAGGGAATCCCGTCGACGAGCCATTCGACAGGGCACCGTGCTCACGTCGATTGCGTTGATGATCGCCATCACCACCGACATCGTTGGCTTCCTATCTTTCAGGTTGTCTTCGCTGGCCTTCTTGCAGGTCTTTGGTACGGTCATCGCCATCGGATTGTTCCTCATCTACGTGCTCAGCATCTCCGCTCTTCCGGCACTGATGCTCCTTCTGCCGACCAAGAAACTCCCCCTCGAGCGAGCGAGCAAGGTCACGGTCGGGCCCCTTAGCCAAAACCTTGGGAAACTTTCCCAACAACCGCTCAAGGTTGGCATCATCGCCATTCTTCTCCTCTCCCCAATGGTGGCTGGATTCCAACAATTGGAGGTCGCCTTTGAACAGCGGGACCAACTCGATGAAACAATCCCAGTCGTCCAAGATTTCTTGCTCATCAGCGATGAATTCGGTACCAGCCGTTCTCCGCTCTACGTGGTCATCGATGGCGATGTCATCAGTGAAGATGGACGAATGGCGTGGACCTCGGCCTCACAAGCGATGCTTGCACGAGACGATGTGAACGGGGTGCCAAATGGAATTTGGGACGTGTATGAACAAGCACGGCTGCAAGATCCGGTGCTGGACGCGTTCATGCTGGCGGCCCTCGCAGGGGACGCCAAGGGGTACGATGACCTCCGAACATGGTCGCTCGAGAACGAAACTGGCATCGAGACCACCAAGAGCCTCCTCGCACGCGACGGTGAACAAACGGTTCTGTCCTTCCAGGCAGATACCCTCGGTTGGAGCGCGACCGTTGAGCTGGCAGAAAGCATTGAGGCGACCCTTGCGGACCTATCGGATGAGGCTGGAGACGCCTTCAACCTGCGATTAAGTGGACGAGCCCTCATCAACGCTCAAACCACATCCGACGTGGCCAGCGCCTCGGTGCAATCCACCGGTATCGTGGCCGTCGTTATTCTGCTCATGTTGGTTGGCATCCACACGGTGCGCAACGAAAACAACCTCAAGGAAGGGGTCCAACGTGGTGTTGTTTCGTGGATCCCGCTGATGATGGTGGTGGTGTGGGTCTACGGTTTGATGGGCTACACCGGCTACAACATCAACTCGCAAACGGTGACCATCGGGGCGCTTTCACTCGGCCTGGGAGTGGATTATGCCGTTCACTTCACCACGAGGTTGGAAGAAGAAGCCGCACATCACCCCTTTGGCGATCCAGTGGAATGGGTCTCGAAATCAACGGCGACAACCGGACGAGCCATGGCTGGCGCAGCGCTGACCACCGCTGGCGGCTTTGCGGTGCTCAACCTCTCTGCCTTGCTACCGCTTCGCCTCTTTGGACAAGCATTTGTGGTCGCCATCACGCTGGCGCTGCTGTCGAGTCTGCTCATTTTACCCGCCCTTTACACGCCGTTCCTCAAGCGCACAGCGGCAAAGGCCCGAGGTGAGAGCGAATGAACCGACGTACCGTGTTCTGGTTTACCAACATCGTTGGTCCGCTCATCCTGGTGTCGTATTGGCGAGGTGTTGCTGCTTTTGACGACCCCCTCGTCTACTGGGGTGAAGTCCCAGAGCGCATGCAATCCTTCATCGTCCCGTGGATGTTTGTGGCGGCTGCCGGCTATCTGATGATGTTCCATCGCTTCTTTTTCGCGTGGACTGAAGACGAGGTGGCCTCGCTTCATTGGCCAGGTAAAGCCTCGGATGGAAAGGGCGTTCAGCGACTTTTCCTGCTTTACGCTGCTTTCTTACTCACGTCGCTCATCTGGATTGACCTGACTCGGATGTACATTGAAGGCCCAAGCACCATCAAGGCCATCGCCATCGTCGTCGTGCTGGCAACAGCCGGTCTGGCCTCAGTTGGGTTTGGTGTTCTTGCTTGGCCTGCTCGTGAACGGCTTGGCGGGGCGAATCTTGCCGTGGTCGGAAGCCTGATGCTGTCCATCCAGTGCATGTGGTGGGACGCAATTTACTGGGTTCTCAACTTCGGATTTTGAACAGGCGTTGAAATACACCACAGGACGGTCGTTAACCATGGACACCTCTCGAGCTTATCTCTCACTCATGATTCTCATGTTGCTCTTGGCTGGATGTACGGCCGCACCGATGGAAGAAGCGGTGGAAACCGAGGAACAGGCCGCCCTATCACCCGTCCCCGAGCGAATCTCCTTCTCTGCTCCCACCTTTGACCGAGCGGTTGACGATGGAGCGCAGCACGACTTGCGCACCTCCTTTGACGGCCCTATCCTCATGCTGTGGGTCGCTGCGGGTTGCAGTGGTTGCCATGACTGGACGAGCATGTTGAACGAAGAATTGGAGGCTGGAAACATCTCCAACACCACGAACATCATCTCCGTGCACCGCTACCCTGCTTTTGAGTCCATGAACGATGTGCGGGAGCGATACACCACCAACAACACCTCGACCCATACCCCTTGGCCCCTGCTTCTGCCTTCGGAATCCACCACCGTCATCGACGTCGAGACCGGGCGAATGACCGATGTTCAGTTGTATCGGGCGTTTGACAATCCGTTGACGCCCACCTTGCAGGTGCTGGACGGGGAAGGCCGGCTGGTGTGGACGTCCAAGACATATTGGGCCAACGCCACCGTTTTGGAGGAAGCCTTGAACATCTTGGAGACCGGAGGCCTCTAACATGGTCGCCATGATCGATGCCCTTTTCTGGTTCTCCAGCCTCTACATTCTACCCTTCTGGCTCATGATGTGGTTCGCTCCTACCCATGAGCGAACGGCGTGGCTGATGCGGAGCGAATGGGTGTACCTTGCACCGCTTGCCGTGGCGTATGCGCTGGCTGTCCTCCCGAACATCGTGGACATCTTCATCCTCCTCGGTAGCGAAATGCCAACGCCAGAGATCGTTGTGGATATGTTCTCAGAGCGCGAGGTGATTTTGGTAGGATGGCTTCATTTCTTGGCCTTTGACCTCTTTGTCGGACGATGGACGTGGCAACGGTTGATGGCGACTGAACAGCCGATTTACATCTCCTTCCCGGTGCTCTTGTTCTCGATGATGGTGGCTCCTCTCGGAGCGTTGATGGGACTTATCGTTACCCGAAATCATGCTGAAGACACGGCAGCCACCGCTACTGCAGCGGCTTGAAAAACAGAGTTCATATCCCTCAAAAGTGCTTTGATTTACCGCAAGCACCCGTTACTTGTTCAATGGCATTGATTAAATAAAACTCCGAAATTTGCGTGCTGAGTGGAGGTGCTGAAGTGATGTTGAACGGTAAAAAGGCCTTCCTGATGATGTGCCTCTTGCTCACGCTTCCACTCTCGGGTTGCACGAGTTCAACGCCCTCTCAAAGCCAAACGCTGGAAGGCGAGACCTTGGTGGAGATTCAAAATCCATGCACAAACCC
>PAWY01000044.1 GCA_002714305.1 Methanobacteriota archaeon | reverse complement strand
GCATGCCACGGTTGCATGGCCGGCACGACCACCATTACGGCACAAAACACCGACGGTGGCGAGGTCGTTATGTGGATTCAAAACGAGGAGAAGAAGGAAGTCCTTGGGATGCTCATTCCTGGCGCCATATTCATGGGTATAGGCGGATTTATTTTCGTCGGGGCTTTGGGAACGCTCTTGAACATGGGATTCAAATCCAATGCCCCCCCTTCCTCCAAGAGAAGAGCAGTCCTTGGCGTAATCTTGTTCAGCATGGGTTTACCGCTTTTCATCATAGGATCCATATCTGCGGGCGGGGACAAGCTCGCAATGTTAATTCCGGGTACGGTAATGTTTGGCATTGGCGCATTCGTGACAGTTGCCACCGCGATAAGAATGGGGTCCGCGGAAGGACACTCGTCCATGGCGGAAACAGGAACCGCGGGTAGCGCTTCAACGCACCTTGAGGTGCTGTCCTTCAATCACCGTCAACCTGTCCGATTCAGCATCACCAACCCTCCCCAACACAGGGATGCCTGGGTGGGGCTCTATCCGGCCAGTGCGGACGATCGCGACCACGGCGACCGCTGGCACTACGTGAGGGACATCGACGTCGGCAACGCTACCCTGCCGGGCCAAGAACAGGGCGCTTGGAGTCTCCGTCTCTTCTCGGACGGCGGCTATACTTTGCATCAACGCGTGGACTTTGAACTTCGCGCCGACAGCAAGGAGGAGGTTTGGATGAGGGAGGCTGAGTTTGACGGTCAACGACTCAACGGCCTGATCCCGGATCATCGAAACAACTTCACGAAAAAAGTCACGACGAGCAAAATCGTCGCTCAACACAAGGCTGGAAACCTCACCCGCTTTGAAACGGACGACACAACGTATCTGGTCTACGACCACGACCTGCAAGAGGAACGCCAGGAGAAGAACCAATTTTGGGAACTCAATTGAAGAGCGTGTCTGCGATGAAGAAGCGATGAGCATCGCGGAGCGATTTAAACAATCACTTAAGAGCAAAAAGGCGAGATTTTTGACTCATGAAGAACGTCGGAGGAAGGGAACGCACAGCACGAGCCGTGTTCGGTTCGGGCGTGGTCATCTTCGATTTCCTCGCCACGGTTCACATCGAAGTGGTGTTCCTCGTCGTTGGCCTGTGGGGCGTTTTAACTTCGGCTTTCGGCTATTGCCCGTTCAACGGATTGCTCAATCGAAACAGTTGCACGATTGACATTCAGCCTACCCAGGCCTAACGAATTTTGACCAAATGGACGGTTTAACCCCATTGGCAAGGCTCCAACACCGTTTGACCGCCCATGAAAGGCTGCAATACTTGTGGGATGGAAACACGCCCGTCCTCAAGTTGGTTCTGCTCCATGATGGCCACCAACGCCCGTGAAGTAGCCACGGCGGTTGAATTGAGCGTGTGGACAATGGGTTGGTTGGGGTGTCCAGGCTGACCGTACCGAATGCTCAGTCGGTTGGCTTGGTAGTCGGTGCAGTTGGAACAAGATACAATTTCTTTGTACTGGTTGGCGCCGGGAATCCAGGCTTCGAGGTCGTATTTCTTCGCAGCCACGGTGCCCATGTCACCCGTGCAAATGTTCACAATTTCGTAGTGGATTCCGAGGCTGTCCCACAAATCCGTGCAGTTTTGGAGCAACTCCTCGTGCAGGGCCCAGGAATCCTCGGGCTTGGCGATGATGATTTGTTCAATCTTGGTAAACTGGTGAACCCTCCAAATTCCGAGGTCGCTCTGGCCGTGGCTTCCGACCTCTCGACGGAAACACTGCGAAACGCCCACCATGCGCATAGGCATCTGGTCTTCTGGAATCGTTTCGTCCATGTACATCGCCGTGAGCGGGTGCTCTGATGTAGCGATCATGTAGTACTTGTCGGGCTCAATGCCGTACATGACGGTTTCAAAATCACCGAGGTCGGTGACGCCTTCGTAAGCCTCACGGTTCATCATGACCGGGGGTTGAACAAACGTGTATTCACGCTGGCGAAGGAAGTCGACAGCGTATTGTTGGAGGGCAAATTCAAGACGAGCCAGGTCGCCTTTGAGGAAAAAGAAACGGCTACCCGTGATTTTGGCCGCTCGCTTGAGGTCAACCCAGCGGTTCATTTCGATGAGCTCGTTGTGCGTGCGTGGCTCAAAGTCAAATTCGGGTTTGGTTCCATGAACGGCATGAACCGTGTTGCCCGATTCGTCTTCGCCAACGGGGACGTCCGAGTGAAGGATGTTGGGAATGGACATTCGCAGGCGGTCTCGAACGGTCATGGCCTCGTTGGTCTTTCCTTCCATTTCAGAAATCTTCTCACCGAGGTCAGCAACCTTGGCGAGAATGGCGTTCGCCGCCTCGTTATCGCCGGCTTTCTTGGCGGCACCGATGCCACGGGCAGCCTCGTTCTTCGCACGGCGAAGTTGATCGGTTTCATGGAGAAGGTTGCGCCATGCCTGGTCGAGTTCAATCACTTTCTCGATGTTGTCATGAGGTAAACCTCGCTTGGTGTGGTCGGCTCGAATCACATCAGCGTGTTCCCGGAACATGTTCATGTCAAGCATAGAGATCACCACGAGATATTGAAACTAAAAATGTCGACGCCGAGGAAGAGCAAACCCCCGATGAAGAACCCAAGAATGGCACCACCGTTCAGCAAAGGCAAACCGGCTTGTGCCTTTCCACGAGCGACGTACGTCATGAGCGCAAGGTACCCGAGCAACGCCCCAATCAGGGTGAACATGGCGACCTCGAAGGCAGCCTCTGCATCCAGCCATTGAATGGCCGACAACACCAGCATGCCGGGGAAAATGATGTCGCCCAAGCCCATGAACATGGCTTCGCTGCCTTTCTTGCTTCGCTTCGGTTTGGCAGCGGGCTCAGTGCCCTTGGAAGAGACAGACCGCTTGGCGCGTTCGGTTTCCTCAATCAATGAATAGTCGCTATCTTGCGGCGCAACAAGAAGGATTGGGAGGCGCAAGCCAACCATGGTATCGGCCAAATCGAGCATGTGTTTTGATTTGTAGACGGCCCAGAAATCGTAAACGGCGGCGAGAATCATGAACAAAATGGCCAGCGCAGGCACAAAGGTCACACCCAACATCACGCACACGCCAGCACCGAGGAGGACGCCCGTGGTGTTCACGACGTACCACTCGCTGTGGACCACGAGCAATAAGAGCAGCAGCAGAGAGGCAACGATGCCCACAAGGGTCGGCCCGTTGAGGAGTTGCAAACCGTAGAGCGGGAACATCTCTGAGGTCAGTTCACCGGTTTGCACCAAGGTTGAGCCTGCCATCTCGCCCGGACTCAAGACAACCAGGTCGGCCTCGTCGCCGTCGACGGCAAAGAACGCCGCCGCGGTGTTGTCTGGGACAGGGAAACTCGCCCGATTCACAAGGGACGTGGTGTATAGCCAGTGGGCTTGTCCATCGCCTGAAATCAGCAAATCCGAGTGGCCAGAGGCGTCCAAGTCAGTGATGCGAACGGAGGTCACCTCATCCACCAAACTTCCGAGGTTCATTCGGTCTTGGGCCGAGTATCGCTCTTCTTCGGACAAGGTCGCGTTCCATTCAATGCCCGTGATGGTGCCGTTGGATTCACCCAACAAAATGAGGCGTTGGTGCCGGGTATCGGGTTGTGATTGAGCCTCAGTGATCGACGCTTCCATAAACGGCGACCAGCCAACATCGGCGGTCGTAAACACCGCATCCTCAGCGGGCAATGTTTGCATGAGGTAGGTGGCGTTGTTCGTTCCGCCATGACCCAAATCAAGCGAAGGCGAGGTCGATTCAAGAAGAACGCTGGCCGATTGAGCCGCGGTGACCAACAGCCATTCATCGTCGTCAAGGAGTTCACTCGTGATGACGCCATCACCGGTGGTGAAGCCCGGGAGCCGCCATCGTCCTTCTTGTGTCAACACCCCGGGATTGCTTTCGAAGGTTCTGAAGCGGAGAAGTTCATCAAAGGCATTCGCGAGGTAGAGGGCATCCTCTACGGAGACCGCAATGGCACAGCCGCCAAACATGTTGTCCAGCGGTACCGCTTCCCCCTCGTTCCAAGTGTAGCAGGCATAACTCTCCACGAGGTCTCCGGTCTCAATGTCGACCGACCACGCATAAGCACCCGATGCGAAGGTCAGAAGCTCTGACGAAGTCGTCATGCTCACCGGCGAGTTCACATCGCTCACCTGATGAGCGTGGGTGTTGGTCCACACCGGTTCAGTGTAGCCATTGGAGGCATTCCATGCGGTAATGTCAACGCTGGTGTTGAAATCGCCTGCGCTCACGTTGTACAGAACAAATCCATCGTCCCCCCATGTCCCTAACAGGGCTCCGTTGCGCTCATCGCTGGTTTGAACGTCATATGGCTGAGTGTCGAAATCCAACACGACCATGTGAGCCAAAGGAACCAGTGTGTACATCAGAGCAAGCGTAAGGACAACGTACATGCCGTACTTGATGAGGTAGTCCTTGCCCCATTTCGCCAGGTAGATGATCAAAGCCGTGAAGGCAAAAATTGCGATGAGTTCCAAAGCAACGTAGCGAACTTGCGTAGCACCAGAGGCGCCAAAGGCATGGAGTTCGCCAACATCGTAGTACGGCCGGATGTACATGGCCAGTGTAATCGTGGCAACAAACATGCCCGCCATACCGGCCATTCCACGCCACTGTTCGGCCATGAGCGAGGCAAGGCTGTCGCCCTGTCGAAGTTCGTCTTCGACCTCGGCAAACCGCTGGGAGACTTCGCGTCCCTCTTCGGTTTCAGCATCGCTCATGGATGGTCCACGCCCCTCTTCCATATCAGCCTCGCGTTCTTCCTACGGAAGAAACGATGAGGAAAAGAGCCATTGATGGGCCTCAAGGTCGGGAGTTCATGGTGGACGGTCAAGGCGTACGGGCTTGGCTGGAAAGCACGAAACAGAAAGGCATGGCGCTTGGCCTTCAGAACACCGCTTTGGCCATCGCTGAACTGGACCTTCCAAGGGCCGAGTATGAAACGGTCCACGTCGCAGGGAGCAACGGCAAAGGGACCACGGTCGCAACGCTCGGGGCCGCCCTTGGATTGGCCAACATTGACCACGTGTCCTTTACCTCGCCCCACCTTGTTCGCGTGGAGGAACGCATTCGGTTCAACGGGTGTCCGGTGTCTGTCGCTCAATTCGACGAGGCGTTGGCCGCCGTCCATGGCATGGTGGAGCGAACCCAAATCTCGCTCACGTTCTTTGAAACGACCTTGCTCGTCGCCCTCGTGGTGGCCTCACGCCTCTCCATCAAAGTACTCCTGCTCGAAACTGGACTCGGAGGGCGGCTTGACGCGACCAGGGCACTGCACGCCGATGTGGCGGCCATCACATCGCTGAGTCTCGAGCACACCGATATTCTCGGCGATACCCTCGTGGCCATCGCCGCCGAAAAAGCGGCCATTGCACGACCCGGGAAACCTTTGGTGGTCCGTGATGTTGAGGACCCANCCGTTCGCCAATGCATCGTGGAATGCGCCAGCACAACCTACGAACCCGGACTGCNAGATCCGATGCCACCAGCCTCGTTGGAGTGGGTTGAGGTGGATGAGAAGGCGACCTACCACGATGAAGCCAACGCCATGGCTGCAGCAATTTGGGCCCACCTGAAATGCGCGGAAAACCTCGCTTATCCAGTCATCCGCGGACTGCGCTGGCCGGGGCGGATGCATGAAGTCGGTAGTCCAACNGTTGAGAGCATGACCTACCTTCTCGAAGGAGCCCATAACCCNAGTGGCATGCTCGCTTCGTGCGCGCAATTGGCCCAAGAAAAACGCTGGCGTGAACCNTGGGCCCTGCTGTTGGGCAGCACCCCTCAGTCCGACATGCAGGCGATGCTCGAGCCCTTGGTCAATCTGTGCCACGCCTTTCCGCCCACTGCCGTGGTGTTGACCGAACCGCAATTTGGACGCTACCCGGGCGTGCCCTGCGAGGAACTCAAGGCTGCGCTTCTCGCCCTTGGCATTGAGAGCACCGCCATGTTCTCTGACCCGAAAGAAGCCGTTCAATGGATGGAATCCGGTGCTGCTACGGTGACCACCGTGCTGTGCATTGGCTCACTCTACCTCCAAGGAAACCTGCTNAGAATTCTTGGAGCGGACAGCGACACTGACCTCGCCGTCGTCGTTGANAGCACCGAGTGAGTGGAGNNAAAGGGAAACGTGGTCCAAGGAAGCGCTTCAATCGACGATGATGTCGCGNACTTTCAGCCCGGCTTCCTGCATCATGCTCGTGGAACGATTAAAGTCTGCAACCCAGCGTTCAGGAATCGGTTTGCCTCCAGCATAGACCACTTCAACGATGCCTGCTTGGATGAGNGAGCGTGCACACCGGGTGCAGGGAGGCCAAGTGACATAGGCNGTGCAGTNTTTGAGGGAAACACCGATTCGAGCGGCGTGCATNATCGCNTTTTCTTCAGCGTGGCAAATGAGTGGGTATTTTTCCTCTCGGTCCTCAAGTCGCTCGATGGAATCCTCAATTCCTCGAGGGAATCCNTTGAAGCCCGTTGAGCGGATTTCTCGGTCGGAACCAACAACCACACAGCCGACCTTGGTCGAGGGGTCTTTTGACCATTGGCTGATGTGATGGGCGAGTTCAAGAAAACGCAAATCCCACTTCGCTGGCATGACGACCGGAGGGCTCTCACGGTCCCTCCCTTTGAGCCTTTGCCGGCACCGGCCATGGCTCACTCCAATGCGTCTATGTCCAAAGCATCCACTTGGACAACCAATTTTCCTCATGGTGTGTAATTGATGAACATGAAGATGCCCAGCAAGAACACGAAGAGCGGGACAATGAAGATCTCAAACAAGGAACGGTTTTTCGCCAAAACATCCATCTCCGTGCCGTAATGAAGGACAGAGGCATCACCGGTATCGGTGGTTGGAACCATGGTCAACAGGGCTTGTGCGAGGGTCTCGTGGGTTCCCCATTTCTGCAGGTGGTCCTGAGCGCGTGGAACACAGTCACCCAAGATGTAGACCGGGTCACCGATGCCAAAGGCGTTCAACTTCCACTTCCAATCTCCCCGCGTCCATTCATCGAGTTCGGGACCGTGGTCGACGGGTTTCTTGACCCAAAGCGACGGGTCGATGAGCATCCCCCCGGTGCCGTCGTGGAGCATGAACGGAACCCCGCCTGACTTTGTTTCGCGGTGTTCCCATGAACAATGGGTGTCACCGTCCGAATCCGTCCGGCAGACGTACTTGTAGGATTTCCACTGCCAGCAGACAAATCCTTTGTGCGTCCGTCCTCCAACACTGAACTCTGGAGTTCCTGCAATCGATGGTCGCACTTGACCGACCAACTCTGCTTGACCAACGGCGACGCTCCGAATTGGCGACGTAGGTAGGTCCCGAATCAGCCGGTTAAGTTTGAACTGCTTCCATGCGGAAAAGAACCAAAGCAAATTGACCACCGTCACGAACACCGTCATTGACCAGCCTACGATGGTGTGAAAGGATGAGCCATCTCGGGCACGAAGGTCAGCTGAGAGCCAAATGAACGACCCAGCAAACAAGACGGCTCCAATGCTGTAAGGGGTGATGAGGGCCGCCTTGGGCGTACCGATGACGTTTGGGTGTTCGCGAATCAGCATCCCGTGCTCATCGCCACTGTAGGGGTCGCTGAAGTTGGTCGGCGTCGGTGCACCGAACAGCCAGTCCTCACTGGCTTGACGAGCTGGATGGCTTTCAAAACCCAGCGGTTCAAAATTTGGCCCAAAGTGAGGGAAGAAACGGCCGTTTGAGCCGAGTACCCCCGGCTGAGAAGTGGTGTCTTTGGTCGCCGATTTGTTGCTCTTGCGGACTTTCCGGAGTTCGTGAAGCAGCGGTGGTGTTGTGCTGTACATGAACGCCAGACCTCCAAGACCAGAGCACAACAACGCCCACCGGCCTCGGTCCTCCCGCTGAGTGACCTCTTGTGGGTCCTCTCCGGGGTTGGTTAATCGGTTAATTTCTACAACGGAAAGCAGCTGATAGCGAACGGGGTCTTCCTCAACCATGACAAAGGCGTTGAATTTGAAGTTGTCATCATCGTTCAAACCATAACCCTGGATGGTTCGAGACCAATCGGAATTACAGGATGGCTGGTCGACCTCACCTTCTGGAGAAAGCGAGCCCTTGAGTGAAAAGGCTGCTTCAATCTCGCTGCCGAGGGAGTCAACCATCGTCAACCGCTGTGCACCAGCCATCGAGAAAGAGTATTCCCAGCCTCCATTTCCCTCGTCGTCTTCCACCCAACTGCAAGANTCGGAAGCAATCTCACCCGCAATCAATTCCAATGGAACCACAACAAAGGCTGCCTCAGAGGCATATTCCCATTCGTCATATCCGTCCTGAAGTGGACCAAACTCGTAGTCAGAGATGTCCTCATGCAGGTNGNAAAGAACGGTGGCTTCCTCAACCCTTGGTACATCTGGAATCGTGAGGCTGTTGCTGTATAAACCCAAGGCCGCCATGAACAAGCAAAACGAAATGGTGTAGCCAACAATGTGCCGTAGCATTGGCCTTGGAAAAGCGAACAAACCTTGGTCNATGCTCTGAACCTGAGTTCTGTCCATGTTACCGACACGTCGCTCACGACTTTAATGAAATCCCTGCTTCAAGGGCTCTGGTTTGCAAAATAGGGGCTTCAATCCTTGCCTCCACGCCGATTCTCTGTGGATGGAAATCAAGCGACTGAAAGGATGCCGGGGGCAGGATTCGAACCTGCGAAGCAATATGCAGAGGAGCTTGAATCCACCCCCTTTGACCACTCGGGTACCCCGGCTTCTGTGCTTCCCGTGAAGCCTATTCTTCTTGACTATTCCTCTTGTGAGATGTCCACTATGTCCCANGGTTTTGGAGGTGGGCGGCGCAAAGAAACAACGCGACGTATTCGCTCCAAATGGTAGGCTTCTTCCCGCTGAGCACGCTGTTGGCGGACAAGGAAAAGGACCATGCCGGCGACGATCAATGAGAGCACAGAAAGGCCAAAGGTGGCCATTCCAGCCGAACCACTCGTGGATTCTTGGGCTTGTATGTCGGCCAAGGGCACGGGGATTTGGGGCGTGAAATCGACCACCTCCAAGTTCAGCCCAAGACGTCCTTCTTTCCAGGCCTCGATGTTCCACACAAAGTTCACCCATTCCCCCGTCTCNAGGTACGCCGTACTGTTGGCCATTTCTCGGCCTTCCCCGTCCCTCAAAATGACCTGGAATTCCCCTGGGAGCAGCCCGTCATTGGCCACACGAGCGTAGACNGAGACGTTCTCNCCAACGCTTGGTCGGAACGGTGTGGCCGAAAGGTCGGTCAGNACAGGTTCGAAAGCGAACCACGTGATGCCAACGTTGAGTGGAGCGGCTTGGGTCCCATATCCGGTCAGCAAACGTCCGGAACGGTCCGTTGCACTGAACCAGACAATCAGCACATCACTGCGGGTCAAGGGAATGTCCGGAACAAGGAAATTAACGGTGTCCTNGTACACCGTGAATTCGTTCAGCGTGGTGTTGATTGGGAGGGTCAAGCGTTGGTCGGTACCCGCCACGGGCTGCCCCATCCGATAGAACACGGTGTGCATCTCAATCCCNGTAGGTGGCATGTGCGTGTCGTCGTTCACGCTGACGGTGATGGGGACCGCCGTTAGGGCATTGGAAGCAAGATTCTCCAACATCCCTGGAGCGACGACNAGTTTGGGCGCTACATCGTCGACCACGAGGTTGTAAGCCAGGCNGTTGAGNTGGTGATGTTCGAAACCTTCTGGCGTGACCGAGAAGACACCGTTNTCGTAGTAGAGGANGTTTTCGTTCATGGTGGCATTGAACGAAATGACGCCGCTGGGNGTGAGGTTCACGATGTTGGATGACAAGCGTTCGCCATCGGTCAAGGTCCACTTGAACTGCCCTCCCTCTGGGAAATGTTCAGCCAGCACGGACGTGTTGCTGTGGTACAGACCCATGCGGTGATTCACCACATCGTTTCGATGGAACCAGTAGGTGGAACCGTTGTCTTGTCCGTAGGGCGCTTGGGTATCGGTGATGTTCAACCAACGGAGTTCAATGGCGTCGCTTGCCTGCCATGAGAGTGCACTCAATCGGTACAGGCCGAGGCCGAGGTCTTGGCCTTCGTCAAGCACCTTGAGGGAAGGGACGCCAACGCCGGTGAAAAGACGGCTGGTGTTCCAATCTAAACGGAATGAAACATCCACGTCATACGTGGTCACCAAAGGCCGCTTTTGGACGACCACGGAAGGCTCCCCGATGAAGCACGCTTCATCAAAATCAACTTCACCGAAGCGCGGCGCATAGTGGATGAAACAGGCTGAATCGTTGGTCTCACCCAGCAGGGCCAGCTGAATGTCATCGAGGGATTGGATGCTGTTCGCATCACCGAGTGAGAAACTGAAATGATGCTCATGTCCAGCCAGAAGTTGGCCTTGCTCGCGGTCCAACTGAATGTTGTCGACGTCGATGGTCGTGTCTGCACGTCGCTNAATGCTCAACGTGGCAAGGTCCAACGCCTGACCGAAATCGCCCCCGCCCTGCAGTGGATTGCCAGCGAGGTCGTCGCCCTTCAACACGATGCTAAGGCGCCCGCTGTTCTTCCCAGCAGGAACAACTTGTTCGGAGGCGAGGAGCGGTAAGTCAACCTCTAGTTGGGTCACGCCACGGTTGAGGCTCACGGTTTGCTGGCTGTACTCCGAGGCATCCATGGCGCCATCTCCGTTGGTGTCGTGGATGCCTTCCAGCCAAGTCCACACTTCCAATTGATTGGAAAGACCTTCGGGGTCGCTGAGTTGAAGTCGGAGAGCAATGTCTTTTCCATACATGGAGATGTGGCCGTCTGCAAGCACTTCTTCTCCCGAATCAAGCGCTTGGAGTGAATCGACTTGGGGCCTCACGGTATCGTGAAGGAAGCGGGTCGGCGTGAGAACCACCGTCCCGTCATCGCTTGATGAGGCATTGGTCCCAAGGGGGCCTCGCCGGGATAAACTCGGCATTATTTCGAGGAAGGTGTTGCTCGGAATTGGATCGGTGAGCAGCGGACTGGTAACTTCAACGGTGAATCGCCCCTCTGGGCCAACTTCAGCCACCCAAGAGGTTGACCAATTGACGGGTTCAACCGTCCATTCATCGGGTCCACCGGAGAGGTTCTTCGGTGGAACCGCACGCACCGTGACCGTGACTTCAGCCTCTCCGGCCTCCACCCATTGATTTGCGATGCCTTCCATCCTGACACGCCCCGTGGCTTGCATTGACACATTTTGGTTGAGGTGGTAGGGCCAAAACGAGTTGGTCCAATCATCAATTCGCCGCTGTGAGGCGTCGGTGACGGCGAAGTCAACCACTTCGAGATCGTTCTCAATTTCGTTGAAGGCTGTTTTTCGTACGTGAACTTCGGGACCGGCTTCCAACCCCTCGTCGTCCTTTGCCATGGTGATGATGTGAAGGTCATCGATGTCGTCCAGCAGCCATGTGCTGGTGAAAGACCAAACGACGCTGCAGGTGTTGAGCGTGCATGAGACGGAGGAGGCTGAACCCTCCAAAAGGGCAAGACCTGCTCCGCCCATTTGTCGGAAACGGGGTGCGTCCTGGATTCGGTCAAGTTCAACATGAATGACGGCGCTCGTCAGGTCTGCAGTGGACCCAAGCCAGAGGGAAACCGCTGAAATGTCCGGGGCATCTTCCGCCAATGCGAGGGGATTGTAGCGTGTGTGGTGGGTGGTAAACGAAACCGTTTGTTCGGGAAGCCACCGTGCATAGTTCGGGTCGTCAACCGTTTCCACCATGACCGGAAGGGTGGTGGTATTGAGCCCCACGCGCAGTCCTCCTTCGGCTGTTTGAACGTGAAGGGGGATGTCAAGCACTGCCCGCATGTCCGAGCCGGTTGAAGCCTGTTTGGCGCTGTTCAATGCATCGGAACCGACGCGCACCTCTTGCAAACTGTCGGGCAGGAGATGCATGAAATTGGAAATCCTGACATCGGCTCTGCCCTGAACTTCAAGCGAAAGGGTGCAAGCCAATTGATGGGCGTTGAACGTTGAGTGGGCGTGACTCGAGGCGACACTGGGGCAGGACGAGGCCCCTTGATAGTGAAGCACCACCATGCCTGCGGAAGTCGTCTGAAGAACACCATTCAACCGCACTTCACTGGTGTTGGTCAAATTGTCAAGCATCAGGGTCATCGCTGGGCCCGGTCCCAAGGACGAACCTTGAGCGAAGCGGTCAAGCGACCGGTAGGTGAGGTCCAGCGTGGTGTTGTTCATCGCTATGCTCGGGGCCGAAGACATCGGCGACCAAGTCAGGTTGTTGCCGTCGTGTTCCACCAGGGCGATTTGGGTGTTCAATCCAAATCGGTTGGACATGTCAGTGGGAGGCCACATCATCACCGAGACGTTGTTCCAACCGATGGCTACATTCGGTGACTGGGGCGGCACGACGCAATCCAACTCAGCCTTGGCTCGGACAAATCCTTCGCCTCCTGAACCAACGAGGGTGAACTCGGTCATGAGGGAGAGGTCCCCTCCAAAGGAGTGGTTGAGGTACGTGGTCTTGACCGGTTCGGGCACGTGCCCTGACCCCACAAGAAGGCCATTGGTGGTCGCCCACGTCAGGTTATCACCCACGGTGGTCAAGCGATAACCGTCGTGGGGGCAGGACACAGCCGATGGCAGTGGCAGTGAAAATGGTTCCAAAACGACCAATGTCCCGTTGCTGTCCACCGTGGTCTTTTCAGCNCCCANGGCAGTGTTGAGGACGTGTTGTGGCCCAANGTAGGTGGTNCGCCCCAGACTCATGCTGTGCACCAANGGCGTCACGTATGTGTCATTNGTGCTCATTCGGACGCGAACGTGAACCGAAGGATGCTCCATCGGGTCAAGAGCGAGGTGGGCGGGAAGGGTCAAATTTTGATGCCCATGAATGGGTTGTCCTTGTCCGTCNAGGACATCGAACAGGAGCGTGGTGCCATTGGGTTGTTCGAACCAACCGTCAAGCCACCCATAACCAAACAATGGGTCGGGTGAAATCGAGCGAGACGTCCATGTTCCAGATGGCTCAAACACATCGATTTCAATGCCTGCGTCATCGATGTACCAACCGTCTGCTTCAACGTACGTGTCGGAGAAAAACGAAAACCGTGCCTTGATCGGTTGCCCCGAAAGATTGGACAAATCGTACGTTTTGAGTTCGAAATCACGGAGGTTACTGGCGCCGCACCCGTTGGGAACACGGGAGCCATCGATGATTCCTTGGCCGAAAAATGGAGAGTTGGTGTTCACCGTTGAGATTTGGTCATGAAACCCATTGAGTTGTGGGGGAAGCCACCACCATGATTGCCCCCCGTCGGTGGAAATGGAGACACCGCCCCCATCCCAATTGTGTTCCGTGCACACCCAAGAACGGAAAGAGAGACGAGCGGTTGCGTTGTTGGGCACCGTGTATTCTTCCGAGATAAGATGGGTGTAGACGTTGTTGGTGTACTTGGTGGTTAAATTGATGGCTGCGCCACGGTCACCGGAATGGAACGAGCCTGGACCGTAGCCCGAAGTGTATCCGACCTCGCCGAGTTCCCAGCCATCAGGCCACGTGCCATCAATGGACCAGCCCGGCGGCGTGGTCATCGAAAATTCAAACGAATTCGTCGTGGATTGGGGAGGATTCATGCCAAATGCAGTGGTCCAATTCCACTCATTGATGGAAGTGTTCGAGGGGTCGAGCCACCCGCGTTGATCTCCGTATTGACCGCTTGTATCGCTTGAGAAGTTGGACAACTGAAGGCGTTCGGATTGCGCCGTTCCCGGGCGATGAATGACCGAAACATCGTCGATGGCGATGCCTTCCCACCCCGAAGATGCAAATCCACCGTACCCGTTCTGGTGGTTGGTCAACACCTGAAACTGAAACAGCACATTGGAGGCATTAGGATGACCGGATACACCGCTGGGAAGGTTGTATGAAATGGGAATCCACCCGAGGGATTCGTCCATGTAGTAATTTCCTTGATAGGAAAGGCCGTTTCCTGGAAGGCCTGGGATTCCTGAAACGGGGGCCCATGTGGTCCCATTGTTAACGCTCACATAGACGAGAAGGTTGTCGTAAAAGGCACCTTCAAGGTCCCAATTGGCCCAGAATTCAATGCGCATTGGACCACTGAACTGTGACAAATTGGCGGGGAGGTAGAGGCGCCCGTTGGCGTTGTTGGCGTAGTCTCCGCTCATGTTTCCGTGGAACCAAGCGCCGGGAAGGTCACCCACATTGGAGAGGGTGAAGTTATCCAGGAACCATCCGTGTCTGAGGCCCGGTGTCGCTGAAGTTTGGAAACAAAACCGGACCTCAAGCGTTGTTGAGGATGGCTGCACAACTCCATCAAGGCGGAAATGTGCATGTTGCCATCCGTCGGAAGCTCCCGACCAAACGTTGGAAGGAGCTCCTGCAAGACTGGAACCGTTGGTGTAGGGGGTTGACGGAGACAAGACTTGCCATGTTCCTCCCGAAAGCCTGGTTTCAACCCAGGCCGCATCGTCATCAAAGAAGGCAAGCCAGTGATCCACGGTCAAGTTGTATCGGTCAACAAAGGCTGGTATCGATTCTGCGGGAGAGGCAAGGCATCCGCTCATGTTCGCTTGCAGTCCGCCTTGGGCTTGGGTTGCCAGCACTCGCTGACCATGCGTTGGAACGCTTGGTTGTCCCGTTTGGGCCGTTGAATTGGTCAAGGGAACCACGTTCCAAGCGTTGTGGTTTGGGCCCTGGCCGACCCAATCTGGAAGGGTTTCGATGAGCGTCTCAAAATCCGTGAGTGTGGCAAGCGTTGATTCCGTTGCCAAACTCAGCTGGCCGCCATGGCCAATGCCTTGCGTGCTTTGATGGGTGCCGTTCCAACCCGTGTTCGCGTCGATTCCAAAGCGCGCCGAGGTGTCATCCGCTTCGGCCCACATCGGGGTGACATCAAGTTGCCCGCCCGAGAACGTCTGGTTGTATGGGACGCTGAGCACACCCGTGCTTGTGGTGTTGACGCCGACCGAGTTTCCTTGCGGCGTGTAGAACGTTGAATGCGAAGCATCGGCGACTCGTTCCTGCAATGGCGTAGCCATCGGAACGGCCAACACGAGCAACATCAGGAGGCTCATGCCCACCGCCAATGCCCCTTGCCTCGAGGGGAGAGCGCTGTGGTTTGCCATGGGCATGGGAGGACACCTCGCTCCGCGAGGTGCAGGGGTTGGATATGAAAGGGTGTTATGTTTGCATCAGACACGGGATGACGAGTATTCTGCGGAAGAGGATTCAAAACCCGTCACCTCCACGTGTGTTTCATGAACCCTGTTCGTGATCTCGACGGCGCACAAGCCCAAGAGATTGAGGAGCAATTGTTCACCACACACCGGCAACAACTTCCGCGGCACGTCCCCATACCGTTGCCACGTCAAGACTTCTGGGAAATGGTCCGCGCCCTGCTGTCAAGCCTCGACTTGGAAATTCAGGAGATGGTGCGAAAAGGTTCCATCGACATGCGACTCCAGAATCTGCAGAAGCGGCAGACCAACATCCGAAGAATTGCTTCGGAACTCGCAAGAAAACGAATGGTCGCCATGATGCAACACGCCGCCAGCCAAGCCCTACGTAGTGGAGTGAACCCCAACATGGCTCACGAACTCCCCTCGCTTGACTGGCAACGCCATGACCCTTCCGAGAAAGCCTTCTATCACGCCCTTCAACTCAATGTTGACCGGTTCAAAAAAGAGATTGATTGGCAAGGGATGCAGCAAGGTTTGCTGGGAGAAATCATGATGCAGCCTCGCACCCATGCACCTGGAACCATGCAGTTGGATGCTTATGTTGGTGAAGGAAAAATCACCTCACGACCTCCACCAGATTTAGCCTTCGAAGACACGATGGAGCCCTTGCCTGCGACGCAAGAAGACGCCGAAGAACGGTGGATGGACGATGCTCCGTGGGCCGATGAGGAAGCCTACTTGCTTGCAGACATGCAGGGGCAAGCGGACACTGATGGCGCTTCAACCGCCGCGACCGAACCTGTAGCTCCATCGGCAGCCAAGCACGGCGCAGCCATGGAGTTGGCACCGTCAAAAGAGCCCATTCAAACCATCCAAGACGAGCCCCCAACAGCGGCGGCAGAACCCGCCGAGACGCCGGCCCCTCAAGACGAGGATAACGTGCGTGTTCGAATCCTCGAAACCATGCCTGAACCCGTCATGGACGCTTCAGGAGAGCCCTTGGTGCTCGAGGTCGGTGATGTTCATTTCCTTGACGAGGGCGTGGCTGCATGGCTCATCGACGCCGGCGTGGCCGAGCGGGCTGAATTGTGAACGTCAAGCGATTCGGCTTGGCCCTAAACTGAGAACCAGAGGCTACGCTGTGCTTGTTGGAATGGCTCCTTTGAGCCGAATCAATCAAACAAACGTTCAGTTGATGTTTCTCATTGAGATCTCAATGCTGACGGTGTCGGGGATAGGAATCTTGGTCACCGAGCGGAGAGCCGTTTGGTCCTTTGCCGTTGAGATGTCCATCTCAAGCAGACGCTTGTGAATGCGCATTTCCCAGTGGTCGTAGGTTTCACTGCCTTCGCCGTCGGGTGCCTTTCGAACAGGGACCACAAGTCGGCGTGTTGGCAGAGGAATTGGACCACGGAGGTTGATTCCACCGCTGTCGCAGATGGTTTTGATTTGGCTGGCTACGTTATCGATGTCCTGGTGGTTTTCACCGGTCAGTTTGATAACGGTAACAGCAACCATTCATTTCACTCCTCGCACCAATCCTCAAGTGAGCGAACTCACTTCTTCTCGATCTTCAAGCAAACGCCTGCAGCCACGGTCTTGCCCATGTCGCGGATAGCGAAGCGGGAAAGTTCAGGGAAGGTGTCCATTTGCTCAATGGCCAACGGCTTGGTCGGTTGGAAGCGGATGAGACATGCATCTCCAGTCTTCAAGAAGGAAGGGTTGGCTTCCTTGCCGGACTTGTTGGTCTTTTCCAAGAGGTCCATGAACTTCACAGCGACCTGAGCGGTGTGAGCGTGGAACACAGGGGTGTA
>PAWY01000043.1 GCA_002714305.1 Methanobacteriota archaeon | reverse complement strand
AGGGACCCTGGCTCGCCTCGCTCCAATGATTCCTGCCCTGCCTTTGACCCGAAACGGCTCTCCATTCATCGATTGGGAACAAGGGATGCCGCTGAACCGATTTATCGCCATCCTGTGCTCCTCGGAAGGTGAACAGGCCGCTCAAGCATTGAGCGGATTGGCCAAACGGGCGGTCAAACCTGCAGCCCCAACCATGGCTGAAGACCGTGAGAAGAGCACGCAGGACATTCTCGCTGAGTTGGCGCGCCGACGTTCTGCCGTCATGCCCTCGTTCACAGATAAGGAATGAACATCGTGAACAACAGCATGACCAAGAGAACAAGGGATGAATAGCTCGATGCTCGGGCTGAAAAGTGATCGACCCACATGGGATGGAGGTCCCATAACTTCAATTTCCGACCAACCCGCTTGATGCCGCTCAAGAAGGCATGAAGCATGTCTCGGAACATGTGCCCGCCGTCAAAGGGAACGATGGGTATGAGGTTTGTGAAGCCCAGCAAGATGTTGACCCACATCAACCAGAAGAAGAGATGAGCGAACATCAGCAACACATCGATGCCCCAGGCGGAGCCGATCAAGCCGTCCCCGCCCGCCATCAATGATTCTTCGAAGGGATGAATGGCTACCCCGCCCAACTCAAATGGAATCATCAAGATGCTGAGCACATGGAACGGCAGGGAAAGGGCTCGTTGAAACAACGTCCCATCAAAGCGCGGGGAAAGCGGGCCAGCCAACCGGTCGATGCCAGCCGTGCCTTCAGAAAGACCTTCCACGCCGAGGAAGGGGTCACCCGGTTGGACCTCGAGGTTGTTCAAGGCCTCCTCGCTCCAACCAAGGTTGAGGTAATACTGGTGTTTGTCACCAAAAGTCGCTTGGAGTGTGTCTCGCGTTCCGTCTTGGTGAATGACCACCAAGTCGACGGTATCGTTGCTTGAATACCCTTGAAGAATGGTTCGGAAATCTTCAGTGGTATGGACGGGCACACCATCGATGGACACGAGGGTATCCCAAGGTTGCATGCCGGCTTCCTCTGCCCCGCCCTCAACCACGATGCCTTGAACGTGAATGTACTCTTCCTCGGCCACAAATTGGGTCGCCAAACCACCCAACAACAGGAGCATCACCAGAGCGGCGAAGAGGTTGGTGGCTGGGCCCGCCGCAAACATCCTGAGGCGTTCTCGACGGGGAGCACGCATCAGTTCATCCGATTGGGGTTCGGCAAAAGCGCCGAGCGGAAGCGGGCCGAGTTGAAGGAGGCCGAACGAACGAATGCGCATGCCATGTCCACGAGCGAGGAGTCCATGGCCAAATTCGTGAATCACGAGCGAGATGATGAAAGCAAGCGCCCCCCAACCGAGGGGGATGACTGGATTGATTCCGGGAACCGCCACAAGTTCACTGGCCGAAGGTGGTGAGGCCGTGGGAGGAGAAAGGAGCGAGGTGACGAACGCTAACATCAGGACCAGGGCAACCATCAGCATGGCCACTGAGCACACCCAAAGCGAAACCTCGCCATACGCCCTCCAGAATCGCCTTGGTCGAGCCATCCAATCCAAGAAACGCTGACCGCGCTGAGTGCGCACCATCAAGACAATACCAAGCGCTCGCGTGGCGTTCCACCGATCAAGGGTTCCATTTCGCTCCCAAGTTTTGATGAGCACGTACCATCCGAGAAGCAAAGCAAGCAGGATGGTCCAGTCGGCTTGAACCGAACCCCATGAGCCCACCATGCCCCTGCGACGCGCTGTTCCGTCTTGAACGTTGATACCGTTCCAAGCCGACTCGCGTGGACAAACCTTGATGATGGGTTGCCGTTGGTTTGCCCTCATGCACCCCCACAACATGGCCATTGAAGTCTGGTGTGAAGAGACATGGGGTGAACGACCTGTGCGCATTTCTGATTGGGCCAACCATGACGAAATTGTCCAGGTCCTTATTCGCCTCTCATCCAGCGTCCTCATCGCTGACTTCTTGCTTGGAAGCGATGGGAAACTCATGATTCAGCAACACCTTCATGTGCCACTTGAAACATGGAATCCGGGTTCAATTCAAGGGATACGAACGAGCGACGGAAAGACGCGATTCCAACACCGTCGCCAGAGCATCTACCTGTCCAGTGAACTGCGCGTGCCTGAATGGGGGGCCGCCCTCCTCGAAGAGTGGCTCATGAACATGCGAAGCAGCCTCAACCGTCCAAAAGACCGAACGCAGCGATTGAACGAAATGAAGCGAATGAAGCTCTCGATTGAACGGAACTTGGAAAGCGCCTCGTTGGCCAAGGTCAACGACGAGCGAGAAGCGCTGGACGGTCAGTTGGACCGAATCAATCAGCGATTAGCGAACTGAATCCTGCATGGTGGTGTCAACGCCGGGGAACTGGTCCTCGCCTTCCCGGTACACCGTCCTCATGTTGTTGATGAAATTCTTCTCCTTGACCACGATGGTGTAATCCCGAATGCCGTAGTCCTTCTCTCCGTCCATCATTTCCAACAAGACCTGAAGGGTCAGGCGGGCACCTTCTCGGTGAGGATAGGCAAACACGCCCATTGAGATGGGTGGCGAGACCACGGAACCCACATCCCCCATATCTTCGATGGTAGCAAACAGATTGGCGTAGGTTTCTGCGAGGAGTTCTCGACGGGTTTCGTCTTGATTGGGTCGGCGACAATCGGGGCCGACGACGTGGATAATCTGCTTGAAATTGCTGGACAAAGCGAACGGTTCAGTGGTAACGTTCTGTGTGACAGCGCAAGGAGGAGCGTTGATCTTTCGCATTTCAAGGCAGATGTTTCGAGTGACCTGCGTCAACTCTTTGCCTGCTTTTTGGTGAATCATCGCGTCAAGCCCTTCGCGCCCAGATAGACGGTTATTGGCTGGTGTGATGAGCACATCGCCGCTGTGATTCCAAACGTCGCCGCCCATCACGCGGAGAACACCGTGCTTGCACGTACGTGCCATGTAGAGTTCCGCCATCGGTTCGGAGAGGAGGCGACCCTACATATTATCTGCGCCGGTAAACCATGAAGCGGTCGAAAAAAAAACCACCATGCGNGGCATTTCCCGTGAGCCGACAAAGCGATACCGCTAAAATCAGTCCTCCGGTGCACACATCATGTCCACGAAAGCGTACAGCACCGCTTTCGTTGTCCTTCTTCTTGCCTCCCTCGTTCCTCCAATGGCCTCGGCCATTGAAGAGGGCAGGGCTGTTGAGCAGCTTCCGGAGGAAGGATTGTTTTCTGGATTCTTTGTCGGTTCGCAAGACGATGTGTGGAACCAGACCTCCTATCCAGCAACGGCGGTTCCTGAAGGATTNACCTTTGAGAGCGTTACCGATTACAGCGACGTTGGTGTGCTGATNAACAACCTCTCGGAAGAGAGCAGAACCATTGGCTGGGCCTTTGTCGCTGCGAGAAACATCTCCTTGGACCGGGTCTTTTTATTCAACGAATCTGGAACGCCGACAGGGGAAACCGTCAACCGAAACCAATTCAACACCTATTTCGCCACGCCGTTTCTCGAAATGCTACAAAACCGGAGCACGGCAAACAGCCTCAACTACCTCGTCACCACNAAGGGCATACCGCTCCGGGTCTCGGGAGGCAACGATAAAGCAAGTTTTGACCAGGAGTTCTCGCTGCTTGGAGGCGCATACAACAGCACGGTGGGAGGCGATTATTGGAATTCACACGGCTATGGGCCGCTNGCTGGGAAGGCCATGGAACCCTTCACCCGAAACAAGTACGGGTTTTTCCTCGTCACCCGACTCACAGGCTACACGGTGGACACGGCCATTGAGTTGATTGAGCGAGCCAACCAAAGCTTCGGCCAACGCGGCACGTTTGTCTTGGATTTGGCCACCAATCGAAATGAATCAGGCTACCAGTTTTGGAACGATGACCTCTACATCGCGAATACAACGCTCAACGCNAGCATGGGCCTGCCGGTGTTGTTTGATGAAGAAACGGAGTTCATCACCAACGTCTCCAACGTGATGGGTTATGCTTCGTGGGGCAGCAACGATGGCAATTGGAATCGGAATTACCTCCCAAACAGTGGGTTCGACACCCTTGATGCGTCGTGGCAAAGCGGTTCTCGGTATTGGAACCACACTTCACCCACGGTTGCTCCTGAGGATGCGTTCAATTGGTCATACCAAACCTCCACCAAGCAAGGTGGAAATGGAGCCTTTGAAGCGAGTCTGCGAACCGACTGCGACCAAGATGGAGGAAAAGGGATGCAAGGCGTTTACGGAGAGTACTTTGACAACGATGGCGTAAGTTTCTCTACCGCAAGCATGCCTTTGCTCATCGACCGTCAACCCGACCGCGTGCAGATAGAACCGCACCTCAATCACGGCTCCTCGTACAACTTCTATCCGGGGTTGGACGACCGGTTCAAATCCGATTGGGGCGCGCGATTCAGCGGCCTCGTGGACGTTCCTTACTCNGGGAATTGGACCTTCTTCATCAATTCCGATGATGGTTCAGAATTGTGGATCAATGGCGAATCACTGGCAACAAATTACGGCAGCCATGGCATGAGGGAACGCTCTGGTTCCCTCAACCTCACCCAAGGCTTGCACGAATTCCGCATTGAATTCTTCCAAGGGGGCGGGCCTCACGGGTTGATCTTCTCTTGGCAAGGTCCCAACACCCCCAAGGCCACCGTTCCTTCCTCAGCCTTTTTCGTNACCAGCGATGTCGTGCCTCAGGCGAATCACTTGGTTCATCANTGGGCCTTCGAAGATGGAGGTGGTGCGACGGCCGTTGACAACGGAAGCCAGGGTGACAACCTCACCCTTTACGGGATGGACAACACCAACTGGCGTTCATGCCCGGATGGNACATGCCTTTGGTTCGACGGAANCAACGATGTCGCTGAAGTTGAGGTTAATGCCTACGATGGAAACCTAACCGTCAGCCAATGGGTTTGGGCCAACACCACGGCGCAATCCAATTACGCCTCAACCTTCGCCATCAGNGACCAAGCGGGTTCCAATGCCTCGTTCCAACACATGGTTTCAAGCAACCAATGGAGGTTNCACAACAANCAAACCAAAACNTTTGGAGATGTGGTGGCCCAACGGTGGACCCACCTTGTAACGGTGTTTGACGATGGAGACATCCGTCAGTACATGGACGGCGTCCTGGTGAACGAGGACACCTACTCCAGTGGTTCATTTACCAACGTTGACCTCTACAAATTGGGTGTCAATCGTGCTGGAAGCGCGTATTTTGAGGGCATGATCGACGAAGTGATGGTTTGGGATGTCGCCCTTGAAGACNAAGACATCACCCGTTTGAGGCGCACCATCATCGACAACTGCACCTCGTANTCCGGGGCNGGGAACGATGTTGCCAGCCTTGAAACGACCTTCACCGTTCCAAATGATTTGGTCGACCATGTTTGGAACATCTACGTCTACGGCAAGCGNGAAGGGGAAGTCAACGGAGCCTTCAGCCTCAGTGTTGACGGATTGGACGGCTCTGGCACCGTCCTTTCGACCAACGTGTCGGAACGCAAGACCTTCACCACCAGTTGGACCTCTCAAGCGATGCGAATGCGCCCAGCGACTGGAGCAAATCAATTCACCATCCACGTCGCTCTTGACATCGATTCAACCTCAACCGTGGGTTCGTTGTTCATCGATTCGGTCGTCCTTCGAGCCATTCGGCCGCACATGGATTGGGTCAACGGGTCCATTGCCGATACCGCCGTCTCAACCGGAGGACGTTCCTTCGAATGGGGGACAACCTACGGCCAATCCTTGGTCGCTGACCTTCTCGAAGACGGTGTTTCGGGCGTGAAAGGCTATGTCTACGAACCCTACTTGACCGCTGTTGGTTTGCCAAGCACGTTCCTTCCGACCTACGCGTCGGGCTACAACCTCGCTGAAAGCCATGCGGCGGCCAACCTCTACACCAGNTGGATGGGNGTGGTTGTCGGGGACCCAAAGATGGCTCCCTACGTCAACACGCTTCACGACGTCAACCTGATGGCCGTTCGGCCGGTTGGCGACATCAACTTCAACGAAACCACCACCCTTGAGGTGCTGGTCGAAAACCTCGGAATGGCTCCCTCCAACGGGACCCTTGAAGTCCGGGCGGTTTTNGGAAACACTCTGCTTCATCAAAGCCCTCTTGTCCTCCCTTCAGGAGANACGTTCGGAAGCCGAACCACGGTGAACGTGACCATNACCCCNACAACCACCGGGTACCTTGACCTGAAAATCCGTTACGTTAACGCCTCATCCGAACGAAATTTCGGCAACAATCTTCAGTCCCTCTCTTTGGTGGTGAACACCCCTCCAGTGATTGANGATGTATACTGCAGCGCATCGTCGCTTTCGCGGGGAGGATACACGATTTGTTCGGTGGAGGCCACGGACGACAACGCCCTCACCAACGCCTCCCTTCAATGGCAAATTCTTGGCGTGAACGAGTCATTGAACGAGAGCGCCTGGCTCACCCTCTCAATGGGAGCCGTCAGCCCGACTCTGTGGCAAACATCGCTCGTGGTTCCCGNCGACGCCCCGTTGGGCGCCATTGCTTTGCGGGCCATCGTCCAAGATGGAAACAACATGTCGGCCACCGCNACGGTGGAGAACATCACCCAAGTCGTCGACGCTCCACCGACATGGTACGGACCCCATGCGTCGGGCGTTGACCCCCCGGACTGGAACAATGCTTCCTTCCTCCCCAACAATCCATCCATTGGACTTCTGCGGCATCTCAACAGTACGCTGACNGCCTGCGTGATGGACGCCGATTACCAACTCAGCACGCCCAANCNCGTCTTCTTGGTGAGCCGGGGTGTGGTCGGGAACGTCATCTACATCGAACAATCGGCCTCCAACCTGTACTGTTACTCTGCACCGCTTAGCCTCGAAGAGGGCAGCGGTTTGGAGGATGTCGACGTGGAGGTTCGGACCGCTGCTGGTTCATTGCTGCTTCAACGAAGCTTCTCGGTTGATGACCGTCCCCCGTCGCTCACCATCAGCGTGGAATCNGAGGATGGTACGCCCCTCGACCGAGTGGTTGGGAACGGAAACGAGCGGGTGCGAATTGATGTTTCTGATGTTGACGATCCCGGCACGAGTTTCATTGGGGACTTCACCCTTCAATGGCCCGGAGGCGAGCCTATTCAGGTTCCTCTCGATATTTCTGAAGGTGAAACCACCGCGTTTGTTCACCTTCAACAANTGATGGTTCCGCTTGAAGGAGGCGACCTCCAACTCTCCGCAAGTGGAAGCGGCCAACACGGTGCGACTTCAACGGCGAGCATCACTGTGCCCTTCTTGCTGACACCACCCACGGTTGTGTTGTTTGAAGCCTGCGACGCCGAAGGGGCGGTGGAAAACATGACGTTCGGGCAAATAGCCACCTTGACGGTGGGGTTGGTTAGCGACCGGCCTTTGCAGTCGTCAAGTGCACAATTAACACAGTCCGGGTGGGCGATCAATGCCCCCTCGGTGGATGAACCAGTGTGGGCTCCAAGTGAACCTCCAAGCGCTTGTAACCAAAGCGGTGCCTTCGGTGAAGAAGTGGAATGGCTCTATTTCAGGCTCAAGTTGGACAATTCCCTGGTGGATGGTCCTGGCCGAGCTGTCTTCTCCGTTAGTGATATTGACGGACTCGCTAAATCGGAATCGCTCGACCTCGTTTTCCAACATGCTCCAACCACGTTTGACCGGGTCGAGTTCTCCTCTCCTACACCCGGCCAAGACCTCTACAGCAATGTTTCCGTGGGCGACCTTGATGGGCTCGACCAAGTGGTTTGTGCCTACACTCTCTACGGTGCAGAGGGCGACTTGCTCACCCAATCGGTCATCCCAGCGGGCCCTGAAGGCTCATTCACCAACCAACTCGTGTACCAATACCCAATTCCGATTAGCCTTGCAAACACCACGCTGGAGGTCAACCTTACCTGCATGGACAACCTTCAGCAATCCTTCCATTACAACACCACGCTCACGGTGGAAGGGGCCGACTCCTGCGATGACTGCCAACAAAGCACAGGGGAGGATCAAAACCCCGCAACTGAAACCAAGACCAACATGATTCCTCTGGTCGTCATCGTGTTTGTTCTCCTCGCTGCCAGCGTCTTTGTGCTCTCCATGCTCCGGAGAAGACAGAGCGAGGGAATGGAACTGGACTGGGGGGACGAGACCATGATGCCGCTGGAGAGCACAGAAGCCTTGTTTGAACAAGATGTGGCGGGCGACATCTTTACCGAAGGGATGGTCGAAGAAAACACCCCAAGCATCGTTCCAGAAGGTTGGACGTTGGAAGCCTATTCCACCTGGCTTGACGGGCCGGTTCCAGAAGATTGGACCGAAGAACAGTGGGAGGCCTATGTCCTCTCCTCAAAAGCCACCCTTGCTGAACACGCCGAGGCATCGGAAGGGTGATGAGTAACGGACTCTTGTAACGGCATGAGCGACATGGCCATTGGATACGTACTCATCAATGTTCAACCAGGAACCGAACAACAAGTCCATCGTGAGGTCAAAACCCTCCCCCATGTCACGGACGCAACCGTGCTGTTCGGCGATCATGACCTCATTGTCAAACTCGAAGCTGATGACCTCGCCACCATCGCAAAGGCCGTGGTGGAACACATCCGAGCGGTGGAGGGGGTCGTGGACACGAAAACTTTGGCTGGAGCCGACCTCGATTGAGGATTTGAAAAAACCGCAGGACTGAGCGGTTATGCATGAAAAACAGGCTTCGGAATGAGGTACTGAACGGCATATGAGGCGCAGTACCCCTGTTTTTTTGAGAAAGTATTATATGCTCTAGGTTCTAACGACCTACCGGAGGAAATCCAAATGGCAGACGGAAAGAAATACTTCGTTCTCATGGAGAACGGAAAAGACACGACGCAAGTATTTGCAAGCAAGCAACCCCGCGGTGCAGCCTTGAAGGCAGCAACACGCGGACACACGGACATCAAACTGCGAGAGCGTGGCACCAAGCGTGTTCACCACTTCACTGGCAGCATTTCGATGGTCCCAAAGCCTGCTGGCGGACCTGACTGGCTTCCTGACCAGATCAAGAAGGCCAACGTCAAGAAGCAAGGCATCCTGCACCTCGATTGAGGAACGCAGCTTGTGCTGAACTTCATCCAGCTCTCTGAGTTGTACAACGATCTTCTCTGTGCCAAGGCACGGAAAAGGTCCCCACCCTTTCTCAAACTCCCCTCATCAACGATGAGTTGATAAACACAGCCGATGTATCCCAACTGTCCTCAGGGACACGGGATGCACACCCGCTTCGGCGGGAGGCGGTGACGCCAAATGAACAAACGAGGGATGCGAACGCCACAACCACAAGCGCGTCGGCCAAGCCAACGCCGTTTGACGGATGAGCAGGTCACGCTCCCCGCTCGTTTGGTCCATCTTCGCCATCTGCCCTGGCTAGGTTGCTACCAACGTCAGTTGCAAACCGAAAATAAATCGGACAACACCCAGAAATCGTACTTTTACGGCTTGCGTCCGCTGATCGAGACCGTCTTGCCGGGCGAAGATGTGTTGGACGAAGCCACCTACGAAGGCCTCCCCATTGAGGCGCTTGCAGAACGCATGGAGCCGATGAATGGGCGCTTGGACCTCTGGGCGCACAGCATCGCCGGCCTCAAACCCACAACGTACAACGCTCGAATTGCCGCAGCCCGCCACTTCATCAAATGGCTCGGGCTCATTTGGCCCGACCACCTTCAACGTGCACGTACAGGAAAGCGCCTCCCACGTACACTTACTCGGAGAGAACTGACCAGTGTTCTCGAGGTCGCCGAGTTGAGCGAGGACCCAGCCGCCTCCCTCGTGGTCACAATGATGCTGGATACAGGAATGAGGGTAAGCGAAGTCTGCGGGCTGAACCTTGAAGACATTGATTTTGATGATGAATCTGCGAGGGTCATCGGTGGAAAAGGGGACAAAGATCGCTTGGTCCTTTTCACCAAACGAACGGTTGAGCGTCTAAAGGCATGGATCCCCATACGCACCCGATTGGCATCGTCTGAAGAGCAGGCTTGCTTTGTGAACCGTCACGGACGTCGAATTCAACCTCGTGGCATTCAACGCATGATGGATGCATTGGGTCAGAAAGCCTACCTGCCCAAAGGTAAACTCACCCCTCACGTCCTGCGCCACAACTTTGCCACAGGGTTGCTTGAACGCGGTGCAGATTTGGTCACCATCCAACGATTGATGGGGCATGCCACCATCGCAACGACCCGAGTGTACCTTGAAATCTCCGATCAAACCCTCAGGGAAGTCTATCATCGTGCTCAATCCATGCGAGAAAACATGGAAGAAACGCCGGCTGAAACGAAACCCGTTGAGGAGACGACACCCACAGTCAGCACCCACGGCATCAACTGATCAGGTCGTTGATTTCTTTCGCTTGGTCATTCGCTCCGGACCAACCCATTCTCGGTGAGGGTGAATGGACTTCCCCTGATGACCTTCAATGGGGCAATGTTTTCCCGAACGGCATCGGGAACAATTTCCCTTTGGAGGGAGTTCAACCGTTTTGCGCAGGCGACCGTATTTTCGCCTTGGCATGCCTGTCAACTTGGCGAGAAGGTCTTCAAAGATAGCGGTGAATTTCAGCGCTTTTTGAACCAAGGCATGTCCTTGACCGACCTGGGAACCTTGATGTTTGAACCCTTTCGATCTTTGTCTTTGCTGGTTTTGAGGGTGGTGGCGGCTGCCTTGGTTTTCTCAACGACCTTCTCAGCCACTTTTTGGCCTTGGCCCACTGCTTTTTTGGAAGCGGTCTTTGTAGCGTCAGCTGCTTTTTTGGTTGAAGATTTCGCCTTCGAGGCACCCTTTTTAGCAGCACTGGCGGCTTTTCCACCGGCTTTCTTGGCAGCGCTGGCGGCTTTCCCACCGGCTTTCTTGGCAGCTGCTTTCGTCCCACCGGCTGCTTTGGCAGCAAGAGAGATTTTCTTGGCTACGGAGGCGGAGAGTCCTGCTTTTTGCAAGTCGCCAAGACTCGCCTTTGCGAGTTTGGCCACCGTTCCCAACTTTGCTGCTTTCAGTTTCTTTGCTGTTGCTGCACCTATGCCGGGCAACGATGTGATGCCGGAACCCTTTGCTTTCCCTGCCATTGTTTCACCTGTTCCTCCATAAAACAGGCCCAACTTGAACCTTCCTGCATTGGAAACAAGGACGTTGAAGCGGTTGTTTCTTGTGTGGCCAACGGTCCCGGGAATCAGAAGCGACGTGCTACGGTAGGCGACCCCACCTTCGCAGAAAACATGATTTCCGTCATCCGAGGCTTGTTTATGGAAGAGGTACTCAACGCCAATGCGTCAATATTAGTCGCCCAAGTACGGCAAGCCGACGCCTCGCACAAAATTGACACGACGCATCATTTGCTGCGTGGGAAACACTTCAACGGGCCGAGCCGAGTGGTCTACCTCGGCGATGTTTCCAAAGCCCTCCTGGCACAGCTCTCCCAACCAGAAACACCGGTGTTCCATGAAGGCCCGGGATACAATGAGCAACGTTGGAAAATGAAAACCACGAGCAGTGGCCTCACCATTGACATTCATTCAACCGCCTATTGGGGATGGGGTTTGCTGACGTCAGGGTACCTCAACATCATCACGCTTGAGGGGCCACTGAACGAACGGGCTCGATTGGTGCTTGACATGACCAGTTCACTCGGGCAATCGCCCTGGGAAATGGCCCACCCAAATTCGGCAGAAAAATGGCTCAAGCGGTCCTACCCTAGCCTTGATCTCAAACACAACGAGCAACGCTGGAAAGCCTTGCTCCAAGCAGGCAGGTCAAACCTCAACGAAGCGATCGAACGCATGAAAGGGCAGATCGACACGGTTTGGTCTGAGGAGGTTGACGAGGCAAGTGAGTGGCGCACCATCATCGACGACGACCTTCACATGGCTCGTCAAGCGTTAGCAGAGGACAACGCCCCTGGGGTGGAACGTGCTCTTGCTCGCATGGAGGCCAGCCTTATTCAAATGAAGAATGACCCTGAAGCAACTTACATCGAAGCCCCAAGAACCGTGGTCTCCGATGGCAGCGATCGATTCTCGGACGGGAAAGTGAAGCCCGCCAAAACGGTTGAACTCACTCAGGCCCTGTCCGCTGAAGACGAAGTCCCATTCGTTGATTTGACGCGCCCTCAACCGACCGATGAAGAAGAATGAATCGCGCGTCGCGTTCATAAGGGGGAGGGCGCTCGCCAAGAACGGTCCACATGGCAACGAAGAAGAAGAAGAACGACGGCAGCGGCATCCAGCAAGCTGCAGGTTTGATTCGCTATTTCGATGAAGAATCCGAGGAATCGTGGAAAATCACACCGGCTCAAGTCTACCTCGCTTGCATTGGACTCGGCGGATTCTTTTACCTCGTCAACCAAGGCGTTATCCAAGCCATTTGGAACCTTATCTGAGCCTAAAGGGCTTGAATTAGAACGACCTTTTTGTCATTCTCAGCCATGCAGCGTGCAACTTCGAGTGCCGTAGACAAATCCTCGGTGACCCCGAGTACTTCCTCACCATCCGAGGTTTGGAGAACCAATCGGTGAGTCAGTTCGTGAAGGGTTGACGCCTCAATGCGCTCAAAAACCCAATGTTCATTTTCGATACGAACCAAGGCTGGTACCTCCGTTAGCGGCCCCATTTGTTGGCCGATGCGTTCGGTTCGGGAAGTAAGCGAAGCAAGGTCGCGAGTTGGTCGCCAAAGACGTTGTCGTAGCGGCATTCGTAATTTTCGTCGTGGTTCAACGCCTGCGCGGAAAGCTCGTGCCATAAGGGTCCCATCCCTGAAATCCGAAGATTTCATTCGCCGCTCTTTTCTTGCACCTTTAAGCAGCGCGCCTCATGAGGCGACTAAATCGTGGTTTTTTCGAGTCTTGCGCCTCGCTCATAACGCAACCAGGACCACGAAAGAATCGAGACCAACACCAAAGCGAACACGCTGATGCCCAAGGCCCGTTGCGGATCTTCCGTCAAGATGGCCCAAGCGAGGTTGAACAGCAAAACTCCGCTGGCCCCCAAGACAAGTGGATGGACGAGGCGCCCGATGGATGCACTCAAGTACACCAGAAGTTGAGCGGTTCCCGCAAACATGAGTGCCGGGAAAAGAAGCCACGCTCCGTCCGAGATCAAGGCGCCCAGGGGGATGAACAACGTCAACGCTGCTCGAAACCACCAAGCCTCTGGGTGATGAGCAGCGTCAAAACCTGCCATGGGCAGACCCATTGACGCTACGCCCACAAACATCGCCAGAGCCATCCAACGCCAACCAAGTAACATCGCATCCATCCCGGTTCCGTAAACCGACACCTTGTCCGCCATCGCAGCGGTGATAACAACCATGCAGATGGCGGTGAGGGATACACTCCAAGTCAGTGTTTGTGCTTGCTTCATGGTGGGGCCTTGAAGCCCCTCTGCAACCGTCGAAAAAGCATGGGCGGCCACGACCCATGTTGATGCGAGGGCAATGATGACGGCCATCGCCAGCCGGCTGTCCGTCGTTGGTCGAGCCCACCATGTGGATGTGAAAGCATCGGTTTGAGCGAGGCATACCCAGGCGATGAGACCGGCCACAATGGATTTGAGAAGAGCACGCTCAAACAAGCGTTGAGTTTCACCGCTCGAGGCCATGTGGGCTGAAGCGGTCAAAATTTCTCCTGACATCATCAACAGAAGGGAGAACAACACCAGACTGGCCAACACCGACCATTCGGGGAGAGAGACGGTGGGTGAGGCAGGGGCAAGGTCGAGAGGAGTGTAGGCTTCTTGCGGGAAAAGCAACATCAAGACAACGATGCTCCACAAGCCGCAGTAGGTCATCATGCGAGACTGGACAAAATCAGCGGTTTCGACAGAAGCGGAACGCAGGCTTGGGAGGCGGGGCGAGAGAAGTGCGAAGACCAAGAGGGAAAGCAAACCCCCTTCGATGCCGCCCTGGCCCGTGAACAGCACCAACAATCGCTGCTGGAAGGTTGCTCCATCGCCCAGAACGAGGGCGACTTCGGGATGCGCAGGGTCAAGTGAGAACACGTCGGCGGTTCTGGACAAGAGCAATCCAAGGACCAAAACAGGAGGCGTCCAAAGATAGAGGCGGCGGACAAAAGGCCGAGGTTGAAGCGAGGCATGCAAGGAAAAGGCAAAGACCCAGGCAAGGCAACTGAGGAAAAGCACCGGCAGGTACCAAGGTGCGGAGGTCGCCAGCATGGAACGGAACGCCATGAACCCCCTTTTCATCATGGCGGAAGACCAAAAGACAGGACCAACGAGCCAAGCATGTGAGAGGACCGACCGATGCCACAGAGGAGCGAAGAGCGTATGCTCAACAATCCTCGCTCACTGCCCTTGTTCGCCACCTGGGCAGGGACGAAAAAGCGTGGCTGAACACGGCGCTTGAACCACTTCCCGAAACGTTTCGCATCTCGCTTCACCGAGCCGACCGGCAATGGACCGTCGAACAAGTCAAGGCCATCGGTGCCATTGAACTTCCTTGGATGCCTTCCGAAACAGCGTTCATGATGCCGTTTGCCCGTGGCAAAGCACCCGAAGGCCTCCCTCAACGGTTGATGGCGCTGCTTCACGAAACAGGGCGCATCACGCGGCAAGAAGCGGCCAGCATGCTCCCAGTGCGCCTGCTCACCGCTGAACAAAACATCCTCGCGTTGGACATGTGCGCCGCTCCGGGTTCGAAAACGACTCAACTCGGAGAGCGACTCCATCCCGAAGGGGTCGTGGTGGCCAACGAGCCGGTCTCGGGCCGGCTCAACATGTTGGTGAGCAACAAAAGCCGTTTGGGACTTGCCAACATCGTTGTGACCCAACACGATGGGCGCCATTTCGGACGGCTCCCTCCCCCTGGTTTTGATGCCGTAATCGCTGATGTCCCGTGCACTGGTACGGCCACCACGCGAAAAAATCGAGATGTATGGTGGGATTGGACGCCAAAAGAGGGTCGGAAGATGTTCAAGATGCAGGTTGAAATCACCGCTCGAGGTGCCTCTTTGCTTGTTCCCGGTGGGCACTTGATGTACTCCACCTGCAGCCTCGACCCAGTTGAAAATGAAGCCGTGGTGGCTGAAGTNCTTCGNCGCTGCCCTTACCTTGAACTCGTTCCACTGGAACTCGAGGGCATCGCTCTGCATCAAGGTCTGACCTCTTGGCCCGTCCTTGATGAATCCGGAACGCCGGTTCCTCCTCAGGAAACCGATGGCCTTCCATTCTTCACGCAGGCCCACCTCGCTCCTAACGAACGAATGGCCATGGGCATCGGCGAGAAGGAGCAAGAACAGGAGATTGCTGCACAACTTCCGCTTTGCTTGCGGTTGTGGCATGAAGACAACAACACGGGTGGGTTTTTCGTCGCACAGTTCCGTCACCGAATGGATGGAGAAGAGGAGCGGTTTGCCAAGGCTTACCGTTCTCGAAGAGCCACCCGCAGAGAGGAGGATTGGGTGCCGACCGTCAAAGCACCTCCAAAACCAACCGCGAATTCGGTGATTGAAGCGAACGATGATGTGGTCGCCCATGTCGAAAAGATGTACGGTATTGACCTCACACCGTTCTCTTTGTGGCAACGGGGAAAGCGACTCAACCTCGCCCCACCGATGGTGTACGAACGGTTGTTTCAGCCGGCCTCACCAACCAACAAAGGCGATGCATGGGGTGGGGAATCCTTCCATCCAGTTCGTGTGGTGCACGCCGGACTCCCTGCGTTCACGCTCAAAAAGGACTCATGGCGCTCGAGGCAGGAAGCGTTGTACGCCTACGGCGATTCGTTCACAGCAAACGTGGAATCGATCAAGCCGGATACATTCATCCGATTGCTCAGGGGATGGGCTCCTTTGATGGAGGAATTTTACCAAGAAACGGCAATGAATGAACTCCCTCGGGGGGCTTTTCTGCTCCGAAGCACACTCCCGTGGGGGATTGAAACCATCTCGGTGTGGGTGGGCGCCCGCATCACGTTGATGATCGACACCAACGAACAAAACATCTTGCGCCGTAAGTTAAACCTCCCTTGGCGGGACGAGGAGGAATAATCCATGCGATGGCTCTTTGTTGCGACCTTGGTGGCCTTGTTGGTTTTCCCCGGTTCGGCGGCCAATGAGAACCCTTGGGCCATTCATGCCGAAGAAGCGGTACAGGCCAGCGTGGCTGAGGGACTTCGAGAAGTCTATGTCCCGGCTTCGCTGGAAGACACGCCTGCATCGCCTCCCAATCAGGTGCAGTGGACCTGGTGGTCATGGAGCAGCGAAACCGGATCCTCATGGCCCGATGACGACGCCCAATACCGTGCCTCAAACCGAAACATCTCGTTGAACGCCTCCACCAACGAAGCGACCACGGAATCGCACCAACCCACTGGTGCAAACCTCGTCGAGGTCAGTGGTCTGGTCAAGGTCGTTTCAGCAGAGGACGGAGCCCGAATGGTCGCCTTTGACCTCACCCTTACACCGCTGCAAAATCTGAGCAACAACACCATTCTGTACGTGGTGTTAACCGAAGATTTCGCCTACGATCAACACCAACGCCAACTGAATCATCTGGTACGAGAGATGAGGCCCGAGGTTGGATTCTCGGTCAAAGCCAACAACACCACCTCCTTTGTCTCGATGCTTCCCGCCGACCATCTCCAGGCCGCTGGGGTTGATTTGACGGCCCAACCCACCGGGTGGTCGTACACCATTGCCGTGTTTGGAAGTGAGGCCGACGAAGGCACGGCGTCGCGCTTGATGTGGATGGCCCATGGAGAACTGCCCTCTCCTTCCCAATACATCACGGCCAACCAAGCTTGGACCCCGCTTTTGCTCACGGCCATTACGGCCGTCATCGCCATTTCCTTGATCACCGCCATTCGAAGGCGACAAGAAGCCATCCCCCAACTGCAGGCGGCATGGTCCGTTGAGGAGGCCCACGCCGTCAACGTCCACCTTCATGCTGGTTCGCTCCCCTTTCGCATCACATCATGGACGGTCGCTGAACCGTGGCAGTTCAAGGGTCGGCCACCACGACTCCAACTCAAAGCCGAAGAAAAGATACAGACAAAAATTGAGTTTCGAGAGCGATACGAGGCAGATTGTCATTTTGAAGTCGGGATTGAAATTGAAGACTTTGGAGCCTGGAAACAACACCTCTGGTTGCGAGCTCCAAGCGTTGCTGCCGTGAATGAATTCCCCAAGGAAGAGGAGTGAAGGCTTGAAAACCTGTCCGCCTTTCCATGAAACGATGGACTTGGACGCCACCGACCGAGCGTTGTTGATGCTCCTAAGCGAAGACGCTCGAGTGAGCCATCGCTCGCTGGCTCGCACCCTTGGTATCGCCCAAGGAACGGTCACAAATCGAGTGCGGAGATTGGAACAAGAAGGGGTCATTGAAGGCTACCGTGTGGCGTTAAATCCAACGAAATTGGGGTGGTCCATGACCATCATGGCCGGCCTGCGGATTCAGAAAGGACGAATGATCGATGTTCAACAGAAGATCGCCGCTGACCCCCGTGTGTTTGCCGTGTATGACGTTACGGGAGATTGGGATTCCATCGTCCTCGCTCGTGTCAGAGACCGGGCCGACCTTGACAACCTAACAAAGACCGTGTTTACGTTGGATGGCGTCTCCCGCTCCTACACTCACGTTGTGCTCAACACCGTCAAGGAGCAAGCCTTTCCCGAACCCGATGTTGAACGCTGATTTAATCATCGTACATGTCGACCAGCGGGCCGAGAACATCCACAAGGCCTGATAGGCCCTCAACGACCCGAGTTTCCGGCTTGAGGCAACGCATCAATACCGAACGAAGCTGCTCATCAAATCCGACATCAAGTGATTCGAGATTTCGACGAATGTTGGCCTGTAAACGCCCTCCTGTCCGGTCCCAGTCCATGAGAACAATCACGCTCGGCCCTCGGTCAACTTGGCTCCGACGCCCGTAGGTTTCCACCAAAAAAACAAGGACATCGTCCACTGGCCAACCGCGATTTAGAACCTCGATGGGCCCTGAGAAACCAAGCCCTTCCAAAGCCTCCCGATCCCTTCTACCTTCGACGAGAACCACGGCATTCGCTTTCCGATTTCGTAAGCGAGCACCGGCCAAAGCCTGGGCGGCTTGATGCCACCGTTCCTCTGCATTGGATGAACCTCGACCGATTCCATGGAAGGAGTCACGGGTCATCGAAGTCCCTCCAAGACGAATTCAAATTGGCGGACAAGTTCCTCGGGATGTGCGTTTTCAACGCGCACCGATTTTAATCGGGATGTGTGGCCCGAGGTAATGCGAAGGGAGCGGACATCGAGTTGAAGTTGAGTGGCGAGCACGTGCACAACGGCCTGATTCGCTTTTCCATCCCTCGCCTCGGCCTTAACAGCGACGGAGATTCGCGCCCTCCAGTCATTGAATCCTGTGATTCCTTGAATCTTGGCCGAGGGTTGGACCTCAACGTCCACGATCACCGAACCGTCAAGGGTTGGTGAAAGACAGGAACTGACGCCCATAACTTACACTCCGCGCGGCGGGTTCAAGTAGCATCGCCTCGTATATTTCGGCGAGGATGAAATAGGTGGATGGACCGTTCAATTTCAAGCAGAAAAAATCGCGAAAAAAAGGCATACCAACACGCCATGAGGCAGTTGAAACGAACAATGGTTCTAACCCCCATCAAGCAACGCTTAAGGGGGGCCTACACGGCCGGTCAAACAGGGTGGTTGCGTGGTAGCAGAAGATACGGTGTTCGCTGTTCTCTATGATAAGTTCATGTTTTGGTCCATTTTGGTCGGCATCTTCACCTTCGGCTGGATGTTTCTGGCCATGCTTCGTTACCGGGAAGGCGTGGAGCCCGATACCACCCACCTCGACCACATTGAGGTGGGGTCGTTTCCGGTTGACCGGCACAACACCAAAGTTGAGATTTTTTTCTATGTCTTACCAACCGTTATCGTCGCCTGGCTCCTCGTTTTGGCCCTTTCATCCAACACGGCGGTCTGGGTCATTCCGGAGGAATCCGAAGCCCATGACATGAAAATCGTTGGAAAGCAATGGTTCTGGGAATTTGAGTACAAGGACTCCCTCACCTGGGAAGATGACCCTGCCATCACCGGCATCAACGTCGACTGGAGAGGGACCACACTCACGGTCAACAGCACCAACGATCAGGCCGTGAACGTGTCCATCACGACCGTTGGCGGGAACACGTTTGGCGATACGGTCAACCACCCCTCCATCTCCATCGACCAGATGAATGGCCAAGCCCTCGCCGCGATGACCTTCGCTCCCGAGAAGCATGCTGTTGTAGAGGTCACGGACGCTGATGGACAGCTTCTCCACACCTGGATGCACATTCCGGGTGAGGATGAAAACGGATACCGAGACAACTTTGCATTTTCCTCGGCACTTGGTGAAGACATGATTTTGCCTTGCGACCAAGACGTGGTCTTTGAGATGCACTCCGCCCCATCCGACGATTCCAACCCGAACTACATTGGCGTCCAGCACTCTTTCTGGCTCCCTGAATGGGGCGTNAAGGAAGACTTGGTCCCCGGCATTGAAGGTGGCACGTACATGACCATGATGCCTGACGACCCAGGNCTCTTCCCCATCAGATGCGCCGAATACTGCGGAAACCAGCACTCAATGATGGTTGGCCAAGTCAAAATCGTTGCAGCTGAAGGAACCAACTGCGACTTTGATTCAGGCGTAAAGAAACTCTCCGACGGAAGTTCCGGAGGTGACTACTGATGCGCAGCCGTGTAACGCTCCTTTTGGGCGTGCTCTTGGTCGCCTTAATGGCCGCTCCACAGTTCACGGCCGCCCCTGGCGGTATCGGCGCTGCTGGGGACCAGGGATGTACTTGCCACGGTGGCGCCTCGCCTGACACGACGGTTCTGGTCGATGGTCTGCCTGACACCTACAACGCTAGCGAAGTCTACACCTTCACCGTGACCGTCCAAAACGACGTGATGGAAATCAACGACGTGGACTGGAACGGCCGTGCTGGTGGATACCGCATCCTCGTCTCCCACGGTGAAGTTTCTGCTGTCCCCGAATCCCTCAGCCAAACGATGGACGGAGGATTGACCCACACGGACGAGGCCAACACGGTCCGGTCTTGGACCTTTGAATGGACGGCCCCTGCTGCTGACGACCTCAACGTTGAGATGACCATTTACGGCAACGCAGTGAACGGTGGAAACGGCGCTGGTGGTGACCACTGGAACGAGGCAAGGGTTTCCATCGCTGGCATCAACGCCGGTGCTCTGGCTCCAAGTGCCAGCGCCTTGGTCATCTTCGTCACGACGATCGGTCTGGCCGCTGGACTCATCTTCACGGGCGTTCTCTGGGTCTTCTACCGACGCTCTCCTGAGACCTTCACCATGGAACGTTTCTGGGGCTTCCTCAAGCCTTGGTTAACCACCACCGACCACAAAGAAGTTGGTATCATGTACTTCTTGTTCGGTTTCTTCTTCTTCCTTGTGGGAGGTTTGTTGGCCTTGTTGTTCCGTGTTCAACTCGCTCTTCCAGAGAATGATTTCCTGACGTACGATGAATACAACTCATTCTTCACTCTGCACGGAACGACCATGATTTTCCTGGCCGCCATGCCCATGATCGCCGGTTTCATGAACTACGTCCTGCCGCTCCAAATTGGTGCCAAGGACCTCGCTTTCCCTCGCATCAACGCCATGGGGTTGTGGCTCTTGGTCTTCTCCGCGCCGCTCATCTTCACGGGCATTTGGTCCGGTCAAGGTGCTGACATCACGTGGGTCATGTACCCGCCATACTCCTCACTGACGGAGGCGAACCTCGGCTCAACGTTGGCCGACTACGGTTCGAATGCTGGAACCACAGCGTTCATTTCAGGCATGCTCATGCTCGGGGCATCTTCGACATTGGGTGGTGTGAACTTCATCACCACCGTGTTCACCATGCGCGCTCCGGGCGTCACATGGATGAAGATGCCACTGTTCACCTGGTCGGTGTTCATCAGCGTGTTCATGCTTTTCATGTCCCTTCCAGCCCTTATCATCGGTGTCGCTTTCCTTCTCTTTGACCACACCATTGGCACTCAATTCTTTGTTGCGGGTGGCGACCCCTTGCTCTTCCAGCACTTGTTCTGGTTCTTCGGCCACCCTGAAGTGTACGTTGTCATTGTCCCTGCCTTTGGTATCGTCTCTGAAGTGCTCGCCACTTCGGCACGACGGTCCATCTTTGGATACAAGTCCATGGTGTTCGCCATGGCGGGAATTGGCATCGTTGGGTTCATCGTCTGGGGCCACCACATGTTGACATCGGGTATGGACCCGTTCTGGCGAGCGTTGTTCATGATCATGACCATGCTCGTGGCCATTCCAACCGGTGCAAAGATCTTCAATTGGCTCGCAACACTGTGGGGTGGTTCCTTGGTCATGAAGACCCACACGCTGTGGTCCTTGGGCTTCCTTGTGACCTTCACGTTGGGTGGTATCTCAGGAATGTTCTTCCCAGTGGCTGGTCTTGACATTCACTTCCACGACTCGTACTTCGTGGTGGCTCACTTCCACTACGTGTTCATTGGCGGAACCGTCTTTGCGCTGTTTTCTGCAGTGTACTACTGGTACCCCAAAGCCACCGGACGTAAGCTCAACGAAACCCTCGGGCTTTGGCATTTCCTCATCGGCTTTTCCTCCTACAACGCAGCGTTCTGGCCCATGCACGCCTTGGGCATCATGGGCATGCCCCGTCGCACCCATACCTACACCCTCGAATCCGGCTTCGCCGAGTACAACATGGCGGTCTCAACCTTCGCCTTCATCTTCGGAATCAGCCAGTTGTTGTTGGTTTGGAACATCATCTACTCGTCCCGCCGAGGAGAACCTGTGGGCAAGGACCCATGGGGAGGCTGGTCACTCGAATGGTCGACCACCTCACCACCTCCAACGCCCTCGTTCAAGGACATCCCAACCCAACTTGACAAAAACGAAGAATTTGGCCATCACAAGCACGACGGTCCTTCGCTGAAGGAGAAGTTATGGGCGGCTGAACCAAAGGGGGCGGAAGAATGAGCGGCGACGAAGCCCACATTGAAAACAGCGTCTGGATGCGCGCCGTCCTGATCGGTGGCGTTTTCCTTGCCATTGGTGTTCTCGCCTTTGCAACCATGGGGGTTGGTGTTGCCAACGTCAAGCATGTCGCTTACGAAGATGCCATTCATGAATACGAGGACGCCAAGTACGCCTATGAGGACGCGAAAGCGGCCAACGCCAGCGATTCTGAGATCAAGGCGCTTAAGGAAGCCAAGGAAGAGGCTCATCACCATGAAATCGAAGCCCACCTTTCCTACCTCACTTGGCGTACCGCCGGTATCACCATCCTCCTGATGTGCATCACCTACGCTGCCTTTTTGGGCCTAGGCGGGTTCTTGAATTCCATCTATCCGGACGATGCGGGCCATAACGACCACGGCTATGGGGGAGACGACCACGAACACCACGGCTCAGGTTCGCCGATTGTGTTCTCGCTCGGCATCATGCTCTTCTTGATGGGCTTCCCATCCTTCCAAGGCACCCTCGGAAACTTGTTGTCTGGCGTTGACGCCAACCTTGGTGATCTCGGCCTCAGCATGCTCGGCTTGACCGTCATCACCGCCGGTGTTGCCAACTGGTGGAGAGAAGACCTTCCATTCATTGGAAACCACGAGCAAATCGCCACCTCCGACCCGTTCCAAGGTCAGCACATTCGCAAGGCCGGTCTATGGGTCTTCATCATGTCCGAAATCATGGTCTTCGCCACCTTCTTTTCCTCGTACTTGCGCATGCGAACGGAGTGGTGCACAGGCTGGCAAGAGGCTGCTGGCAACTGTGAAGAGGTCAACATGCTCACGGCGTCTGACTTCCTCCGACCCAACGGGGCCATGTTGGACGGCTTGGGTGGCCAAGGCGACTTCATGACGCTCTTGCCCGGTGCCATCAACACCTTTGCATTGATCATCTCGTCCTACACCATCGTGTTGGCCCTCAAAACGGCCAAGACCAAGGATTGGGAAGCTCCTNCCGGCTTCATGGGCAAACTCATGCCCACCAGGAAAATAGCTGTTCGAAACTACCTTCTCGCCNCCTTCCTTTTGGGCTCAATGTTCATCGTGCTGAAACTCATTGAGTGGAGCCACCTCGTCGCAGAAGGGTTCACCATTGGCACGCAAGCAGGTTCCATCTTCTACATCTCGACCGGCGCTCACGGCGTCCACGTCTTTGCCGGCTTGCTGGTGATGCTGTACTTGATTTTCAAAGCAGGCTTCGCTGGAGACGATATTGAGTATGACGAAAGAAATGCTCAGGGCATTGAGTACTTCGGCTTGTACTGGCACTTTGTCGACCTGGCATGGGTGGTTATCTTCCCGGCCTTCTATCTGTATTGAGGTGAAAACATGGGAGAACACGAAACTACTGGAATCTTTGAATCGATCGTCGACAAGTTGCCCGGCAACTACGACATTTACTTTTGGAACTTCGTCATCTTGATGTTTTTCACGTTGTTTGAAGTGGCGGCGGTTTTCTTTGAAACCATCCCTGGCACGGACATTGAAATCACGTTGTACGCCGTTTGGGCCATCCTCATCGGCGTCGGCGTCATCAAGGGCTATGGCATTGCTGCTTACTTCATGCATTTGAAAGGCGACCCGCGTATTTACACCCGAACTGCCCTGTTCCCCGTGCTGTTCGTTCTGTTGATGCTTTGGGGCATTGGCCTCTCCAACCCTGGTTCCGTTCAGGGCCTACCAGATTGGTGCACACCGAACTGGGAAGACTACTCCATGAAGCGGTGAGCTGCGGCATGAAGTCTCGAGTGAAACAATTCACTGCTGCGTTGCTTGTCCTCGTCCTCTTGTCCAGCACGGCCGCCGCCTACAAAGGAAAACAACTGGCCCGTGGGCCAGTGGAAGGCATTGAACTCACCGACCAAAACGGCGAAGATTTTGACTTTGACACCGACGCCAATGGTGTCGTGGTGGTTTCGTTTATTTTCACGAGGTGTCCCGATGTTTGCCCTGTTCTGACTCAATCACTCATTGCGGTTGAAGCCGAGTTGAGCGATGAGGAACGTGAGGACGTGACCTTTGTTTCCATCAGCGTCGACCCCGAGCATGATTCAACTGAAGTCTTGTCTGAATACAGCGAGCGCATGGGCGCCTCTTGGCCACATCTCACCGGCACCCTTGAAGAAATGGAGCCAGTATGGGAAACGTTCGGAGTTGTCGTTCAACAAAACGTCATCGACATGCATGTGGCAGACTATCAGCCCGGAGAAGCCTCGGTCACCCTCCTTGATGCTGCAAACAACAGTTCCCACCACATGTTTGCATGGTCGGGATGGACCGCCACTCAATTGCTGGCTGAGGAAGCCGGGTGGACCCTGAACACCTCAATGGGTGATTCCGGACGTGTCGTGCACGGCATCAACGACGTGGATTCACCAGACGACCAAGCCTGGTCGTGGGAACTCAACCTTTGGAACGACGAAAACACCTCTTGGGAAGCCTCCAGCCTCGGCATTGACAGCGTTGATGGATTCGAGACCGAACACCTCGCTTGGATGCCATCCAACGGAAACCGTTCGTCCCTCGCTGCTCCAAATGAAAGCCATGCCTCCAGCGTGAGCGTGCAGTGGCCCAATGGGACACAGGAACAACAAGGGCTTGAGGCGTTCAACGTTCATCACCTTACGTACGGCGCCCTGCATGCTGCTGAAATCAACTTCACCATCGAAGACACGACGCACGGACACTACATGACCTCCATCAACGACGAGGAAGCCCCGAATGACCTCACTTGGCAGTGGGACCTGTATGCATGGAATCAAGAATCGGAGCAATGGGACATGGCCGAACTTAGCATGGATGATTTCGAAGAACCCCTTCACGTTGCTTGGGCTCCTTCAAACGCCAACGTTTCCGCCATTCCCGCCCCGGTCAATCAAGTGGAAAACACCGAGACCGTGTGCAACGGACACGGATGGGAGATGGGCAGCGGTGCTTCGAAACATTGCATGTGCGATGATGGATACACCTGGGCTGAGGACGACCAATTGAGTTGCGTATCCGACACCACCGAAGAATACAACGTGGGGCATTCAACGATCACCTATATCCTCAACGACGACCTTGAACCCACCGTTGCGTGGACGGGCGACCAATGGCTGGTGGCCGACTTCACCGCCGATGTGCGAGAGCTCCTCGAGAAAGAGCAACTGGCCGGGTACGAAGCCGATGTTGTGCCTTCACTTTCCGTCGCCTTCACGGCCTGTGCTCTTGCTGCCGCTGCCGTATGGAGCGGCGGTCGCAAATCGGACGCTGAAGAGGAAGGGGCGAAAGAAGAAAAAGCGGAGCGCCCCCCCAAGGGCTGAAGCAGTCGTCGCATAGCCTGGTATTGCGCCGGATTTGAAATCCGGTGTCCCCGTGACTCGGGAGTTCAAATCTCTCCGACTGCGCCACCAACAACCCGTGGAGAATTTACAGGGAAGACTTCTCAAACTCCACCCGCCCTCATCAGGCCATGCGCAGAGGTNTGCTCGCCATGTGTCTCATCGCCAGCATGGTTCTCGCCGGGTGCCTTGGCCCCTCATCGGCCAGTTGGGGCAACGGCTCAGGTGCCGTTTCAGTGAACTTCTCGATGGAAAGCACCACCGTGAAAACAACCCTCGCTGGCGACGCTCGGACGATTTCAGAACTGGTTCCTGTTGGATGCACACCGGGCTCCGAGGGTGGCACGTTAGAACCAGGTGCAGGTGGAGCCATCACCTTCACCGGCTACCTTGCATCGAGCCAGTTCTACGACGCGCACGACCCCGTGATGGGACCGAAAGGATTGGAATTGGGTGTCACCACAGCTGTAGCCATTCAATCAATGTCCTTTGACCAAGCCGCCTCGGTGGTGGACGGCGATGGCGCTCGCATTGATGTGAAACAATGGTCGAGTCCACTCCAACCCGAGACCGGAGCAGGCAGCGTGAACCTCGAGAAAGTCGATTCTGAATCCGATACCGATTGGTTTGTCCTTGGATTGATTCCAACCACCGAAGACATCCTCTCTGGGATGAAAGCACTTGGCGAATGGCATCAACCNGTGGTGGTTCATGGCTACTTGGTGTCTGCCGAGAACGCCAGCAACAACCAATACGGATACCAAGCAGACTGGCACAGGACTGACAACGATTGNGGAATGACGATCGGTACAACCAACCGGCAGGATACGCTGGTGCTTGTGAGTAAAATCACCTTGGAAGACGCCACCGTNTCCGCCAACGGTGAAGCCGACGATGAGTGGGTTCAGGGCGATGTCCCCTTCCTCGGCCGTGCGGGCTTCATCCTCTTCTTCCTCGCAGGTGGAATTGGTGGTGCTGTTGGATTGTTCGTGGTGTCAAAGCAGATGATGATGAAATCGGCCAAGAAATCGATGCGCATCCTCATTGGTGATGAAGGCATGAAAAAGGCTGCCAGCGTGAAAACCGATGCAAAGGCTGCCAAGGCTGCTGGAATGGAATCTCCTACGCAACGTCAAAAGCGAAAGAAGAAAGAAAGAGACGCTTTGGCTAGGGAGGAAGCAAAATCAACCCCCGCGCCAAAGAAAGCGCCGAAGAAAGAAAAGGCCGAGGACGCCTTGGGTGGATTTGACCTTGACAGCGTTCTTGCCTCCACGTCCACTGGAAGACCCACCGCCTCATCAGCACCATCTGAACGAAAGTCGTCGGTGGTTGCGACCGAATCGGCCCAAGAGATGGACCGCATGAGTGAGCAAGGCTCCTCCGCCACGTCCCTACCCTCCAGCGTTGGCCAACAACGTCGAAGTTCACCGTCAAACGTAGGAGGAGCGCCCGACTCCCCCGCTGAAGAGAGAAAGAAACCGCCCGTTCGCCGTCGCAAGGCTGTAAAAAAGGCCAAACCTGCCGACCAGGCACCTGAGGTTGAATCAGAATCAACCGCACCTCGGTACGAGGAAGATGATGAGGACTTCTCCGACTTCTCGTTCTAAGCAGGCCGCATGATGTGCACGGCGTGCTTGAGAACGTTCATGTTCAGCGGTGTTGAACCAATGTTCTCTCCGTCAATGTTGATGGCTGTCGGTTCTTCAGTTTCGATGGACAACGTCGTGAAACGGTGATAGTCGACCCTTGGATGAAAGACATGGCGACCCTCGCTTTTGAGCATCCCAAAGGCCTTCAACACGTCGCGCCTGGTCATTTTCTTCAAAATCCCAATGTCCATCAAGCCGTCATCAAGCGAGGCGCCGGGAGCAAGCGGAAGCATCGAGCCCCCAGTTTGACTGTTCTGCACCAAAAAAAGCGTGAAGTCGTCCGTAATGGTGCGACCGTCCAACGTCAAGGTGGCGGTGCGGCGCCGACTGGCGAGGATCGCCATGAGGATTCCTACATCGTAGCGAATGGGACCCATCCACCGCATTTTCTCAGCTTGGATGGTTGAATCAACGCCCAAGCCCCATGTGACTAAATTGTGGGAATACCGAACCATCGGTTCACTCAACGAACCCGGCAGACCTTCCGTCAACTCAACACGGGCCAAATCCAAGGATTGGCGTTGTCCATTGAGCGCCGCTTCAACCGCAATTTCAACCGTATCCAAACCAAGGTCGTGGGCTTGTGAATTGCCAGTACCAGCAGGGATGATGGCGAAGGTTTCCTTCTCATCTTTACCGAGAAGCATGCGTCCAGTAATCACTTCTGAAAGCGAACCNTCCCCTCCNACCACCGCAATCAGTTCATCTGGTCCAACCACCAGCGCCGATGCCATGGTCACCAGGTGNCCGCTATAGGCGGAAAAGGAGGATGTGACCTCGATGCCTTGTTGCTGTATCAATTCAATGACGCGTTCGGCGATCTTGCGACCCTGCTTCTTTCCCGAAAATGGATTGACCAAAACATGGACTTTGGAAAANGATTGATTCGGCACACCAGGTTGGGTGAAGACAGCCGCGTATTCAGGGCGATGTGCGCCCTTCTTTCGCTTCGAGGTTGAGTCGGGAGCAAACTCAAGTGGTTCGTTCAAGCCCTCTTGAGAACGCTTCGCCATGAACATGACACCTCCGTCTCAGCCTTGAANNCTTCTCCAGTCNGCCGTTTCTGCAATTATGCNTAATGCATANAATATGANNTATATTGAATAATTCGNTCANNTCCCAACANATCCCTCGTGGCTCGGATGCAAGCAATCTTGAACAAGAGGTGGGTGGGGTGAGCGTGAGCGCTGANTGGACGGAGGCGGACCGCGTGTTCATGGAACATGCGCTTTTGGTCGCTGAGCGTGGTCGAGGAAAGGTCAGCCCTAACCCGTTGGTNGGATGCGTCCTGGTCAAAGACGGAGCCGTGATTGCCGAAGGTTGGCACGACCACCTTGGCGGTTTACACGCCGAACAGATGGCCATTCATGACGCAGAGGAAAAAGGGTTGTCGCCCAATGGAGCAACCGCCTACGTCACGCTTGAGCCGTGTAACCATTTTGGACGAACGCCCCCCTGCACTGAAGCGTTGATGTGGGCTGGAATCAAAGAGGTCGTCATTGCGGTCCACGACCCGAACCCNACGGTCCGTGGCGATGGATGCCGCGTGTTGGAAGCAGCGGGAATCCCAACGCGGGTTGGGCTCATGGAGGTTGAGGCTCGCGAACAGATGAAAGCGTTCATGCACTGGTGCGAACACCGACGTCCACTGGTCACCGTTAAACTGGCCTTGGACGCCAACGGCTCAGTGGACGATCGCGCCGAAGTTGCTCAACGGTTCACATCACCTGGATGCCTCGAAAAGGTTCACGAATTGCGCAGGGATTGCGATGCCGTGTTGGTGGGCGTTGAGACCGTGAATCGGGACNACCCGCAACTCAACGTTCGTCTTGTCCCNTCAGACCGGCAGCCGCTTCGAGTGGTGCTCGATCCCAACCAGCGAATCAACCCCAAAGCGCAATTGCTTGCTGATANCGGTGAGACCTTGCTCATGCAAACGTCGTTCAGTGGCTTGCCTTCCTTGTTGCATCAACTTGCCGACCGAGACATTCAGCGGGTTCTGGTCGAAGGAGGGCCAACGACCGTGCATCGATTCTTGGAGGCAGGATTGGTGGACGAGGTCTTCTTGGTGAACAGCACCGTTGTGCACGAGTCACCGGTGCCATCCAACATTGACACGGACGTGCTCCACCAAGCTGGACTGGCCCAAGAAGCGGAGTTCATCTGGGGCGAAGAACGGGTTATTTACTTCGTCAAAAGGGCTAACGAAGCGTGAGAATTTCATTCCACCGATGGGAAGAACCCTTGCGGAAAAGGCCCTCATGAAATGGCCGTTGATGCATGTGAACACAACGGGCAAGCCTTCCCCGATGGTTGTAGCAGCCCTGCCGAGTGTGAACCACCACCAAGAGTTCGTCGAGGGAAATGCTTGGACCGGTCGGTGGAGGAGCGTCGATGGACACCCGTTCATTGGTGCCGTCCCATTCAACATCAGAGGACGATGGCGGTTCCAATTTAGAATCGTGCTCAAACCGCACACCACCTTCGCCAAGTTTGACTGGACGCCACGTTGACCGCACCCCATTGTCAAGCCACTCGCGAATGAGTTTGAGTTGTTCTTTGGACGCCAACCCCAGATGGCTACGCTCCCACCATCCGGGNGTTCGTGCCAAGGTTACATGGTGGATGCCTGGGTAGGCATCTCTTGGGTCCAATCCGTCAGCCCAAGTTCGACAAATCCCCTCCAGCCGAACCGTAAGCAGTGGAAGTGGGCCCATGTTCATCTCTTGGAGACGGTAGGGGTTGGCGAGTTCCCCTTGCAACAGGATGGGGCGTCGGTCAGCAATGAGAGGAGCATCAAGTTCCTGAAGCAAATCGTCCAACGAGGTGGTTGCGGTTCCAAATTGGCTCACATAATCCTTCAACAGCGTGCCTTCAAGGAGGTCGTCGGAGACCTCACCCGAAAACCGGTCGAGCAAGACGATGTCGTCACGCGTGAACAACACCGGATGCTCGGGCAAAGGGAGAGGGGAATTGCTGGAGGCATAGGGCCATTGTCTTGGTGAGCCTTGGTGCATGGTACCCGCTGTTGCTGGGCCGTACATGAACCTCCCTTTCAGTGGGTGTAGGTGGTTTCGAAAAGGCAGGCTGGGCATGTAACCTTGATCGGGCGAACATCAGGGATGCCCAAGGCCACGCCACAAGCAGAGCATAAAATCGCTTGATTCACCTGCTCTCGACGTTGACTTGCTTCTTTGGTTGGATCGTATTCAAATCGAAATTGACGTTTGTCAACCATGGTTGGAGCGGTTGGTGCTCGAGCGTCTTCCAACCCTGGAATGGTTTTGTGAGACGTGTCCCATGGTTGGTCAGCCGATGTTGCCCCGTTGGATTGAGGAGGGCCGACGGTGGCCATGGCCGCCCTCAATGCAGCTTCATCAACGCCGTACATCTGACACAGCCGTTCAATCGCCAATGTTTGGTCAAACCCGGTCATGGCGCTAAGCGCGACCAATTCGTGCTCAGGAACGGTGCTCATGCATCAATGAACGGCAAGGCGGCTATATTTCTTGAGGAAGCCAGCATCACTCCATCGTCCATAATTTCCGGATTCCCGAAATTCAAGGGGGTTTTTCGGAAGGGTTCAAAAAAGGTCGGCTGACGGGGGCGGTTGAGAATCCATGGCAACCCGACCGTTTCTTCGCAAGTCCAACAAGGCCACTGCTGCCGGAAAAAAGGTGCGCGAGGTGCTGTGTGGAAACGTCATGCAGCATCCGCATTCCCTGCTCGGGAGTGACTCCATGGCCACAGTGCTCGATGTCCTCACCAAACACGATTGGGACCATGTCTTCATCGTTGACCAAGACGGTGCACCAATGGGTCGTATTCATGCGGTTGATTTGCTCAAAATGGTCGCGAAAAAAACCGTGAATCGGGACATTGCGTGGATGCACTCCATCCCCGCACAACAAATCCTTACCCATCCCCCCATGACCGTCCGAAGCACCACGCCCCTGCTCAAAGCCGGGGCCTTGATGCTTACCCACGACCTCAACCAAATCGGCGTGGTCGATGAAGAAGGCTCCCTCATCGGCGTGGTGGGCCATAACACCGTGGCAAGGGTCTTGCCACGCTTTTTGCTCTGATCAAATGCCCCAGTAGCGGTCAGCTTGTGCCTGCCGGGTTTGAAGCGTCCGAACCACCGTGGTCACCATCCACAGAACGACGACCCAAATCAACGGCGTGTCCAAGTCCTGGAGAATCATTTCTACACTGAATTCGTAGGAGGTGCCTTCGAGGACGCGGATGGCGATGTCCAGGGCAGCGTTGAGGAATGAATAGACGACCATGCCAAAAACACTCAAAACAATCAGGCTTCCTGAGAAGGAACCGCGTTTCAGGCGAAGCAGCATGAAGCCTGCCGTTGAGGTGAGGAAAGCGATGACCGTCCAAGCCAACGAGGAGTGAATCACGCTCAGCCAAAGAACCGATTGAGAGGTGGCCGTTCCATCGGCTACACCAAACGCACGCCAGCCCTCGGCGACAGCAAAGATGGCGCTGAACAGCGTCGCTGTCCATAACAACGAAGAAAACATTGCTGCGTCAGCGTTTTCTCGCATTTCCTGGATGACACGGTTCACGGTGGATTCAATACCTGCACCTTTGCTGAAGATGTACAATCCAGACACGAGGGGTAAGGCGCCAATCACGACACCTCCAATGTCGTTGGGGAGCATGATCCCAAGGCCAAGAATCGCTAAGACGGCCCCAAATGGAATCATGATCTTTGCTCGCCATCTTGGGTCCTCAAGGGCTTTCACGATGTAGTAGTACGTCCCTTCAATGCCTTTGGATTGCTTGACGAGCACTTTCTCAACGTGGTCAATGCGAACTTGTGAGGTGATGATGGGGAGGACGCTTTCATCCTCAGCGCCGTCGGTCACCAGTATCGCTTGATCGGGTTGGAAGGCAGAAACAACCTCATCCAACTGAGCTGCAATGGCTCGGTCTGAACGAACACCAACTTTCTCGTCACCGGTCAAGATGGCAATCTCGACTTCGTCTTCCTCCAACTTTCCTTCGGCCAACTTGTCGTGTTGCGAAAGTGCCCCGAGGATCGCGTTTGTGTCGCTTTCTTCCGGGTCGGCGATGCCGAGTTTGAGCGCAGCCGTCAACACTTGACGTCGCCCAACGACGGGGCCGCGAATCGANGTTTTCAAACCAAGATCGTTGTCTCGGTCAACGGTCAACACCAACGTTCTGGTCATGGATGCGCACCCCCCTTTGGACCAGCCACCGCGGTTCTTTCATTCAAACCCTTGTGCAAAATACCCGAGGTTCAACCNCTCAGNCCGTGGNCCCNGGTTGACGGAAGCGAACGGAAGCCACGTCGTCTTGGCCCGGAGCAGGGTCCTCCCANTCCGGGTCACCTGGCAATACCAAACCGGAGCCTAGGTTGACAAGTTCAGCCGAAAGAAGACGTTGCTCTTCAACCAAAAGGTCCCAGTCCTTCGTGTCGTCTTTCCAAATTTTCCAACGCTGCAGGTTGTGGCTTCCGCGGAGCAAACGGGCATAGAGTTTGAGATGCAGTTTGGCCGACACTGGCCACCAAAACAAGAACACGACAAACACACCAATGGCCGGCAGTTTGGTGATGCCTAGCAACAGCCAATGGGAGAGCAGGAGTTCATTCAAGGGGCTGCTTGCACTCAACAGCGACCAGGTGATGAAAGCGGACGCCACCATCCACCAAATTGGAAACACCACCATGGCTGAAAGGACTTTCATGGTCCCGACCACTGAGGTATCCACCTTCATCCGTTTCATGCCCAAACTGAAGAAACCGTTGGCCTTGTAGGGCACATAATTGCCCGCAATGGCGCTCCATGTGATCAAACCAAACATCCAAACCAATGCCCAGAGCCATTGGAAGAAGTATTTCCCGTATCCGGCGAGCGAAAGTTGCTCGGGGCGGGCATCAACATCGTAGGGAGTGATGCCCCGGTGTTCAAGAACATCGAAGTGGTCTTGGCAGCGCTTGGCGAGGGCCTCGGTTTCTTCTGGATTGCTTGCAGCCATGAATTCCCACCCAGCGCGCAACCGTCGTGCCGCAAGAACCGATTCGGCAAAGGTAGGTTTTCGCAATTCTTCTCCGACTTGACGCTGCTTTTCTGCATACACCAGGCTACGACCTCGCCATATCATGGTGCGCTCTGCCCACGAAGTTTTGGAAAGGTTGACGCGTTGNAGTTCGGTACTGAAGACCTCCGTNACTTCGTCCACCCATGCCCGATCGGCTGCATCTTGTTGCTCCAAATCCCCCTCCAATTGAGGGGTTTCTGGCAAGTCCATTGAACGCTCAACGACCACGGCTGCCCGTTCTCGAAACCGTTGAGATTCCGAATAGTGAAGGCCCACGGGGACAACGTTTGGTTTGGGTAGTCCGGCTGCTTCGGCCTCTCGCAAGGCTGCAAGCAAGATTCGAGCCGCCCCTGAGCGCACTCTTCGTACGCCTGCATCCGCATGCGTGACCCCCTCTGGGAAAATCAACACGCTTCCCCCTTGAGCAAGGGTGGATGAAAGACTGCTTATTCGGTCTGCGTTTCGCTGTCGCGCTGCTTCTGCATCCTTGGCGTCTTGTGGACGCTCAATCGGAACAACCCCTGATGCTTTGAGCAACCGCCCGAGAAAAGGAACTCGAAAGAGGGTGTGCTTCGCTACCGTGGTGAGGCGACCCGGTAGGACGGTCGTCATCAGCATGGGGTCGATGAGGCCGCTTGGATGCCATGTGATGTACAGCCGCCCACCTTCGGGAGGGAGGTTCTCATCATCAACGATGTTGATTTCGCGGAACCAGATGTTCGTGAGAAATCGATAGAACCGACGAGCAATCCGGTAGGATAACGGGAGCGATGACGACGGATCGTCAACGGCGCCCTGTCGCTCCATGTCCGTTGATTCATCTCTTTTCATTTAGAGAAGACGCCTGCCAAATGGCCTCACGGCTCGGAATTTGAAGGTTGGTCCGTGTCCGAGGATTCGCTTGAAACCGGCCGTTCTGTCAACCGCTTCCATCGCTGAGTTGCCCGGATGTACTTGAGCGGGTGGTCCATCCAAGGCTGGTCGCAGGTACGGTTGTCCCCGGGGAGGACGGGGCAATTGTGGTTCACCTTGAGTTTCCCGCAGCCAGCCGGCGTGTATTCATGCTGGTAGACGTGTTGCACCTGGTAGGTGGTGGTCGATTCACTAAAATCAGGAGCACCTCGGAAGAAGCCAACACACGACTCTTGGGGAAGCGCGAGGGTTGCGGACATTGAAGCGAGGAACAACCGCCCGAAATGATTCACGTTGACCCCTCCAGCCAGGTCCGCAATGGTCTTCTGCATGCAGGGCGGCCAGTCGCTCTCTTCTGCCCCAACCAGCGCAATGGCCTCACTGGCTTTGTTTGCCATCAGGTTACGAACCATACCAACGGGTTCCGCAAGACGTACCGCAAGGTCGGTGGTCACTTCGGCCATCTTTTCAAGCGTCTCAGCTTGAATGGCTGCCTTGATTCGCTCCCTCAATAAACGAGCGAGTTTCGCCGAAGAAGCATACTGCCGCTCCCCGTGGAGTTTGACCCAGCCCTTTTCAATGTCCACGTTCGGTAATCGCCACCGGTGCCCCGTGATTTTTGGACAGATTTCGATGAAATCGGCGAGGCCCACGCGCCACTCACCGGAAGGGCGTTGCCGAAGTTGATGCATGCCCATGCCTGAAGCAGCAGAGCGAGCTGATGAAGCGATGGAAGTCAGCTCAACCTCCGCAAGGTAGGTTTTGGCAACATCAGGGAGGTTCCCTGTGTCCTGGATGAGCAACTGTTCTGCACGCGCCGCTTCGGCCTGAGCCCAACGAGCGATGAGGCGTTCGTCCTCACTGGCACACATGACCAATCGGGCGTAATAGAACGAAAAGGCCTCGATGAGGCGGCCCTCTTCGGTGTGAATGTCGCCTCCCACGACCTGTACGCCTTCCTTGGATTGAACGGAATCGATCAAACGAATGCGGGCACGTTGCCGAGCCTGTTCCATCCATGACCCTTCCAAGAGTTCGTTGAGGTCGATGCTGTGTCGGACCGCCATGGTGCGAATCCAATCCGAGGCTTGCGGAAGGAAGGGATAGCGCGCCAACGTGACCTCGTCCGTAAGGGGAGGCGGCGTCGTGGGCACGGGCATGTCCCGAGGAAAGAGCCACGGATTATGAAGTTCCACCTTGGGTGGCTTTCTTGACCTCGGCCCTCACCCGGAGACTTGTGTGGCCCGCGCCTGCTCCCCGCTTGTTGGCCATCCAGCACGAGGTTCGTCGACACTTTGGCTGGTCCTATGACGAGGATGTGGCAAGCGCATCGTCGCTACGGGACGCGTGCAATCATCACCCGGAAGCCGAACATTTGAACTGGACTGCTCCGCAACGGAATGAAACGCTAAAGGGATTGCGAGAAGCGATTGAATGCGCTGAGAAGATCGTGCTGGTCGGGGCTGGAGTTCGTACCGAAACGATGGAGCGTAAGTGGGGCACCAAGACCGTCTTCATCGCCGCAGATGGAGCCGTCGGGGCCTGCCTCGGACGGGTCGATGTTTTGTGCGTCGTCAGCGACCTTGATGGAGAACCTCACCTTTCGCAGGCGGCCCAGCAGGGCATCCCTCTGCTCATCCACGCCCACGGAGACAACGTGGAGGCATGGAATCGTTGCTTGCATCAATGGGCTTTGATGGGAGGCGTCCCACTGGTGTTGACCCATCAGACGGATGAGGTTTACAACGACATGCACAACGTTGGCGGGTTTACGGACGGAGACCGAGCAGCATGTTTCCTCGATTGGTTGGGCGTGGAGAGCGAAAAGGTCCAGTACGTTGGNTTTGCGACGGACCATGTTGGTCCATGGTCGGGGACAACCGATGCAGCCCGCAAACTGGCCAAATTAGAATGGATGGCTCAGGTTCTTTCNCTTCTTGACTCGACGTGGGAGACCCGGCGAATAGATAGAAAATAACGTCGGCATCTGAACATAAGCCTAAGAGGAAAACGCGTCAAGCCTATCCCATGGAGCGGCGATTTCCATGGCAAACCATGCTGCTCTGGGTGGTGGCAGTGGTGCTCATCAACGCCATCTGGCTGAACGTTGCTGGTCAAACTGCACCAAACGAAATTAATGCTGAGGGAAAATTTCAATCCCACCGCGAGGTGAACATCTCACCTGTCTTTGGCTCGGATGCCGCCATCCCCGCCACGCTTGAATCAACCTTTACCAGCACATCCGTCGACCAAGCCAACCTCAGCATAGCGATCAAAAAAGACAACACGACCACGGTTTATTCTTGGTCGGGTCAGCTCAGCGATCCCGTTCCTGTGTGGTCGGGTGAATTGGAGCCTGGGTTCTACACCGTAGAAACCATCGTCGAGGAGGGTGTACTGGTCACCCAACAACTCGAACTGCAACCCTTTGGGCCCATTCAAACCGCAGGGCATGTCGTTTTGACGCTCCTTCTGGTTGTTGTCGCATGGGGCGAACAAGGCCTTCGGGCCTTGCTTGCCCGACGCAAACCAAAGCACGAAACATCCGAAACGAAGGAAAAAATACCGTTCAAAGCGGCAAAATTCTCTCAAGAAGACGACCAGTTGGCTTGGAATGAAAACGATTCCCCTTGGCGAGAACCCTTGCGATAATCAAAGGAAATCCGAAAGCGAGAGCTGCTTTGCTCGGTCGTTGTTGAACAATGAATCAACGCTTGAGGCAAGCCAATCTGCATTTTGACGCGTGTAGAGGTCCACGCCGTAGTGGTCCATAACGAACCGCATAACCTCGATGTATTTTCGAACGGCCCCTTCCGACACCGTCAACGCCAAGTTCCCATTGCAAAGCCCTCCTTCCGTCTTGGCAACCCCCATTCGAGCAAGGCCGCGTCCCGTTTCTTTCTTCGGTTGGATGCAACTTCCTGAGAGGGGCATCCTGCGGTAGGAGTGCCCGCACTTGAGGCAGCGCACCTTTTGTCGGCCGTAGGCGTTGAGATTACCACGAAGATCAGGCAGAAAGTGAGAACGAACCACACTGGAGGCGACTTGCCGCACGTTCACACCGCGCAGACGTTGGCCAAGCGCAAGTTGCCCGTTCATCTTGTCGATCATCGTGTCAAGCGTTTTGTACGCCGATAAGGCCGGTCCCCGGTCGATGGCATGGCAATCGTGGGTGAAACCATACCCGCGGACCGCTGCAACGCTGCCCAAGCGGCGTTCAACGAAATCCATTCGCCCTTGGATCTCCTTCGGATGCGGCTGATTGAGCGTCGCTTCGTAAAAGTCCCGTTCGTAAAACCAAGCAGAGTCCACGTTGAGGGCTTCTTTGTCGACCTCGGTCGGGTTCAAACGGGTGGTCAGGACCAACGGAGCATCCATTTGCCCTCCCCGGTTCGCTGGAAGAATGTCCCGACTGAAATTCAGAAGCCCATCCATCAAGAGCATGATGGCGTCCTCATCGCCGTCGCAATTGCGGCGCTTTGCAGCATGGAACAATGGGTGAGCGTAGCCCCCCGAACAATCGGCCCAGCCGATGATGCGCGACAACACGCCACCCGAGGTGTGGGGGGCCAGAGCGCAGATGAGGTGTCCAACGAGGTCATCGGACTTGTCGGCGTTGTAATACGGCTCCATGCCGTAGAACCGAACCAACAACTCATCGATGTAGTTCGCCGTCCTCAGAAGAAAATCTGCGGCGCCTTTGGCCACAATGAAATCTTGCGGGAACAATTCCAAGGTTTGCTCGTCATCGTTCAGAGGCTTCCCCCGATAGTCATGAGTGTAACCCAGCCCGTGGAGGGTCTTCCAGGGAACACCGATTTCACGTGGACGGAAATGAGTGGCGGGGACATCGCTCATGTCAAACCGAACGGTCCCGTCTCGGAAGACCGGCAGTTAATGACGCGCACGGAGAATGCCCTTCTCAATCGCTTCTGGGGTTTGGTCCCGGCTGTTCAATTTCTTCATGCATTTGACCTGCCCCGGAAGTCGGTCAATTCCAAGGCGAATGCGGGCATCTTCCACCATTTCGTCCATGCGAACGGATTGAACTTCACCCCGGCGATAAGCGTTGGACTTGGTTGGATTAGAGGTGGTGGCCCCTCCACATGTTTCGCCTGCCTTGCCTTCCCCATGGGCATCAACCACGCGATGATGGCAGCGGAGAAGAGGCGTTTCCTTTCCGCAAACCGTGCATGTACGGCGTCCCAATTGAACACGGATGGTGCGTTTGTCAATGGCGTTGTTGAGAAGGCGTTGATTTCCTCCGTTCAACTCGATGGGGAACAGTGAATGGGCCATTGGATTCATCACACGAGGGGCGGCTTTTTCTGGGCGTCCCATCCGGCAACCAACGCGGACTGGAGCACTGTGTTCCCAACGCAACTCAGAGAGGTCACGGACAATGACCATGATTCCTTCAATGGCGTGTTCATCCTCAAGCCGCTGAGCTGCGAGGTAGGCGGTGGGGTCACGAGGGCCTTCATCGGGAACTGAGGCGGCGGCAGCGCGGCCT
>PAWY01000042.1 GCA_002714305.1 Methanobacteriota archaeon | reverse complement strand
CTGGCTGGAGTGTTTCCACCAACGTTTTGGGTGATTTCTTCATCACTCAACCCGAAGGTGCAACGCAAGCCTCTGCGACCTGCACACCGGTTGACCCGCTGGGGGCCATGAACGAAAACGATTCCAGAACGTGGACCTTTGGTACGCTCTACACAGCAACCGGAACCATTGACGAAGATGGAAAGAACGCTCGCCTTACCATCACCCCCACCGGTTTGGTGAACGAATTCTTGTTCTCGGCCAGAGCCCTCCAAAACGGACAGATGGGTGGTGCCGGAGAATCGGTTGCCGTTGCGTCCGAACCAACGATGACGGCTGTCTCCCTCCAGAGCATTCGCCCTGGAGCCTTTACCTTCGTCGTATCAGCCGAAGCATCAAACATGCTGCTTCACGAGGCGGAATTCTCCCTCGGACTGACCAAGCCAAATTCACCACCGTCCGTTTCAGTGGCGGTCAACTTTGACGGCCTAAACGCAACATGGGATGAGAGCCAGCTCAAGTTTGAGATGTACGGATTGGTCTCTGACCCGGATTTGGAAGCGGTGACGATGAGCCTGACGATTTGCGGTGCAGACTACCAAGGATTCACCATTGACGGTATCAATTGGGTGGTTGAGGTTTCAACCGCCATCTGTCTTGCCAATGGACTCACCAACTACGATGTCCTCATCACCGCCGTTGACGAATCTGGCGCCTCCACGCAACTGGCCGTCGGGATCCCCAGCCCAATGGTCGAAGACGTTGCTCCTGTGGCGCCACCAACCGTTGGAGACGAAGACGGGGCCCTACCATCCATCTCGTTGCTTGCGACCCTCTCGATGCTGGGTGCTGCCCTTCTGCTTCAGCGACGAAGGCCTGAGTAAAACCGACAACACCAAAAGGACTTGGCCGCAGGATTGAACAGGTCTTGAGATGTTCAGTGGAACCGTTGAATCGAAAAGCCATGAAGGTGGCTTGCTCGTGCATTTCGACGGGGCGTCGCCGGCGCTCAATGCCATCATGATTCGATCAGATGACGGTTCCTACATCGGAAAGGTCGACGGCGTAATTGGAAGTACCGACCATCCGCTTGCCCACATCGCTCATATCGACCGTTCTTTGGACATGGATGCACTGATTGGTGTCACCGTTTCGGTCCGTCCAAAAAAGCCGAGGGAAGAACGTAACGACCGAAGAGGCGACGACCGCCGACAAGGCGGAAGGGACAACCGAGGATTCCGAAACGACCGGAGAGACGACCGCCGACAAGGCGGAAGGGACAACCGAGGATTCCGAAACGACCGAAACGGTGGAGACCGACGCCATCAACACGACCGAAGGCAGGGTGGACGGGACAACCGAGGGTTCCGAACCGATCGAGGTGGACAACGGCAACAGCGTGGCACCTTCAACGACAACGATTGGACGTGCCCGAAGTGCAACAACTTGAATTTCTCCTTCAGAAACGTGTGTAACCGATGCGATGAACCTCGCCCTGGAGGTGGAGGCGGCGGTCGGGGTGAGCCACGAAACAACGACCGACGACAGGGCGGTCGAGACAGTTACCAGCGGTCCTCCTACGGTGGCGACCGACGACAGGGCGGACGGGACAACCGAGGATTCCGAAACGACCGAAACGGTGGAGACCGACGCGAAGGCGGACGGGACAACCGTGGACCCCGAAACGACCGGAGAGACGACCGCCGACAAGGCGGACGGGACAACCGAGGATTTCGCAGCGGTGGTGGTCAACGAGATGGAGGTGGACAAAACGAACGCCGTCCAACCGGTGGAAACTGGCAGCGAAACGGACGGCCTCAACGACGCTCTTCTGACAGCGATTTTCGTCGGGCGAAGGGGAAACGGTCAGGTCATGCACACAACCGACCACCCCGTGATTTCCGAACCCCACGCAAGTTTGAGCGAAAAGACGAGTGAATGGATGTGGCCACGTGAGCGCAGAATCCCACTACCTCAACGCCCTTGAAGCACTCGATGAAGGCGACAGAGACCGTGCGAAGGCCGAAGCAAAAAAGGCCACCACGCTCGACCCAGACCACCTTGAAGCATGGTCCATACTCGTTGAGGCTTGCCTTCCTCCCGCCGGTCAACCACCAACCATGGCTCAGGCCGCTCAGGCACTATCGGCGGTCAAGAAAATCGTGGCTGCAGACCCAAGCCGAATGGACATGTGGGTTCGTGGTGGGCGATTGATGGCCGATGACCTCGGTATGCTTCACGATGCATTGCATTGGTGGCAAGCTTGCCGTGAGATTGCCCCAAGGGAAGTGACGCCCGTGGTGGAAATGGCCTCAATCTTGGCAGACATGGGTGAGTATGCGAACGCCCAGCATAGCCTTCAATCCATACTCGATGACAACATGGACGTCGGAATGACGCAGTTTCGAAAGATCAACGGACTCCTTCAACTGGTGCGAGCCGCTGCTGCTCAGCAAGAACAAGACATCTTCAAACCGAATGAAAAACACCACAACGGATGGGAAGCCATTCGACAAAAAATGAGGAAACCGCCGCTCTCTGAGAATTTTATCTTCCTCATAACGGCCGTTCCACTTCTGCTCATTTTGATCATCCTGCTCCAAGGTATGAGTGGACCAAATTTCAACATCGGGACATTGTGCCTGAACACCCTCATCATTTTGATTGTCATTATGGTGTGCATGCGAAACGCCAAACGCTGGTTCCAAATCATCAATCGCCCAGCGTTTAACCTCCTGCGTGCGATGAATTTNGANGCCTCCACGGGATACACTGTCATGACCGAGGACATTCGAACCTCAGTCCTCTACATGTACATCATGCAGCGAAAACCCCANTCATGGCAGGAGCGCATGCTCAAAATCATCGACAAAGGCNCGCCCTTACCNAAAAATTGGCGNTTGCGCCTCCCGGACTTTGACTCCCATCTCGGCGANGATGGCGAAGTTGAAATCGAAGACGGTCCGTTGCTCCAAGCCTACGAAGAAGAGTGACGGGCGNACTTCCTANCAACACACNCCTTTGTGCNGAGAACGAGTGTTGACATGCTGCAGAGTTNGTCNTCCTTCGCAGAACGNCATCAAACGGTGGCNAGCAAGTTGAAACGAACACATTGTCATTGGTCAACAAACCAAAGNCCTGGTGCGAGACTACCGACGTAAAATCCGATACCTACGAAACCGAGAACGCTTAGATCCTCTCCCAACAAGTCAACAGCTCCTAACACCGANGCAATGAGGAACAAACCAAANTATCCGAAATGGAGGATTGCGAGAACCTTAGTGCTCTTTTTTGTTNCAATGAGTACGCACGCAATAATCGCGGAGAGGACATAGACGATTGGAGANAAAACAAGCATGGCTGCAGCAATGACGAACATGGTAATTCCAAAGTCAAATCCAGAATCTCCNCCGCCCTCGCCGCCTCCGCCGCCTCCGGATTCACCGCCTAAATCACTCGAGGCTTCTATGGCNTCACCAATCAGACCAAGGAGATCAAGCCCCGACACTGAGAAGCCAAAAACACTGACATAAGGCATCAAAACAGAAAAGAAAATCAGACCGACACCNATCCATGGAACAACTTTCCGTTTGGATTCCTCAACAGCCGCCATGTTTGGTAGGAAAACGGTGNTTTGGGGTGAAATGGTCGCTGTTGCTTGTTGAACAGGTGCGTGGACCACCGTAGGTTGGGGTTGAGCAACTGAGACTGGAGGTTGATTCGCAGGAATCCATTCGGTTCCATTCCACATCCACTGTCCATCTTCACTCAATTGCATGCTTCTTCCATCTTTTGTATCCTCATAAACATATAGGTCGCTCAACATTCACCCAAATTTTTCGCTGGTCAAATAGATTCAGCGTGCCGCCTTCATGATTCAAAACCGGCCAAGACGAAGGCAACGGGGTGCTCACGTCTACTGCTGGGATTGTGCATATTGCACAGCATATTGCTGTGCATAAGCCGCTGCCGTAGCTGCATCATAGCCCTGTGAAACGAACTGCTGGTAATACTGCTCGTACACCGCCTGGTCGTATCCNGCTGCCGGTTGAGCAGCCGCTGGTTGTGCGGCGGCTGCCGGTTGTGCGGCGGCTGGTTGTGCGGCCGCACCTCCTCCGACGTACTGNGCTGCAAACGCACGCGCTGTTTCTTCGGGGTATCCCTGAGCGATGAGTTGTTGCACATATTGCTCGGTTGGGTCGAGAGCATCGGCACCAAAGGCACCTTCCATGCCGCCGAAGGCGTCATCCTTGTCATCATTGCGACGCATGAACATCAACGAACCAACGACGATGAGCAAGAGAACCACACCACCGATGATGAGCATCGTTGGGTCCAGCCCACTTGATGCGCCATCACCANTGTCCGTGGATTGCGAGTTGTCCGTCCATTCTCCGGTCGTTGGGTCGTAGGACCAAGCNCCGCTCCATTGACAATCGCCGTTCGCATCAAGAACAAACTCGCCGCCAGCATCAATGGCCTGTGGATCGGCTTCCAATCCTTGACAAGCAGGAAGGTCAAGTTCAATCCACTTGATGGTGACCCATCGCTCGTTGGGGTAAGTGCCCTCGTAATACTTGATGTAGACCGATTGGCGCGTGGACGTGTTGGTGTAGAAACTGCTCATGTCAAGCGTGAGTTCAAACGTCTCACCGTCGCTCAGGTTGCTGCTCTTGGCCCACAGATCTTGGAGGCTGAGTTGGTACTTGGTAGCGGCGGAAGCGCTGAGGTTGTCTTGATAGAAGGCTGCTTCAACGTACACTTCACCGGTCTCTGAACCGGACAAGACCTTACCAGAGATGGTGATGGTGTCGTCGACGAACCTGGTGTCGTTGAGGTTGGCATTGTCCCATTGGACATCGGGTGCTTCATCACCAAAGCCGTCTGGAACGATGACGAAGTACATTCGGTGCTTCTCGGAGAACTTCCCTGCACTGTCGTAGACCACCAGTTCAATTCGGATTTGATTCTCCGTGGTGCCCGTTGAATCGACGGTCACGTTCTGGAATTTATACGACCACTGGCCGCCACTGGCCGCCGTCTGTGTGAAGGTGTGTCCATCCAGATTAAACGAGTCGTCGCCGTATGGNGCATCGAACAGGACCTTCCATTCGTAGGTCTCAATGCCGTTTCCTTCGAGGGCATCCATGTCCATGGAGTCGCTGGCGTCAAAGTGCACCACCAACTCGGCATCGTCGCCTTCGCCTTGGAGGATGATGCGGTTGACATCCCATTCCACGTTGGAAACGGTCTTGGTGCCAATGAACTCGACGTTGTCTTCATANTCAGGTCGAATGTCAATCACTGCATCGGCTTCTGGGCGGAATTCGTCAGCATAGACGTCGTTGGTTTCAACGACCACATCAATGGTTCGTGCGTGGCCATTGTCATCGTGGAGCATCAGCGTGATGTGCCATTGTTCGCCCTGTGCACAGCCGGTCTGTGAGGCCAAATCNGCCTTGCAGAAGGTCATGNTCGGGGAGGATTCGGTGGAATGGCCCGTGACTCCGCTGGCGAGGCTGCTACCGTCCCAGTTGGTTGGTCCGTCAATGATCCAGTCGGTGTGGAGGGTTTCCGTAGTGGTTGTCGTGAAGCCAAAGTTCAGCGTAGCGTCGCTCTTCATGTAGCGAAGAGCGTACTTTCCAGTGCTCGGGTCGATGCTTGGAACATCGCCGTTGATGGTCAAGTCCAACCCGTTGCCCAAGGTTCCAAAGCCGTCAGGNTAAGGATTGACGTGGTACTGCAAGAGGTTGCCCAAGAGTGGGAACGTCGAACTGTCAGCTCGCTCTGAGTGGGTGGCAACGTCAATGGTCGAGATGATGAGGCCACCAGAGAAGTAGCTGCACACACCCAACACGGTGTCCTGAATNTCTTCTGTGGAGCGGATAAGTCGCTGGAAATAGCCACCGTCTTCCATGTATCCATTGCACGTCTCAGGGACGTTGTTGGTGCTCACCGATTTCGTGTTGAGAACGGCTTGAGCCACGCCAGAGTTCGCGTCAAAGCCTTGGAAGGCGTTCACGTCGATGTTGTCCATAACGGGGTGGTACGGGTCAGCGAGGTCCATGGTGCTGTAGGTGACCTGGGTGCTGGTCGTATCACGGCTCTGCACATCCAATCCGAACGGTAGACGTCCTGCCAAACCTTGGTCAAGACCGTAAATTTGGCTACCGAGTGGGCCCAAGTGAGCTTGGACCGTACCACCGGCGGACATGAAGTTCTCCAGAACGGTTCTTCGTGCTGGTTCACCAAGGTACTGATAGTAGCCATCGCCACCAAATTGAGTGTCTTTCGCCACCAAGATGTCTTGCCAAGGCAGGATAATCTTGTCGTAGTGGGTGAACCATCCTGCGTCGAAGTAGGTGCTCCAATCGTTGATTTCGAATTGGGTGTAGCTCATGCCCAAGATGGCCAGATCCTGCTTGATGGCGGTGGTTCTGGACGAAGTGTCCGAAAGAATTGCCACGTCGACTTTGTCAGCGAAGGTGGCATGGAAGTACCGCTCGTTGCCGGTTTCAGAGCCATCAGCAAGACGTCCGTAGAAACTGATGTTGTAGGTGGCTCCGTCCATCCATCCGTTCCAAGGTGTGAACGAGACGGAGGTTTTCTGTTGGCTTTGCAAGGTGACTGCAGGGCCAGAGTCCACGAGGTGAGCCTGGCTGCCGTCAGCCATGTCGGTGACTTCCATGTAGAAGATGTAGTCGCCGGCAAGCACACCGTTGGTCGCTTGGAAGTCCCATGAGTGGGTGAGGGCGCTATCAATGGGCAGGACACACTCGAGGCTTTGGTCGTCATGGCAAGCCAGAATGTTTGGCTTTCCGATGGAGATATCGACCGATTCAACGTTGAAGATAACACGCTTGATGTTGTTGGCTTCTGAGATCTCATTGTCGTTGTACCAAGGCTTGCCCATGGTCGTGTTGTCAAACACGGTCTTCACGTCAAGTCGATACACACCTGAGAAGAACTCGTGGCTTGCAATGACCGAGGTTGCGGATTCTTCAGCGTCAACGTTGGTTCTTGAGTCGGTGTAAACGGCGTCTTGCACGAAGGTGTATTCTTGCAGGGAGATGTTGTTGAAACCAATGCCCGCAAAGCCGTCGTTGATACCGTTTCGCCCATCGTCATCGGATTGGAAATCAAAGTGAACATCGACCGTTGAACCTTGCAGCGACATGCACTCTGCGCGCCACTGACTGGAGTCAGACGAGGAACGGTTTTGGATGTACAGGTGAGTCAAGTCAATGCTGGCAGTTTTCACCAATTCATCGGAATTGAAGAACACGTTGTAGTTGCCAGTGCCATCGGTGTTGGATGGGTCGCCGATAAAGGCCAATTCTGTTTGGTCAATGGACTCCGTACTGTTGACGATGCCGTCTCCGTTATCGTCGTTTCGACAGGTCCCATCCTCGTTGTAATCGTTCCATTGTGCGAACACCAAACCGGTGTAGTTGGCACCGTCCTTGTCGTAATCAACGGACATGCTGGCGTAGTCGCTCGGGTCTACATCACCGTCTTGGTCAATGGTGTAGAAGGTGTCAGCGTAATACTCGAAGTTGAGGGAGACGAAGTCGCCACTCATGCTCGTCAAGTCGATGTCAGGGATGGTGAGTGTCTCGTTAGCCCATGCATCATCGTAGCCGAGCGTACCGGTATCACAGGGGTGTCCAAACCAGTAGGCATTGTTGTTGAAGATTTTCGTTGAACACGAATCTTCGTTGTAGATGGCGCCCTTCGGTTGCTGGTTCTCTTCGTAGCGGTAGCCTTCACTGCCGCCTTCAAAGGTTTCTTCACACACAGCTGACGGCGTACCGCAATACACATCGGACGGCGTTGCGGAGTAGACGGTGGCTTCAATGCCAAAGTCAACGGGCGTGTTGCCGTAGTTGTTGGTGACCACTCCGATGTCAAACGTACCTTCTGCGTAAAGGCCGCCAGGCTTGAAGTAATCAATTGATTCAACCGCCGGGTCGTACACGTTGAACGGCGTGACATACGCCACGATATCGTCGTTGATGCTTTGTTCATCCCAAGCATTGTTCGACAGTGTTGCAGAGATGCGGTACGTGGTGTCGTTGAGGAGATCTGCTTGAATGGACGTGGTGTATTCCTGTCCGGGTTGGAGGTTCGTGAACGGACCGATGGTTGTGGATTGCGTTTGTGGGTTGGGTAGGAACGCCGTGTTCTGCTTCCAGATGGAGAGGTTGTCAACGGCGAAGCCATCACGTCCAGACCAGCGGCTTTCGTTGTCGTCGGCGGTCGAGCCGGTGAAGCCAGTTCTGAATCGGAACCGAATGTCAACGGTCTCGCCAGCCCATGGAGAGAGGTCGAAGGTTCCAAAGCCTTCTTCGGTGAAATTATCCCAGCCATAGTAGGTGCCAGCGTTGAGCAAACCAGACACAAGGCTTTCTGCATAGTAGCCATACCTTTGCTTGTCTGCACGCTCCCAATCAAAGCCACCCCACATGGAGGCACCGGAGTAGCAGGCGCCCTGAACGGCGGCCAGCCCCGGACAAGCCATGAGGTTCCATCCGGACTCTTCGCTGTAGACCTCAATGATGGCAAGGTCATCCATCACTTCTGTGATAACGACGCCGCCGGTTGCGGTTTGTTGACCAAGTGCCCCGAATCCGAGATGGCGGAAGAGCTCGATGCTCATGAAGGCACGATCTGCCCCTGACAAATCAACATCGTTCAGGACCATGCTATCGTCCCAGTTCTTGCCATAACCGCTCCACTCATCACCAGAGGAGTTCGTCTTCATGTTGCCAGCCCACATGAAATCGGTTGGATTGAGATAGTTTGCAGATGAATTGGGGCCATTGTTCCCCGACGTGGCACCGGTTGAGTGGTTGGTCTCCAAGTGCCAGTTGGTGGCACCGTCAACGTATTCCTCAAAGGTCCACGAGCAGCCTGAGCCGCAACCCGTTGACACCTCAGCGCTGTCCCAGTCGTTGGAGTACACAGAACTGTTGGTTGAGTTGGCCTCGTCCACGACCTTCAGGACCAGGTCAAGGTCAGCGGTTTGACCGTTGAGGGTGTCCATGCCCGTGTTGGTGACAGTGACGTTGATGTCTCGTGTTCCCTCACCGACAAAGCCGAACGTTCGGTCGGTAGGCGAAATTTCCAAGTCGGACACAGCCATGTCTTTGTTGTCCATTTCAATCACTGAAATGGTATCGTATTGACCTGCCCAGCCGAGGTTGTCTCGCCAGCCGCCAAAGGCATAGTTGGTGTGGCCAACAGCGAGGTCAGGTGCGGAGTTTGGTCCACCTTGGAGATCACCCACAGCAACGGTCGATGGTCGACGGCTTGCAGGATACGAAAGCGGACTCACGTGCCCGCCGTTTCCGTCAGAAAGGGTCACTTGAATGGTGGTAGGGTAGTTGAGGTAGAAGCCCGATTCAGTGCCTCCAGCAGAGTCCGTGGTGTTCTCTTGGAAAGCAATGGTGGGGTTGACGAAGTCAGGTTCACCGTCTCCGTTCAAATCATCAACGGCCATGGCATAGGAAATGTACGGGCCGAAGTAGGCCATCTGTGTGTTTCCAAACGTGCCTTGAGCAGATGCAGACATGAATGTGACATTTTCAGCATTTCCATCCATCATGGCGATGGTATCAACGTATCCGTTACCGCCAATGTCAGCGATGTCGAAATCCCGTGAACCAACAACTCCGAACTGGATGATGGTTGGGTTCGCAGACGCCGTGGTGATGTCGGCAGGGTAAGAACCCGGGGTTGTAGCGACGCCCGTNCAGGAGTATTCCACGATGGTGACGTTNTCNNTNTTNCCCGGGTTGGTGGTCGTACCGGTGCTGTAGTCGANACCTTCTCCTCGCAAGAGGAAAATATCGTCGTCCGTGCAGGACCCACCAAGCCCCACTGANTGTGTTTCTCCGTAGTCGCCTACTTCGAGGGTTTGGTAGATGTGCTGCGTCGAAAGGCCGAGGAACGTAGGAGTNCCTTGGGTTGTGGAGGTGATNGGACTTCGATAGGTGANGACGTTTTGTCGAGTGATGTCCTCTTCCAATTCCAGAACGAAGATGTCATCGTTGCCGTCTTGGTCAGCATCTCCCACGGTCATGTCCCAAACCCAAAAGTGAGTGAAACGGGACCCAATNGTCCAATCTCGGTTGTTGCATCCATCGTTCTCAATGATGGTGACGTTGCCAGGTTCACCGGCCGGTGCACCTGCGTCGTTGGTTTTGAACGGGTTGTTCTTCTGATAGATGACGATGTCAATGGCATCGTCTCCGGTGAATTCACCGACTTCGACCTGCTCAACATTCGCATACTCGTCCCAGTCTGCATTTCGGCTCTGGTTGCCCGCTACCCAGATGTCCTGGCGCTCGTTNAAATTGCCNTTTCCGTCNTTGTANAGGATGGTCATGGTGTGTGTTCCGTCGGTCGCAACCGCCAAATCATTGTGGCCATCGCAGTCGAAATCGCCAATGGCAAGGTCNGTAGGGTCGCGGTGGGTCGTGTATGAGCGTGCTACTGAGGCACTGGCGGTTGTAGCCANNGCGGCAGTGGTGCTGAGCACCATCAACAGCGTCAAGAAAACGCTGCGCATTCGGGCCTTAGAGAGGTCTTTTTGGGTTTGCATGGACATCACTTGCTTCGGCCACGGCCTGTTCGGATATAATGCCTTTGCACTCAAGTTCCGGAATGGCATAGGCGCAAGCCCCCATTTATGTTCAAAAATAGAACGGTTTTATCGCTTAAGGCACTCAAGTNAATGNGCGCCTCAAATTCTGCCGATCAACCACTTNGGAGANGGACTCCAACCCGTGGCATCNCCGCCGTGAATTTTCACAAGTTTTCCAGCAGAAAAGAGCGATTCCAACCAGACCTCAAGGGCGGTGCCTTCTCGGCCCCCCAATTTACTGCTTGCAATCTCNTCGATGTCTTCGGTCCGNAGNCCCGTCATGCCGTGATCTCGGACCACAAGTTGCANCAATTCCCTCAACCATGCCTCTGCCATNGGATCCACACTGGTGGCGCCCTGAACCGGCATGGGCGGGTCCATGTCGTCCAAGATGTCCATCAGATCGATGAGATCGGGACGCTCTGCAGGCATCATNCCTACTTGATTCAATTTCTCTTGAAGATTCAGTTCTCCAATGGGTCGGCGAACCACTGGAATTCGGGAGGGGTCTGGTTCAGGCCCCATGTCGGCCGGTCGCTGGTCTTCGGGAGCATCGTCCATTTCGATGTTAATGCCAGCTTCCTGTCGCTTGCGGCTCACGCTTGAGAGGTTCGTCGCCTTGACCTCCGTACCAATTGGCATGGTCCAACCGACGCCCTCCAGACCGAGTTCGTCAACGTACTTCTGAACCCAATCGGAGGCCCCTTCGATGATGACGTTCACATCGTGGTCGTCAGAGCGGAATCGGTACCGCACATTGCCTCGAAGTTGACGCATCAATCGCCGCTGTGCGGCATTTGATTTTCAATCTACTGCATTCATGCGGTGGACTGTGCCATCTCGCGCAGAACGGTGTGAAGGATGCCACCGTTTCGATAATATTCGACCTCAACGGGGGTGTCCAATCGGATTTGCGCNTCGAAGGACGACGCGGTGCCGTCCGGATGGTCCACCTGGACAGTGACCCATTCCAAGGGTTGGACCTCATCGCTCAACGGAATGGTGAAACTTTCATGCCCAGTTAAGCCGAGCGTTTCGTGGGATTCACCTTCCTTGAAGGTCAAAGGAAGCACACCCATGCCCACCAAGTTGGAACGGTGAATGCGTTCGAACGAGGTGGTGATGACGGCTTTGACGCCGAGCAGATAGGTTCCCTTAGCCGCCCAGTCTCGAGACGAACCGGTTCCGTANTGGCCTCCGGCGAGAACGATCTTNGGGGCTTGAATTTGAGCTGCGTCGTACACCGACATGACTTCTCCATTCTCGTGATTGAGGGCGAAGCCGCCTTCGGTTCCCGGAGCCATTTGGTTTCGGATTCGGACGTTTGCAAACGTACCACGCATCATGATTTCGTGGTTGCCGCGGCGGCTACCGAAGGAATTGAAATCGCGTCGTTGCACGTCCCGCTCAACCAACCACTGACCGGCTGGGCCATCGGCTGGGAACGANCCNGCAGGAGAAATGTGGTCCGTCGTGATGGAGTCGCCCAACTTGAGNAGNACCTTNGCGGATTGAATGGATTNGATGGGCGCAGGGGTTGCCGAAAGTCCGCTGAAAAACGTTGGAAGCCGGATGTAGGTGGATTCGTCCGCCCAAGGGTAGAGNGGGGANGGTTCNGCNGGAATGCTGTTCCAACGAGGNTCGTTCATCGCATCGGCGTAGCGCTGNCGGAACATNTCNGGCGTGATGACNTTCANGGCCTCNGCCACTTCTTCNTCAGAGGGCCACACATCGNNCAACATGACCGGTTGACCTTCGCCGTCGTATCCNATCGGCTCNGAGGTCAAATCGACCTCAAGGTTACCGGCGATGGCGTAGGCCACGACCAAAGGAGGACTTGCAAGGTAGGAGGCTTTCACCTTCCCGTGAACGCGACCTTCGAAATTTCGATTGCCGGAAAGAACGGACCCNACGATGAGGCCCGCTTCGTCAATGGCCGCTTCAATCGGNTCNGNCANAGGTCCNGAGTTGCCGATGCAGGTGGTGCAGCCNTACCCNACGGTGTGGAAGCCCATGGCGTTCAGGTCATCTTGCAGNCCNGTTGCTTCGTAGTATTCTGTAACCACNCGACTNCCNGGAGCNAGCGANGTTTTGACCCANGGTTTGACCGAAAGNCCTCGCTGGCGAGCCTTNCGGGCNAGCAAACCNGCNGCCAACATGACACCGGGGTTTGAGGTGTTGGTGCACGANGTGATGGCAGCGATGACCACATCTCCGTGGTTGAGGTCNAAGANTTCNCCGTCCATNTCCACAATGGCACCCTTTGANAGGTCTTCCTTGGCCANCCCGTGACCGTGATGGCCCACTTCNTGGGTCAANCTNTCNACAAAGTGCGATTTCATNGCGTNCAANTCCACGCGGTCTTGGGGGCGTTTTGGACCAGCGAGTGCAGGNACAACGTTGTTCAAATCCAACTCGAGGACAGCNGTGTAGGATTTCTCNTCNGCACCCTTNACCGCACCATAGGCCCTGCGCCTTAGCGTANGCTTCAACGCCGGCNACNGCNNCATCTTCCCGTCCGGTCAAACGNAGGTANTCCANNGTCCGCTCATCGATCGGGAAGAAACCGCACGTGGCNCCNTATTCGGGCGCCATGTTGGCGATGGTGGCNCGGTCGGCCANAGAAAGCGCNTTCATTCCGGGTCCAAAGAATTCNACGAACTTACCGACNACACCGTGTTCCCTGAGCATCTCAACGATTCNCAAGGTCATGTCCGTGGCGGTCACGCTGGGTTGGAGGNTTCCNACCAATCGGACACCGACCACGTCGGGCGCCAACATGTAGATCGGTTGACCGAGCATGACGGCTTCNGCTTCNATGCCNCCNACACCCCAGCCCAAAACACCCAGNCCGTTGACCATCGTGGTGTGCGAATCCGTTCCAACCAGCGTATCAGCGAGCCAAACGCCNTCTTCTTGCCGGGCCACGCTGGCCAAGAATTCGAGGTTCACTTGGTGGACAATGCCTCGGGAGGGGGGGACAGCCTGGAAGTTCGCAAGGGATTGTTGGCCCCATTTGAGGAAAGTGTAGCGTTCCATGTTGCGGTGGTATTCGATGTCGAGGTTCATGTCCAAAGCGTCGCTGCGGGCGCCGGAGACGTCAACTTGAACCGAGTGGTCAATGACCAGGTCAACAGGAACTTGCGGGTTCACCTTTTCGGGGTCGCCGCCCATTTCCACCATGGCGTCGCGAAGGGCTGCCAAGTCAACCACGGCGGGAACGCCGGTGAAGTCCTGCAAAATGACACGGGAAGGGCGGAAGGGGATTTCGCCNCGCTCTCCNTCGGGCGTCNANGCAGCGATGGTGCGNATGTCCTTCTCGGTGATGAGGAAGCCGTCATGNCCTCGCAAGGCGCCTTCCAGAAGAATACGAATCGAATACGGAAGGTGGGCGGTAGGAACGCCGTTGGCATCAAGGGCGTCCAGAGAAAAATAATCGCCGCCAACANTGAGGGTTTGCCGTGCGTTGAAGGGGTCCAAGGTCGCCATGAATCTTCGGAAAACTCACACGCCTATGAACAAAACCCTTTCTCCGGGATGCCCAAGNCTCACGGGGTTCAAACCCCCAGAGGAACAAACTTCACCAGAATTGGTACCACGGCGTGGTCTCTGAGCCAACGAAGGTNGCCGAGACAAGTTCGACATTTTGAACGGGTTTGTCGTTTTCACCGGTATCCACGCCAGAGATTGAGGTGACGTGGTTACAGCCACTGGTGATTTCTCCAAACACCGTGTGTTGTCCGTCCAGCCAGTTTGGAGTGCTGTCGTTTGGAATCAGGAAGAATTGACTGCCTCCAGTGTGAGGTGCGTTNGTTTTCGCCATCGAGATGGTGCACGGTTCGTGGTTGAGGCCGTTGTCGGCTTCATCGGGGATGGTGTAGGAGGTCTCTGGACAATCAGCCTCCATGCCGCCGTCCTGACCATTGCANTAACCAAACCACTTGGCAGCGTGTCCGCCGGTGCCGTCGCCGTTGGTGAAATCGCCACCTTGAATCATGAAATCATCGATGACACGATGGAAGATGGTACCGTCGTAATCACCGTTTTCAACGAGGAGTTTGAAGTTCTCAACGTGGGCAGGAGCTGCCTCAGGATAGAGTTCAATGGTCACNGTNCCGCTGTTGGNGCCGCCATTCNACGTCAATTCCAAATCAACGATGTCGGTGGTGGTGTCGGTTCGGTTGGCCAGGTTGATCATGGCAAGGACGAGGATTCCGGCCAGGAATATGGCCATGATGCCGGCAGGCGTCGGGGTACCNTCGTTGAGAAGGCGAGGGAAACTGGTTTCGCTGATGCCTTTGTCCTGCATTTCATTGAGCAGTTCATTGTAAGTCCGGTCGGCTTTTTTGTCCCGTGGATTCTTTTTGGTCGCCTCTCGCAAGAGGGAAGCAGCGCGGCGGTATNCAGCACGGTTGTTGTGGGCTTTGGCTTCCAACCANGTGGCATGTCCGGCCAGTCGGAGCGTTGTGGGCTCGTTTCCGCCAGCATCAGCGTCGCGCAGAATCTTGAGCGCAGATTCGCCTTTTCCTTTGGTGATGGCCTTCTCGGCTTTGTCCCAAGCCGTCTTCNTTGCATCGTCCGCCATGACCCNACGCANTGGCTGCATGGTTTTGAGTCTCACCCTTGNGAGGTCTTCTCGGACCGAATCNCANGGATACTCAAGTGAATGTGATGGCAACATGTTGAAAGAGTGNATTGGGGACCCGAGCCTAAGGACGGGAAAACCGCCACCCTACGAGGGATGTTTCACATGGACCACATCATCAATGACTTCACNATCAACATCGCCACCGCCAACGGAACCGGGTCGCAGTCTGCGAACCTGATTTTGCTTCAGTCCTTGTTCGACATGGGCGTCCCCGTCAGCGGAAAGAACCTGTTTCCCTCCAACATTTCCGGACTCCCGACGTGGTACATCGTTCGACTCTCGGACAANGGCTACCAAGCGCCCGGCGACCGCACGCACATTCAGGTCCTGGTCAATCCCGCCACNTGGGAAGACGACATCGCAGCCCTTGAACCCGGCTCCGTGGTCATTTGGAACAGCGACACCAAGAAGAAGACCGTGGAACGCGAAGACATCATCTCCTACCCGGTCCCAATGAGCGCACTGGCTCGAAAGATCAATCCAAAACTCGCCAAGTTGGTTACCAACATCATCTACGTCGGCGTCCTCGCTGAACTCCTCGGCATCGACCAAACCTGCCTTGAATCAGCGGTTGCCAAGCAATTCAAGGGCAAAGCCACAGCGGTTGAACTCAACATCACCGCCCTTGGTTTGGGCCGGGATTACTGCAAAGAGCACCTGACCAAATCCGACCCTTACGCTGTTGAAGCCAGAGAAGTTGAGNCCCCCCAGTTCTTCATCGAAGGAAACGAAGCTGCGGCTCTTGGCTCCCACTACGGCGGTGTGCAATTGTTAGCATGGTACCCCATCACGCCTTCCTCTTCGTTGGCTGAAGGCATCATCAACTACATTCCACGACTCCGAACCGACGACGACGGAAACGCCAACNTGGCCGTCATTCAAGCCGAAGATGAACTGGCCGCCGCCGGCATGGTCCTCGGTGCTGGCTGGGCNGGTGGCCGAGGCATGACCGCCACATCAGGACCCGGTATTTCGCTCATGCAGGAATTCATCGGTCTGGCTTACTTCGCTGAAATCTCCTCGGTGTTCTGGGACGTCGTCCGCGTCGGCCCCTCAACCGGCCTACCAACACGCACCCAGCAGTCCGACATTTCCATGCTCTACGAAGGAAGTCACNGCGATACACAACACATNGTCCTCATCCCCGGAACCGTTGAGGAATGTTTCGAGTTCGGATGGCGAGCGTTTGACTATGCCGAGCGATTCCAAACACCGGTCTTCGGCATGAGCGACCTTGATTTGGGCATGAACCGCTGGGCATGCGGTGGATTCACCTACCCCGACACCCCCATGGACCGTGGAAAAGTTGTCCGCGAACAAGAGGTGTTTGAGGCCTTCGAAACCTTTGGTCGATACTTGGACGTTGACGGTGACGGAATCCCCTACCGAACCCTTCCTGGTTCCGGCATGGACCCCATCCTCTACCGAGGTACGGGCCACAACCCCATGGGTGTCTACTCCGAAAAGCCGGAGGATTACTACAACTTGATGCAGCGTTTGCGAATGAAGATTGACAACGCCCGCGACCAGTTACCGGCTCCTATCCTTCGTGAAGAAAAAGAGTGTGAGGTCGGCATTGTCTTCCTCGGGAGCATGGAGAATTCAATTCAAGAGATTGACGATTTGTTGGAAGCAACCGGCATCATGGTCAGTCAGTGCCGTGTTCGAGCCCTTCCGTTCCACTCCGAAGTGGAAGACTTCGTTCGTCGGCATGAAGTCGTCATTGTCCTTGAGATCAATCGAGACGGGCAACTCTACGGCATCCTGCGCCGGGAGCTCCCCAACGATTTGGTCACCAAGGTGCATTCGGTCGCTTACAGCGATGGTATGCCCCCACGGGCACGCATCTACGCCGAGCGCATCTTGGCCACCCTTGAGGAGGTGAAGCAATGAGCGATAAACCAGCACGACCCGCACGGGCCATCAAACTCAACGTCCTCAACGAACCAAAAGACAGTTACACGGGTGGCCCTTCATCGCTCTGCCCGGGCTGTGGACACGACCAAATTTCCAATGTGATCATCACTGCAGCGTGGGAAAACGGCATTGAGCCTCACCGAATCGCGAAGATGTCCGGAATTGGTTGTTCATCCAAGACACCCGCNTACTACCTNGGTCAATCGCACGGATTCAACACCGTCCATGGCCGCATGCCTTCCGTCACCACCGGTGCTTATGCCATCAACAAGGACCTGCTCTACCTCGGCGTTTCTGGCGATGGCGACTCAGCCTCCATCGGTATTGGCCAACTGATTCACGCCATCCGCCGCAACATGGACATGGTCTACATCGTGGAAAACAACGGTGTCTACGGACTGACCAAGGGGCAGTATTCGGCCACAGCCGACGTCGGTTCCAAGAAAAAGAAAGGACCTGCGAACGAAACCCAACCCATTGACTTGTGCGCTCTGGCCATCAACTTGGGATGCACCTTTGTTGCACGGTCCTTCTCCGGTTCGAAGAAGCAACTCACTTCGTTGCTCAAGGCCGCGATGTCCCACAAAGGCTTCGCCCTCATCGACGTGATTTCACCTTGTGTCACCTTCAACAACAACGACGAATCCATGCGCTCGTATGGCTACGTAAAAGAGAACGAGGTCACCTTGCACATGGCTGACTACATTCCGCACTTCAACCCGGTGGAAGAGATTGAAGTTCCAGAAGGTCACTTTAGGGACATCACCCTTCACGATGGCTCCACGATTCGTCTCGAGACGATTTCAGCCGAACACGACCCCGGTGATGCCATGGCTGCGTTGACGGCCCTCCACGATGCAGAAACAGGCGGCAAGCACGTCACAGGACTGTTGTATTTTGATGCCAGCAAACCTTCGCTCGCCGAAGACCTCGGCTTGGTGGATGAGCCTCTGCTGGACGTCCCCGATGAAGTGCTGCGCCCGGATAAGGCATCCCTTGATGCCCTCAACGCTGAATTCTTGTCGTGATGAAGCCCCACCGGTTCTCTCATAAAGGACCGAGGAGAAATTTNTCTCCATGGTTGACCCATTGACCCTCGGTACCAGCGCAGGGTTAGGGGGCTTCGGCGTTTACCTCCTCAACCGGTACTGGAAGCAACGCCAAGCTCGCCTGCGCGCTCAAGCACTGTTGGAAAAATACAGCACTCGCTCTCAAATTGGCATGCACCAAGGACGCATGCGATTGCTCGTCAGCATGCCCCAGGTTGGAGAACTTCCCCCTGCAGAACGAGAAGCATGGCAAGAGCGAGATGAGCGCCGAGACCGAAACTTCCTCGAATTGGGCCTTCTCCAAGAGGTCCCAGAAAACAACGGCGACGAGGACAGCACGCCCTCGGAGGACCAACGAAGAGAAGAGTTGACCTCGCGAGCGGCGTGGATGGAACACCACGAACCGCCCTTGCAGCAACACGCCGCCGTGGTTTCCGAGGAGCACATCGGTAGCGGCGTCATCGTCGCCACTGAGGAAGACGAAGAGCCCGAAGTGAACATGGATGAGCGACTGGAACGAGAGGGAGGGGCGTCCGGTGAAGTGCAAATTTCGTTGGCTTGGGACGATTACAACGACCTCGACCTCCATCTCTTTTGCCCGTCCGGTGAACGGATTTATTTCAACAACAAAAAGAGCGAGTGCGGCGGAGTATTGGACGTTGACATGAACGTGCGACCGGTTTCAAAAACGCCCGTTGAAAACGTTGTATGGAGGCAAAACGCTCCCTTGGGAACGTACAAAGTTGGCGTCCATTTCTACAAACATCATCGAAAGCGACGCACAAAACGCCTCTGTAAATTCCGTCTGCGCGTGGTGACCCACGGCCAGAGCAAAGAGTACCTCGGCTCCATCAAGTACGGTCAAGCCATGCAAATGGTGACCTCGTTTTCTTTGGCGGATGCATCTCACAAATCGTAGGCTGCCATCGCTGCACCCAACGGCCCNGCCGTTTCCCTCAACGTGGCCGGGAACAATTCAGCCCGAGTGGAGAGCAACGGGCGGATCTCATCCCAATGCTCCATCAANCCCCCGTAGAGGATGATNCGGTCCGGTTGAATCCGTTGNTCGAGGAACGACAAGCCTTCTTGGAAACGCTCCGCCCAAGCCTCCAGGCTCAGATTTTCCTGCGTCCGNGCGCGNCCTGAGAGGTGTTCTTCGAGATGACCTCCACGCGTTGGATGNGGCAATCGCCCATGCTCGAGGTTGGGCACCAACCGCCCATCCCGGTGTACGGTGGTTCCCAGTCCCGTCCCAATCGTCAAGGTCAGCACGCACGCTGCACCGCCATGNCCAACCCCGTGGGTTGCTTCCGCCAAAGCGACCGCATCGGCGTCGTTGAGCATTGCAAACCGTCCTCCATGGTGGGCGCCCAAGANCTGTGCAACATCCACACCAATCCAGTCNTGACCCAANTTGGGNGCCGTGATGGGGCGGTTCATCTCAACAGCACCCGGGAAACCGAGGCCAATTGGCCCGTTCCATTGCAACCNTTCAATCGCCTNACGAACGGCACCAAGAACCTCGGCAGGACCGGTTGATCGGTCGTGGCGATGTCGATGAAGTGGGCCGATGAGTTCTCCCGACGCCGTGTCAAACACACCAATTCGGAAGCCGCTTCCGCCAANATCAATGCCCATGACGTTCAACGGTTATCCCCCATTGCACGCTCCAAAATGGCATCGACAAGAGGGGGGAAGGTCGCCCCGTGGGGGTAGGGCGAAACGACGTCTGCCGCCTCAGCCACCGCGTCGAAAGCACCCCCCACGGCCACGGACCAACGCAGCAATTCAAACATGGGAAGGTCATTTGGCGCATCCCCAACACACAACGCTTCCTCAACCGACCACCCCATTCGCTCAAACAACACACGAAGGCCCTCGCCTTTGCTCAGGTGTGGTTCCATCAAGTGAATGGCGAAGCCGGTGCGGACAACACTGAGGTGCGACCATTCGCTACGAGCCATCGCCGCGGAAATGGCGTCCAAAGGGTCATCGGGAAACAAGCACCATTCGCTTTCTCTCCAGCGGTTGGTGGCAATGCCGTTGGGGTCCACTCCATCGACCTGCGTGGCCAGCCAATCAGCGGCCTCTTTGGCCTCATCGGCCGAAGCACGCAGCATAGGCTCATCCCACGATGGGTGCCAAAGCACACCTCCATTTTCGCAGCACATCGGCGCCGAGAGGCCCAAGAAACGCCACAATCCATAGGTGACCGGCCGAACGTTACCGGTGGCNAACACGACCGGGATGCCAGCATCTTCCAACCTTCGAACGGCTTTGACCGCCTCCGTGGAAAGGTGTTTCTTTCCATCGGTGATGGTACCGTCAATGTCGATGACCACGACGCTGGGGCACCAATTGGAAGGAAGCCACTCCATGCCAAGGGCTGGCCGAAAGAGCGGCATGAACCTTACCTCGCCTTCAGACCGACATGGACCGGATGAGATGATTTCTTGAACGACCGTGGATTGGGAGCNTCATGGACGCATCGGAGGGCGAGGAAGTATTCCTGTCCCTTGAAGACGATGAGCCCGTCAAAGCCCTTCCGGANGCCAACAAGAAACCAGCGTCAATTCCCATNNGCGAACCCCCTTCACTGGAAGGCGAGGTCGTCGATACAAGTGTCATTTCCGACGCCGCCGGCACCTATTCAGTGAGTTGGCCCATTCTCGGCATGGATTGCCCGGATTGTGCTTCAAAGGCGACCCGAGCGATGAACCAAATGAAACAGGTCACGAATTCAACCGTTTCCGTCACTTCCGGAGAGGTCAAGGTCAACGTCGACCTTGAAATTGGGCCTCTGTTCGAGATCTCCTCCGTCTTGCGCTCCCTCGGACATGCACCCGATGTTGAACATCACGAACTCGTAGGGGTCAAAGCGTCAGCCATCGCTTTACGAAACGATGTTCCCGTTCAACGCCTCAACCGCGTGATTCGGCGACAACCGGGCGTCCTTGATGTGGAAATTTCCGACGACGACCGAATCCTTGTCCAGTTGGTCGTCACCAACAATCAGGACCTTGTGGAAGCAAGGAAGCGAGGATTGGAAGATGTTTTGGGCCAGGCCCCCGAATTGTCCGAGGCAAAATCAAACCGGCTGCGTCCAGATCAATGGCGTCTGATTGGTGGCGGAGTGGCGTTTCCTGTTCTCGTGTTCATCATGCTCGCTGAATTGTTGGGCTACCACGGTGTGCTCATCCCGCTTTTGGCGGTACCNGCAGTGGCCATTGGAGGCATTCAGATGTTTAGAGAAGCCTATGGTTCGCTGCGCAGCCTGCAAATGGGATTCCAGGTCTTAACCAGCCTCGCCGTCATCGGTGCATGCATCCTCAGCATGTGGGAAGAGGCGCTTATTGTCACCATTTTGGTAGCCTTCACCATCCATCTGGAAGGCGATGCGCTCATCAAAGCGCGGGAAGCCATGCAAGGTGGCTTGGACCGCCTCCCTCGAACCGCCAGGAAGGTGAACCATCACGGACCAATCTCGTTGGACACGATGACCTCCATCTCCCTCGCTCCTGTTGGTTTGGCCCCTTCCCTCATGGGAGCAGCTGGCCCCGTTGCTNCGCCTCATCAAGGGCCAACCTCGGACATCATCCCCATCGACCTCATTCATCCCGGCGACCACATCGAAATACGCAGCGGTGAATTGATTCCGGCCGATGCCCGTATCCTCGAAGGTTCGGGNACCCTCAACAAAGCGCCGCTGACCGGCGAATCCGTACCGGTTGATGTCAAGGTCGGCGATGTCATCGAAGCAGGGCTCATTTTGGCTCAAGGACCGGTGGTATGCGAGGTGGTGGCGGTCGGTGAAAACACACGATTGTCCGGACTCATCGACGCCGTNCATACCTTCAGAGAAGTTCCTCCACGGCTTCACAGCGGCATTGAAAAGTTCACTGCGATATGGGTGCCCTTCGTGCTCTTTGGAGCCTTTGTGGTGTGGTACTTTGCCTTCCCTGAAAATTGGAAAATTATTCTTCTTNTNTGGGTCGTNTCGTGCCCCTGCGCCCTCCTTTTGGCCACGCCAGTCCCCCATGCGGCCGCCCTCTCAAACGCAGCACAAAGCGGGGCTGTTGTTCGTGGAGGAGATGCATTGGAACGCATGGCNCACGTCAATCACATCCTTCTTGACAAGACAGGTACATTGACCTCCGGGAAGCCAAAGATTGGTGAAATCGTGCTCGGTAAAGGCCGACGTCGGCTTTCAGCTCTTCAAATCATGATGGGNCTTGAGNCTCGGTCCAACCATCCTTACGCCCTGAGCGTTTTGGAATTTGGAGAAAATGAGGGGGTCAAAGCAGCGGCCGTCAAAGAAATCACCGACATTGAAGCGGGTGTTTCAGGCCAACATGGAGCAGCGAAGGTGGCCATCATCCGNCCCGACAAAGCAGCATCCATGGGCATCACGGTTGAAGACCGGCTGCTCGACGCCTACGAGGCAGCCAAAGCCNANGGGCATGGTGCCAGCCTCTTGGTGAAAGATGGTGTGGGCATTGCCCTNGCAACGTTCGTTCACGATGACACCCGAGACGGTTCGGANGAATTGATCGCTGCGATGAAAAAACGCAACATCAACATCGAAATTCTTTCNGGAGACAGCCAACAAGCCGTTTCTGAATTTGCCCGCTCGGTTGGATTGCCTGAAAGCGCTGCACATGGAGGACTAAGCCCGGAAGAAAAGGTGAGTTGGGTTCAAGCCCGCTCAAGTTCTCACGTCACCATGATGGTCGGCGACGGATTCAACGATGCTGCGGCCTTAGCAGTGGCGGACGTGGGCGTGGCCATTGGAACCGGCGAAGCCGTGAACCTCGAAGCCGCAGATGTCNTGATACCCGGCGATGACCCACGCTTGTTGACCGAAATGGTTGACCTTGCACGGCAAGCACAACGCACCCTCATGCAAAACCTGTTCTTTTCTGTCTTCATCACCGTGACGCTGGTGTTCGCCGTTGTCCAGCAGTGGTANGACCAGCTNTGGGTCGGTGTGCTCATCCANGAATTATCGGTGGTCATCGTNATCCTCAACGGAGCNCGGCTGGCTCAAAATGGACAATCATTCAAACTCATGAAGCAAAGTTTAGCGGCGATGGTAAGCGATACAAAGGAGGCTTTTACGACCTTCCGAGCNCGTTACATTCCTGCTCGAACCTGAATGGTTTTGCTTGGGTTTCACGCGACATCTTCAAACCATAGAAGCCTTTCTTCCGGAACGGTGAGCGAATGGGAAGAGTACGCGGCGACCCCATCACCACGGCACTCGCACACCCAACGCGACGGTCAGCGTATGTCGCCTTGGCTCAAACCGCTGAAATGAGCACCGTTCAACTCCAAAAAGCACTGGGCGTGGACCGCTACAACCTCTACCACCACCTGAAGAAACTCGCCTCCTTAGAACTCATTGAGAACCATCGAGANGAAGGGCGTGCCCGCTGGTGGAAAAAGAACCTGCACGTTGACCTGCCAGAACTTCTCAACGCGACCGCTGCCCCCAGCGCCGCTGCACCAGCATCGAACGAGACCCCTGCCCCNTCGTCGGCACGAGCAACGCTTGCTTCGTTGGCNGTGGACGAGGAAGGGCGAGAAGTCATTGTTTTGGACCTCGAGGGGTCCCGCGACCAAGTGAGTGCGAAACAACTCATTGTTCGCCTCTCCGAGGAGTTTGGACTGACCCTTGATGTGCCTTGGAACTTCATTCCTGAGCAACTGGTTCTCTACTCGAAGAAGAAGTGATTCCATGACCGAAGAATTGAGTGTCGAGTCAAAGGTCGCGCCNCCGCCACTTTCCTGCCCAAAATGCGGAGGAATGCTGCCCACTGGATTGGGTGAACTCAACTGCACCCTGTGCGATGCGCGCGTTCGTGTCGACCACCCTGCCACACGTCGAAAGTGGAAGGAAGAGAAGTTGTCCTGCCCATCCTGCTCAAAGGTCTTGGTAGCGGGTGTAGACCATCGTCCTGCTGAACTCAAATGTGGCTCATGTGATTCCTTTTTCACCCTCACGCCCAACGTCCCCCGCGTCGAGATTGAGTGTCCTGGATGCCACCGGAATCTGCGAATGAAACGCCGCCCNGGTACACGAGAGATTGATTGCCCGGCCTGTGACACACAGTTTACAGTTCGATTCTGAACAACACCGCCACCAAAAAAAGGTGCAAAAAGCGCGTGCTACGGCCACACCTCCGTCGCGCTCCTTATCTATGAAGAGAAGTCCATGGAAAAGTGGATGGGATTCCAATGGGTATGAGCGAAAGCCATGACATGAAGGTGGAAAAGGCGGCGCATGACGGCCACAAAACAGCCGAACGGGTCACCTTGGCCTCCTTGCGCTCTCAATTCACCTCGGCGGACACGTCAACCCTCGACGAGGCTTTGGGCACGCGTGCCCGGTTCCGTCAAGANGAGCGGCTNCGAGCCGATCTNCGACGCGAGCGAAGGCTCCGTCAACANGCCATCAGCGAACGGGTTGAGGCCATGAAGGCCAACATTGCCAAGGACTTGGCAACCCAACACGAACTCACCCTCGATGCGTTGGAAAACGAACTCAGAACCACCATGGAGGCCGAACTGGAAACCATGGAGCGCGATGCTTTGGCCGCTGAAGAGGCGCGCGTCCGTCAGGAACTCGACTTGCGACTTGANCGTCAANTCAACGCCATTCACGAGCAACACGGTGTTGAGCAACATCAACGGCTTGAAGAGCGAAAGGCTGAGATGAAAGCGTCCATTGAAACTCAACTTCACGAGGAATACGACCGACGCCTTGGCATTCAAAAGGAGCGGTTGCGCTTGGACTACAACCAAGAGCTGCAACAGCGCCTCCGCGAGATAGAAGCCAACCTCGAACATGAAATGGAGGAGCGATTCGTTGAGATGGAAGAACTTGAGATCGGNCGCTTGGAGGAGGGGCACGAAGCCTTGCTGGCCGAGCGTGAAGAACAACTCCGCCGAGGGATTCGGACCCGTCTTGAACAACAGTTGCGCCAACGCCTCAAGCAACGTGAGGCCCGACTCAAGGTCGAATATGAACGACGAAGCCTCCGGCTNGAAGAGGACATTGCTCAACAACTCCAATCCGATATCGAACAGCAGCTCCGACGTGAAACCGATGACCTTGAAGAGCGCATGCGGGAGGACGTCGAACTGGCCATTGCCAAGCGACGCGATGAACTTCGTGGACAGATTGAACAAGAACTCAACGAGCAGCAAGCCACCCGTTTGGCTGAGCGCAAGGCTCGACTGAAAGCCAAGTATGACCTCACCTTCAGCAAAGCCATCGATGACATCTCACGCAGCCTGCAAACGGAGATCGAGGTGGAACTTGAGCATCGCAAAGAAAACGAATTCAGTTCTTACCGCCACGCACGGGAAGCAGAAATTCAGAACCGATTGTCCCGTTACAGGTACGAGCGGGAAGCCGAACTGCGAGAACAACTTGAGGCACAATACAGCGCCAACAAGCAAGATTGGACCGAACGGCTTGACCTTGAATTCCAATCCCGTGAAGCCGCAGCTCGCAAGGCCATCATGTCGGAGGTTGATGCACANCTTCGCAACGACCGGCTGACCCATGAAACCGACCTGGACCTCCTCAAAGAGGAAACCGCTCTCGAACTGGAAGTCGAGATGGAAGAGAAACTCAAGGAATTCAAAGCCCGAAAGGAAGAGGAAGTCGCCACTCAGTTGGAGCGCCAGTTGGAGAAGCGTGAGGAAATCATGCGCAACAAAGCGCTCATCGACGTCCGAAAGCGTGAGGCCCAAATTCGTGCTGAGATCGAGGCGCAACTTGGTCTCAAGCGAGCAGAGATTCGGGACCGCCTCAAGGGACTGGCTGAGAAAATGGACTCCTTCAAGGAAATGGCCGAAGATAAGATGCGGGAGGCCGTCTCGCAACAAATCCAAGGTGAAATTGACGCTGATGAAGGGGAACTTCGTGCTCGTGAACAGGAATTCAGTTCCTTGCAAGCCACCGATACACGTGCTGAGAAACGCCAGAAATGGATGCAATCGATTTCGGGACAAGCCCCTGCGGCCTTTGGAGCAGGCGCCATGGACCCTACAGCGCTTGGAGCCCGGCCGGATGGCCTCGGAGCTGCCGCAGGCCGCCCACTGCGTGGCCTAGCTGGACAGCAAACCCAGGATGAGCCAAGGCTTGGCTTGGGCAACATGAGGGCTCCAATGACGAGCGCTCGACCGTTGGCTGGCCAGGTTCAACCCGTACGAAACGTGCGGCAGCCCATCGCCCAACCCGAACCGGTGCGAACCGTTCGGCAACCCATCTCGAAGCCTGCCTTCGTTGCCCAAGAAGACGCCGCTATGGAAGAGGTCGGCGAGNCCATGCTCGANGAAGNCAGCGTACCCGACGAAAAGTCGATGAAGTCGTGGAGCAGGTGGAAGAGGAAGTGATGGCGCCATCGGAGACGGTGGAAGAGGAAGCTGAAGCCAAAACCACCATGACCCGCCCAACCGCCATGCTCAGACCCATTCGTGGGACGCTTCAACCACTGGTGGATGAAGAAGAAGTACGAACGGCATCGCTTACGCCGGTTGGCCACATGCTGACGCCANAAAAGAAACGAGGTCCTCCTCCCTCCATCGGAAAGCCAAAGACAGCCGAACTGCGACCGGTGAAGGGAAGCCTGATTCCTGTCTCAAAAACACCGGTGAAGAAACTGGAAACCGATGATGAAAACGATGAGGATTGAGCCCCTCACGATCTGCACGCCAAAGCGCGCTGTTCATATCTAACGGGTTCCTCGGTGAATTCATGAACCGNAGACTTGCCTTGATGGTGGTTTTCTTGCTGAGCACACAGTGCACCATGGGTGCGGCTGCAGGAGATTTGTCCCTGCTCACGGATGGAGGCCAAACCGACAGCCTGGACCGGCCGCTCGTCCTGTGGACCACCCTCAACGATGGAAGCGTGCTCACGGTTGATAACGAAGGAAACGTGAGCGTGAACAGTTTCACTAACGGCGTGCTCTCAACGCAATGGACCGTGTTTTTGGACGTGAGTGCGAACAAGGCTCGAGTTGACCCAGCGCAAGAATTGGTTTCGGTAGCCCATGACAATGGTGCCTATGTCGTCCAGATGAGCACGCAATCAATCTATTGGAACATCTCATCGCCCGACCCCGTTGATGATGCTGTGTTGGACCAAGAGGGCGACCTCTGGCTCGCCTTCTTTGCTGGAAAGCGACGAGCCGACCAGTACGACACGACTGGCTTTACCGGAGTGAGCAGCAGCACGATTGCCTCGGGCATTTCGGCGTTTGAAATCCTTCATGATGGTCGGCTTGCCATAGCATCCTACAACAAGAAAATCTACATTCATGCCAGCGATGGCTCACTCACCAACACACTCGAAGAACCCAATGGAATCGTGTCCACCCTCAAGGAAATGGACAACACGACGCTCTTGGCTGGTACCACGGGCGGTACAGTCTATCACTACGCCACCGAAACGTGGGCCTCAGTCAGCGTGGGCCTTGGGCACACCAAACAAACGACCTACCTCGGTCAATACAGTTCAATGTACATCGTTGGNGCCAAACAAGGAAGGGTTTCCTTCTTGGACCAAACAAACTTCACCGTCCTTGAAACATTCACTGCTTCGGGCGACATCNTCGGTGTTCTCCCGGAATTTACGGGTCAATTCTTCGCGATTGGTGCCCTCCCAACTGAAACCAAAGTGCGATACTTCGACCTCGACAGNGACCTTGATGGCGTAAACGATCTCAACGACCCTTTCCCACTTGATGCCACGCAATCCGCCGATAGCGATGACGATGGATATGGAGACAACCCGAACGGAAACCAACCCGANGCCTTCCCCAACGAACCAACCCAATGGGCGGATGCCGACGGAGACGGTTATGGAGACAACGTGGCTGGTGAAAACCCCGACCTCTTTCCGAACAACCCCGACCAGCATTCCGATGCTGATGGCGATGGCTATGGAGACAACAGCAACGGCCAGTTTGGTGATGTCTTCCCAGAAGAATCATCCCAGTGGTCTGACACCGACCGAGACGGTTACGGAGACAACCCGGACGGGTTCAAACCAGACAGTTGTCCAACCGTCAACGCCTTTTCCAGCATCGACCGATACGGCTGCCCTGACAGTGATCTTGATGGATATTCCAACTCCGATGAAAATTGGACCATAGCGGACGGCGCTGATGCCCTTCCAAACAATCCATCGCAATGGCTCGACGGCGATGGAGACGGTTACGGCGACGCATCGGATGGCCAAAACCCCGATGCATGCCCATGGGAGTTTGGAACCTCGACCAAAGCCGTCCAGGCGGATTCAAACAGCACAAATGGCTACATCTCAGTTCCATCGTACGGTTGCCTCGATGAAGACGGTGACGGATGGGTGGACCGAACGGAATCACCGCTCATGGACATTGACCCGAACGAACACTTTGATGGCGATGGTGATGGAGTCGGCTCAAATTCGGANTATGACGACACCAAGGGCTTCATACAAACCGAACAGGACCACTGCCTCAACGACAAAAACGACACCTCTGAGGCATGCATGGGATGGAATGACCCAGCCTACCAAGCCTACCTCAGCACGGTGGAAGAAGGAAATTTGGTGTTGGGATACAATGCTTGGAACACCTCAACGAACGGGAACGAAGGCGGCAGCAGCGGCGCTATGGTTGACGAAGACACCCTCAATCAGGTCATCATGGTTGGGCTTGTGGCCTTCGTTGGACTCACGGCCCTCATCTTGGGAGTAGCGTTCATCATGAACCGACGAAAGGAAGCTGCAACCACCAAGGAATACGGTGGCGTTCGGCCCGGAGCTTCAACCAATGCTTCACAGGAAGCCCTCGAAGGAAAGGGTGGACTCTCCGCTGATGGAGGCATCATTTCCGACGCCTCATGGGATGACGATGTGGACCAACTCAACTTTGACCAGGAGTCGGATGGTTTCGATGACATGGCAATCAAGAGCGACGATTCCACCAAAGAGGCCGGTTCGATGACCTACGAGGAAGAGAGCATCGAATCGATTGCTGGCGTTGAATCAGAACCTGAAGCATCGTCTGCCGCCGAAGCCTCACCCGCCGAAAGTCCGGAGATGCCTGCCGAAGCTCCACCCCTTCCCGAGGGCGGATTGCCGGAGGGATGGACCATGGACCAGTGGCGTTGGTACGGCCATGAATGGTTGGCCAAGTATGGAAAGAATTAGCGCCAAACGATGGGCAAACTTGCTTTCAAATCAATCAGCTCTTTACCGCTGTAAAGGGGCTTGCCGTCCACTTTGCAGGTGTCCATGACCAACCAAAGAAAGCCGTTCCAGGCGATTGAATCGGCAAACAGCTCGACCTTCCCATGAACGGCTGCCAGCAGCAGACGTGCCTGATCGGTTTCGTCGCTGCACAACGCCTTCACGAGGTCTTTCGCCCGAAAGCGGTAGGCAGGAGGACGCCACGACATCATTGGAAATCAAACCTGGAACGGGGCGAGATTGAGGCGTTCGGCGAGGTGTTCTACGTCCACGTCAACCGCGAGCTTCATTCGGTCTCGTAGTGTATCGATTTCTCCTTTCATTTTGAGCATTTTATGGGTTCGAATCATCTCTCCCAAGAGGTCGTTGACGCTGCGATGACCACCGGTGGTACGCAGGGTGTTCAATTGCCGTCGAATCTCATAACTCACGCTCACGGATGTCATCCCCTCTGCTGTCATGTGCTAACCCAATCGGCGGTCGGTCTCGGCCCATACTTAACCCATGCGAAGGGTTTCAGGGTGTGCGAGGCCGTTTTGCGAGGGAAACCTTCGCCTCATGGGTTCAACGAATGCTCCGTTCTCGCCTCAATCTGGACTCTTCAACGACACCAAACTCTCGACGGACTTCTTGGACGCGTTGATGCACTTCTTTGGCCAAAGTCCAGTATTCCAAGCTGCCTGCACCGGCTCCTGAATTCGTTGGCTTGTTCAAAATGACCGTTGGGGCACCGCTCCACGGAGCTTCAGCGACCTTGGCCAAACGGCGAACGGTGGTGTTGAAGAGTTTGTTTGGCATCTTTTTGTTGACCTGGTCGCACACGTACGTACTCAATTTAGAACGCCCGTCAACCATGGTCATCACGATACCGAAAATTTTCAAATTTCGGTTGATTCTTCGTTGAATCATTTTGATCGAGTTCATGAGCATGCTGAATCCTTCAAGTGCGTAATATTCGGCTTGCACCGGCACCATCACCCAGTTGGCGGCACACATGGCGTTGATGGAGAGCAGTCCCAAGGAAGGAGGGGTGTCGATGATGATGTAATCGAATTCATCCACGATGGGGAGCAGAGCTTCCTGCAACCGGGTTTCCCGCCCAATCTTGTGGCTCAGCTCAATCTCTGCACCCGAAAGATGAATGTCGCTGGGAAGAATCCACAAATGACCGGCATCGATGGTCTCTGGGACCTTCTTTCCTCCATTCCGATTGCTCCATGCCTCCCGCATGGCTTTGGTGATTTCACTGGGAGGAATGAGGTATTCTTCCATGAGTGGAAGTTCTTCACCCGAATCATTGGTCAAAAGATCGTACACGGTTTTCTTGATTTTTTTCTTTTCAAGACCGAAAGATGTTGCGCAGTTCCCCTGTGGGTCAAGGTCGATGAGGAGAACCTTGGCAGGGGGGAGCCCTTGCCGGCGGGAGCCCTTGGCCAGTGCCGCCGCAACGTTGACCGCTGTGGTGGTCTTGGCGCAGCCCCCTTTTTGGTTCGCAACAGCGATGACCATCTTGTAGGGGTTCATGGTAGCAAGCCTCCGGCATTCTTAGCAGGGAAGACCTCCCCTTTCAATGCAGGCCTCATAGACCCACGCATCAGGCAGGTTGAATCACTGGGACGGGGACCTCGGACAGAATTTTCCGCACGATGTGCATGCCGGTGATTCCACGAATCTTGGCTTCTGGCTTCATGTTAATTCGGTGCGAGATGATTTGGAGGGCGATGCCCTTGATGTCATCGGGAATGACGTAATTGCGCCCAGCGATGGCCGCTGCCGCACGTCCAGTCTTGAACAAGGCTTGGCTGGCACGTGGAGAGGCACCGTTGATGACTCGGTGGTCCTCACGGGTGCGCTGCACGATTTCGATGATGTAGGAAAGAATGGCCGGGTCGACGTGAACGGTTTCCAACGCTTTTTGCATGGCGACGACTTTCTTTGGAGAAGTCACCTGTTCGACAACGTGCTCGTCTTGTCCTCGCAGTTTTCGTCGTGCGAGGATGGCTTTCTCTTCTGCACGGTCGGGGTAGCCCATGCTCATCTTCATCAAGAAACGGTCCATTTGAGCCTCTGGAAGCGGATAGGTTCCTTCTTGCTCAATCGGGTTCTGTGTGGCGATAACGACGAACGGAGCCGGTAGTTTATGGGTGATTCCTTCAATGGTCACCTGCTTCTCTTCCATGGCTTCCAGCAAAGCTGCTTGCGTCTTTGGAGGGGCTCGGTTGATCTCGTCAGCGAGAAGAATGTTGGAGAACAAAGGACCTGCACGGAGCTTGAATTCTCCTGCCTTTTGGTCGTACATGTAGGTCCCCATGATGTCCGATGGAAGCAAGTCAGGTGTAAATTGAACACGCTTGAACTTGCACCCAAGGGCACGGGCGAAGGTGTTGGCAAGCAACGTCTTGGCCAATCCTGGGAAATCTTCGAGCAACATGTTGCCGTTGGAGAGAATACCGACGGTCACTCGGCGCAGGTTCTCGTTCTTTCCGATGATGACCTTGCTGACTTCATTCATCAGGCTGTTGGAAATGGCAGAAACCGTGGCAATTAGGTCTTGGGTGCGAGCGCCACCGGCGCCTCCTTGCATACTTGCTTCCATGAAAAACACCTTGTTCGCAAGAAGATTGTCCGCTCATATCTTATTTGAATGTGCGCGCTTTCTCTGCTAAAAATGCTCATCCATACATCAGGAGTTCAGAACCTCAGCGGCCCCAAAAATGGTTGTCTTTTCGATGGAGGGAAACGATTTCTTCCAAAATCTCTTCCTCGACGGGGGACAGCCCCACCTTCTTCAAACGCTTCACGTGGCGTTCGGGGACATCGACATAGAATTCGTCCAACTCCTCGATATGTCGGCCAACGGTTGGACCTTGAACCGCTACAGCGACCTCATCCCCTTGCATGGCTTCTTTGACATCCTCGCTGCCACGGGTTCGCAAACTTTTGACTTGCCCCACGGGCGTTCCATCAAGTTTCATCAAACGCTGCCCTACATGAATGCGGCCACCCAGCACGCGCATACCTACAATGGCTGGGCCTTTGGCCCGAAACGTGTGGTCTTTGAGGTAAAGCACCTTGCCTGGATAAACAATCGTCTCCCGCTGTTCTTCTTCGATGAGTGCTTTGGTCGCCTCTTGCCATTCTTCGAAAGCATCCATGATGTGGTAGATGATGGGACCAGAAATGAATTTCACTTCTCCCTCATCGTCCTCAAGCTGCTGCGCAACGTCGCTGGTGTTGGCTTTGGTGGAGAAACCCAAGATCACCTTTTGTAGCGGGTCGGAAGCAGATTTCGCCATGAGGATGTCCTTCTTGTTCACGGGACCAACGGTGGCCTGACGAACGGGAATGTTCCGTTGGTGGAGCTCAAACGCCAAGGCCTCCAACCCGCCGACGGTATCGGCTTTGATCACGACGCCCGTGCGGTCTTCTTCAGCTCCCCGGCAAGGACCGGAGGCCGTGTGGGATGGAAAATCCTGACGGGCAAAAATTTCGCTGCACGATGAGCACATCACGGGCATGGTGTTGAAAATAGCTCGCCATTCCTCGCGGATGGCTTCCTCTGCACGTTCAATTTCTTCGTCCGTGTTGGCAAGATGGAGGGTGGTCCCAGCGATGGTCGCCTCCAGCTTTGGAGCAACGATTTTCACACCGCAAGCGGCTTCAACGGCGTCAAAGTTGACCCACCGCTTTCCTGCGTCTCGCATCTCGGCCATTCCTTGGGGTCGTTTGAGTCCCTTGATATGGGTTGTAAACGGTCCATCTTGTCCTGCAAGCATGATGGTGTCACCGACCTTGAGGCCACCACGGTAAAGGATGACGTCCACGGTCTTTCCCATTCCGACTTCGTCCCTCATTTCCAGGACGGTGCCCAAGGCGGGGCCTAAGGTGTCGGTCAAACGGTCTTCAAGAAACCGCTCGGCAAGCCCTACGGTGACGGCCAGCAAATCTTGGAGCCCTTCGCCTTCTTTGGCCGACATAGGCACAAGGGCCACATTTTGACGAAAATCACGAATTTGGTCATAACGCTCAAGGTTGAACCCATGTTCAGAAAATTGACCAACGGTCTTCCAGTAACGGTCCTCAAACAACGCCCGAACGTCGTCCCGTTGGGCTTGAAACGATTCGATGAATGACCGNCCCGGTTCGCAACGCCAACCGTGAAGNCGATCGACCTTGTTACCGGCGATAACGAAGGGGGTTCGGGTTTCTTTGAGGATGTTCAAGGATTCAATGGTTTGCGGTTGAAGGCCTTCCATGATGTCGACGACAAGGACGGCGATGTCCGCTACCGAACCACCACGATTGCGCAAGGAAGCAAAGGAATGGTGCCCTGGCGTATCGATGAACAACAAGCCGGGGGATTTGAAATTCTTTCCACCCAGCATGGCCGAACATGTTTCGTTGAGGACATCAGCGGGAACCTCGGTCGCTCCGATGTGCTGTGTGATGCCTCCTGCCTCTCGGTCCATCACGCTGGCTTGGCGTTGGCTCCCGATGGAGCGCACCATGTCGAGCAGACTTGTTTTTCCATGGTCAACGTGCCCNAGCACAGAGACGATTGGCTGGCGGTTGTGGCCGCGCTCGGGCGCTGGCGCCTCGTCTGCATCAGCGACCTCGTCAACGGTCATGGCCATCCCACCNGAATGANGGTGTTATGAGGGTTCACTCGTAAACCCAGGNGCCCATCGTGTTTTCCCACGACATCAAGCCTTCGGGGAACCAAAGACCGAGTTCGAACTCAGCCGTTTCAGGGGCGTCTGAACCGTGAATCATGTTGTAGCCCATGTCCATGCCGAAATCGCCACGGATGGTGCCAGGGTCAGCGTTTCGACCGTTGGTTGCACCGATGAGTTTTCGCGCAACAGCGATGGCTTCAACACCTTCCCAGGCCATGCAGACCACGGGCCCTGAGGTGACGAATTTGATGAGGCCCGGGAAGAAGGGACGCTCTTTGTGGACGTCGTAGTGAGAACGGGCGATTTCTTCGGTTGGTACCATGGCTTTCAAGCCAACCAATTTGAGTCCTTTTCGCTCAAAGCGTCCAATGATTTCGCTGATTAGTCCTCGTTGTACGCCGTCGGGTTTGATCATAACATAGGTCGTTTCCATGGTGTTCACCATGCCAACCCAAAAGTGACCCGTTTATGGGCGTTGCTGTAAGGCTGTGCGCTGGTCGAGCACTCACTGAATGCCGCCCTTGACGTAGTGGCGAGTCCACTTAACACGTCGAGCGTTGCGCTTCAATTGGAGTTGGTTCTTGCGAGCCTTGCTGCTCTTGAACCAAAGAACACTGCCATCCTTGCGGACAAACATCATACCGGTGCCGGGCTCAATTTCTTCGCCCGTAAAGTTGCAAATACGTCGTTCTGGCATGTGGCATCACCGTGCATTGAGCTTGCGGGCTTCACGACCCGTATCCTTGAGCATCAAAATATCGCCGACTCGAATAGGACCGACGACGTTTCGGCTGATGATGCGGCCGACGTCCCGTGGGTTGGGAGCATCGTTGACACGCACCTTGACTTGCGTGGCTTCACCGGTCATTCCGGTTCGTCCGACAATTTCGACCACTTCTGCTGGCCATCCACCAAGTTCTTCACTCATGTTGATCATCTCGTTGTGTGAACTCAGTTGTTCATGAGGCCTTTGATTTCCTCAACAACCTCGTGGAATTTCTCTTGGGCACCTTTGGTGATGTCCATCACAGCGACAGAGGCTGCAGAGGTGTCCTTGGGCATGTTGATGGCCTTGGCAAGGAATTGCTGGCTGGGAACATAGCCAAATGGAATGCCTTTCTCTTGGCAAATCAAAGGAATGTGAGCAAGCAACTCAGGTGGGTTGACATCCTCGGCGAGGATGATGAACTGGGCCGTACCGCGCTCGGCGGCTTTGGTCACTTCATTGCTTCCTTTCTTGACACGACCGTTCTTGTTGAGGTCGATCATGTCGTAAATCTTGTTTGCTAGGTCTTCTGGGGTTTCATATTGCACGTGTACACTCATTGGAATCTCTCCTTCCTCGTGATAGGGGCATCCCTCCGCACGACCTCGCGAATATAAACACAACGGAACCCCTTTCGGACTTCAATTTTCCTAGCATTCTATGAAATGTTGAGCAGTGCGCCCTTTTCATTCCATTAAGCCCAGTTCGCCCATCACTTGCTCAACGCCTCGAGCGAGCGCCGGGCCACCCGAAATGAGGTCCCTCGCGTTCGGGAGGGAACCCGTTGCATGGACTCCGTCCACGTAGCGAAGCAGACGAGCGATGGCCCCGCCAGTGAACAAACCGTGGCTGCAGGCTGCGTGAACCTGTACGGCCCCTTGGCTACGCAGCGCTTCAGCGGCACGACAGATGGTTCCCCCCGTGGCGATCATGTCATCGACGATGGCGACCGATTTTCCGGCGACGTCCAAATCCTTCGCCTTGTGCACGATGGTGTGGGCATCGATCCGAGTCTTTTCGAGGTAGGAGAATTCACATCCAATTTGCTGAGCGACGCTCGATGCTCGGTCGATCGCCCCCTTATCGGGAGAGAGAATAAAGTCTGGATCGACGGTTTCTTTCAGATGCTTCGCCAATTCCGGCATAGCGGTGGTAAAAGCCACCGGTACGGAGAGCTGTTCCAAAACGGCTGGAGCGTGAAGATCCAGCAGGACCATTCCATCGCACCGGGTGGCCAGCATTTCGGCAATCGCTCTCGCTGAAATGGACTCCCCTGGCTTGAACCGCTTGTCCTGACGAGAGTATCCAAAATACGGAATGGCCAAAATGACGCCTTTTCCGACGCCAGGTAGGGTCTGAGGGCCAATTTCCCGCATATTTTGCAAACGGCCTTCTCGAACATCTTGGATGGCATCCAACATCAGCAAGGTCTCAACAATTCCAGAGTCNGGGAAGGTGTTGGAAACAAGCACAACGGGCTCACTTCGCAGAGCATCGATGGTTTCGGTTGGGATGCGAATGTATCCCTCCGTGTCTGGAAACCGACGTGTCTCAAGGGGATGGTGCTCCCAGCCCAAGGACTTGGCTAGTTCTGCNGCCATGGTGGTTGCGTTGCTCCCCGATACGACGACCATGCCAATCCCCTTGGTCACGTCCAGCGGCTGACCCTTCATGTTCTTTGCGAGACGCCACGGAAGGTGTGGAGTGGTGCGCGAGGCAGGACTTGAACCTGCGACCTCCCGGTTATCAGCCGGGTGCTCTAACCGACTAAGCCACCCGCGCTAGGGTAAACTCGCCGACTTGAAGCCCCGTCATAAGCATGACGGCTCGCAAACAGCGTCCAGGAATCGAAGCAATCACTCTTCTTCCATGCTGTTGATCGTGATGTACGATGGCAACTGCATGACCTTCTCGAAGGTGCGAGAAAGCACCACTTCGTCCAGTCGCTCGCGGGTTCGAGCCAGAGCTGTGATTGGAATGCGGATTTGTTCATCCACGCCAAATTCCATTTGCATGCGCATGCGGGTCGTGACGATGACGCCCTTGTAGGTGCGCTTCACTCGGAAGAGTCCGGTAATGACGCCGATCTCTTCTCCTTGGTTGTCCAGGACGGCTCGGTCAAGCATTTCGTCCGGTGCGTAGAGTTTCTCGTCGATTCGAACCGTGTTTCGCCACCGGCGTTGAAGTTCCCGCATCGACTTGGACAGCTTCACGGTCCCATCGCCACGGATGCTGTGCACCAGTTCCTTGGGTAGCGGCGCCAATTCCGCTGGCTTTCTCATGTATTCGTCAGCAACGTCCGGGACCACTTGAATCCGCATGGATTTCACTCTGGCCTCGTTGGGGTGATGTCGCTCACCCACAATTGTTCCTACTTTGGTTTCGTTGACATAAACATCCCGTTGGATCAATTCCTGGATGTCGTAATCTGTGTTTTTCATTTCCCATCTCTCCTGCCGATTTTTGTTCGGCTTACCTCAATGTCTCCCTCGGCACCTAATATAATCTTCGCCGAATAAAATATCATTTCCAATTGTATTTGACGCATAATTGTTAGGTCAACCAATTGAAATATAGAAAATAATTTGATTTTGAATGTCGCATAACGCGCGGAAATGCAATACAAATATTCTGAAACAATCATCTGATGCCGAACGCGTATTCAATTGAATTCAATCACCTGTGCCACCGGGAGAAGCAGCGTGCCTTGTGAGGTCGAAATTTGGCGCCGAACACAAATTTTCCAATTGAAATTTTGATAAATACGACGATTTTTCACTCCCAAGACGTCGTGAAATCGGAAAGACGGGTGTCCGGGAGCGTTGATGAATCAGGCCCTCCTCCCAGAGGCATGCACGCCGCAGTGGTTCTGGTCAACTCAGAGCACCCGGTCGCTCAAGCGATCCTTGCTCGCGGCATGATGGAAGGCCTGGCGTTCCAAACATCCACCCCCACCATCGAGGCGTTGAAACAGAAGCATGCCGCCGTCCTCGCTGCCTTTCCCTCTGCATTGCAAACCTACGAAAAAGACGGGACAAGGAAGACCTACCTGCAGATTGAGGGGGAAATCGATGAATTGGAAATACCTGATGATGCACACCGGATGCTGATTGGCACGGGGCCCACCGATGGAGCATTGGAACCCAACACGTGCTATGTTCGCCTCCACGACATGTTGCCCCCCTTACCGAACTCCCATGATGAGCGGATGTTTTACGCCTGGATGGAAGCGAGTGGGGCCAAGAAAACGCCCACGATGGAACAGCGCCAACGCCATTGGTGTGACCTGAACGATGCTGTTCCCGCCATCATTGAGATGCTCAAGGGAGGAACAGAGGCAACCGTCTACAATCTTGCAGGCCGAAGGGCGTGGACCATGGAATCAACCTGGCAGGAATTTGATGCCCTCTTCCAACGAACAAGGGCTGGAAAAACGGGCGAGTTTGAGTTCGAGCATTTGGAGGCGAAAGGAATTCCCGCCATCGCCGTGGTTGAAGTGGACGCTGATGAACAAGCCCACCGACGACCTCCTCTCACATCGACCCATGCGTACCTTGAATCCAAAACGGGTGAGGGATGGAGGCCGACAACACCGCTGCGGCGAAGCCTGATGGTTGTAATCGCCAACCTTGAGGAGCCTCAAACTTCGTGAGCTTCGCTAAACAAGTCAGCCCCAAGCAAGGGAAGCAGAAGGCTCGCATCACCTTCCACGCACACATGGGGAGCTTCTGGCCGCATCTTGCCCCAAGAAATGGCTTCACGAAGGCGTGCACCAGAGAGGCTACCGTCGTGTTCTGGTGCGGTGGTGATGTAAACAGCGCTGTCAAGACCGCCACGGTATTGATTCCACCAGATAACGTGATGCTTGGAAATGCCACCGCCGACCATCAGGGCATTGGACACCTCGACGTCCCAGGTCAAATCACTCATGATTTGCTCATCCGCCAAGGTATCAAGGTGGAAATCTCGGTGTTTTTGACGGAACATGAACAATTGCGCACCGATGGACCCATCGGTGATTCCAGGAATGCACACGGGAATTTGATGTTTTGCCGCCCAGTAAATCAGCGAATCGGGCGTACCAATGCGCTTTCCGAGTTCCCAAACCAGATGGATTGAACCGAATCCGATCCATGCATCGGCCCCGGTTTTTCCGGTTTCTGCCAAACGGTCGTTGTAAATGTCCTCAAGCACCGGGAGAACCACCGCCTCGATGATTTCGCCGTAGGAGGCGTTTGGAACGATGACGTTGCCAAGCCGCATCAACTCATGTTGGCCCAACTCAACGTCATCCAGTTCGAAGGAGCCGTGGTAGTAATGCTTGTACGCACGAGCGATGTCATGATCCAGCGTACCGCAGGTCGTTGAAACGACATTGAACATTTTCCTTTTGATGGCTTCTACGAAGAAACCCCGGGTCCCCGTGGCACACANGCATGCAGGGAAGGAGAGCCAATTGGTGACTTGACTTGGATCGCCATCGACGGCATCAACCTCTGCTCGCATGTCGGACAGAATGCTGCGAGCCTCAGCGAATTTTGTGGCCGTAAAGCCCCCTGCTCGAGCCATTTGCTCAATCAAGGACCGGGGAGACGTCGCTTTCGTGAAATCGTAGTCCACAACAGGGACATCAAAGGCTTCTGGNTCAACGGCCATGAGAAGACCTGCCGGCTTTGCTTCATGAAGGTCCCCCTTCTTCCCCTTCCGTTAGTCAGACCAATGTTCGAGTTCGTGGATGCGATCCCGTAAACGCGCCGCTTCTTCGAAATCAAGGTCTTTGGCGGCTTCGTTCATCGCCTTTCTCAGCTCTTCCATGAGGGCTGCTCGCTCATCGGGTGACAAGGAGGCGGTCACGTCATCTGGCTCATCATATGTCAATTGAGAATTTGAATTTTCAATTGAATTTTCTCCCTTTTCGCTTGCACTCCACGCCCCAGCACCAAGGCGGAGTCGTTGAGCCCAATCGCCGTCCTTGCGTCCTCCCTTTTTGGCGATGAGTCGGCGCTTACCGTCGCTGGAGGTGGTGGTTCCACTGATGGTGGCATCCTCGGTGCCCCCCATGGCAGGCAATGCTTTGATGATGGTTTTCGGCGTNATNCCCAAGGCTTTGTTGTTGGCTTCCTGACGTTGGCGACGTTCCAAGGTTTGTCGAATGGCCGCTTCCATCGCCGGCGAGAATCCATCGGCGTAGAGTAACACCTTGCCGTGCTGGTTGCGGGCAGCCCTTCCAATGGTCTGCAGGAGACTTCGCTCGTTTCGCAGGAAGCCTTGACGGTCGGCATCAAAGATGGCGACCAAACTGACCTCTGGAATGTCAAGCCCTTCACGCAGGAGGTTGATTCCCACGATGACGTCGATGTGGCCCCATCGGAGAGCATTGATGATTTCAGTGCGCTCAATGGTATCAATTTCTGAATGCAAGTGATGCGCTTTCACGCCCATTCGATTGAGGTAGGCCGCAACCTCTTCTGCGAACTTGATGGTCATGACCGTGACAAGGCACCGCTCTTTTCGTTCAACGCGTGCGTTGATCTCGGTCAGCAGGTCGTTGATCTGACCCGCTGTTGGACGAACCTCAATCTCCGGGTCGAGCAACCCGGTTGGGCGGAGTTCCATTTTTGCAATGCCTTGGATGCTCTGCAACATATCGTACATCGATTCCGCTTCAGGGTGCTTCTTCGCCAAATCCGGCTCTCCTGCCCCGCCGCCCGATGGTGAATGCAACAAACCGTTGGGAACCGGTTGTCCGGTGATTTCACACAAATGCCGAAGTTCCCGTTCACCCGGTGTGGCAGAGACATACACCATCTGAGGNACGAGNCTTTGGAATTCCGGGAGCTTCAGTGGNCGGTTGTCNGCNGCGGTTGGAAGTCGNAAACCGTGGGTGATGAGGCTCTCTTTTCGNGANCGGTCNCCGTGGTACATGCCACCAACCTGAGGNAGGCTCACGTGGGACTCGTCCATGATGACAAGGAATTTTTGNGGGTCGCCGTGGAATTGATTGGCGCAGGCTGCAAAGAAATCAAGGAGGCAATACGGCCGTTGTCCAGGCTCNCGGCCATCGAAGTGAAGCGAGTAGTTTTCCACCGACTGGCAGTGTCCAATTTCACGAAGCATTTCCAGGTCATACTCCGTTTTCTGCTCCAAACGATAACGCTCCAATTCTTTGCCTTGCTTGGCGAACCATTTCGTCCGTTCGTTCAGTTCATTCTCAATCGATTCAAGCGCCGCTTCGAAACGTTCGGGGCTGGTCATGAAAAATTCCTTTGGATGAATCCAGGCTTCTTCCAGCCCGTCTAGCGTCTCCCAAGTCACGGGGTCGCAGATTTGGATGCTTTTGATGCCGTCAAAGTCAAACACGATGCGCAGCGGGTCATCTCGGCTCGGCATCCAGATGTCCACCACTTCCCCCCGCACCCTGCATTCGCCTCGTTTGAGGTCGGTCGTGGTGCGACGGTATTGAAGTTCGATCAATTCCCGGAGAAGGTCGCTCGTCTCAATGGCCTGCCCAACATGGCACCGAAGGTGGTATTCAAGGAACGTTTCGGGAGGATTCAGTCCGTAGATGCATGAGACCGATGAAACGACCACGCAGTCTGGGCGAGATACGAGGGAGGCCACGGCGGCGAACCGTTCTTGTTCAATGCGTTCGTTGATGCTGAGTTCCTTGTCAATGTACAAATCCCGTTTGGCGAGGTAGGCTTCTGGCTGATAATAGTCATAATGTGAAACAAAATATTCGACGGCATTGTTCGGGAAATAACCCACCATTTCCTGATGCAACTGCCTCGCAAGGGTCTTGTTGTGGCTCATGATCAAGGTTGGAATATTCAGGTGCTGGATGATGTTGGCCATGGCAAAGGTCTTGCCGCTGCCCGTCACACCAAGTAACACGCATCGCTCTTGTCCATTTTCCAATTGAGAAATTAAATCCTCAATTGCTTTTGGTTGGTCTCCCCCCGGCTCGAACTCGGCGTGCAACTGGAAACGTTTGACGCTCGGATTTAGCGCATCCAAAGCGGCGCCTTCAAGGGCCTTGGAGAGGTCAAAGGGATTGCGTTGTGTGAGGTCAACCTCAAGAAGAGGTTGGTCAGCCATGGCCTCAAATGAACCCTCGTCGTCCCAATCGTTGACCATGCCTTCACCAACGGAATTGTTCGTTTCAGGGGAGATAAAGTCCACCATTCACATGAAGAATGGCTCCGGTGATGTAGGCGGAGTCCGGGCCAACCAGAAACGAGACGGTGGCGGCCATGTCCTCAGGAGAGCCCACGCGCTGGAGCGGCACTTCTTGTTCCCGTTGTTGTCGCTTTTCGGGACTGTCGCCTGCGAGGATGTCGGTGTCAACGTAGCCGGGTGCGAGGATGTTCACTCGCTTACCCTCAGGCCCAACCGATTGGGCCAAAGACCGCGCCCAAGTTGAAAGCGCCGCTTTTGAGGCAGCGTAGTCAGCACCATGAGGTGAACCCCGGGTGCCCAATTGTGAGCCCACAACCACCATTCGAGCATGGTCGGTAAGGTGGGCCTGAACAGCCTTCCAAACAGCTACAGCACCCTCAAAGTTGGTTTTCATGGTCGCCGTCAAATCATCCAAGGTCATCGCGTGGCCTTGAACACGCTTGTAGACGCCATGATTGAGGACCAAGACATCAATGCCTCGCTCCATCCACGGATGCTGCCCCAGAAGCCCAACTTCACCGAGGTCGGCACAATCCACCTTGACCGCCAGTGCATCGTCGCCACGTTCACGGATGGCATCGACGATCATCTCGGCGGGTTTTGACGATTGATTGTACGTCAGCAACACATCATAACCATCCGCAGCCAAGCGGTCGGAAATAGCGGCACCAATGCCGCGACCTCCACCGGTTACCAATGCGACAGGACGGCTCATGGAAAGGGGTAGGCCTCATTGTTCATGAAACCATGTGAGTGAACTTACGCGCCATCGGGAAGGAATTGGGCAAGGTGTGGGGGTTGCCATCCTTCAGGCTTGAGGACCTTTCCATCCTCTCTCCGAATCACTTTGCCATCGACCAGTTTGGCCATGTTTGAGCGATGGACTTCATTGAAGGCGTCGTCGTAAATGTCCTGCATGCCGTGGTTGATGATGGTTCCAGCGAGAATGTAGCCAATGTCAGCAAGGGCGTCCAAGACCTCCACCAAATCGCCAGCACGTGCCGCCTCTGCGTACTCCTGGACCTCTTCGGTGAGCAGTTTGATACGCAACTCAATCAACTCGTCAGGACCGAGAGCCGGTGTGTCGAGTTTCGGAATTTCAAAGGCGTTGTTAAACTCGAGCAGCGAAGCGACAATGGGGTTCATGGCCCCTGTTTCTCAAGTCGGCTCAAGAACCTTCACCAGCGAGTTTGAGGGGTTCACCCTCACGACGCTTCTCAAATCTTGTAACCACCTTCGGTGGAATGCCGGTGAATCAACAATGATTTTGCAAACAACTAGACTCTGTAGAAAGAATGGCAAAACTCCTCAACGCGGGAAGGCAACGGAACGAATTCACACGTCCCGGGAATGTTCCCGCCTAAACCGACCAGAAGCGCACCGAGGAGAACCCATCCAGTCAGCATGGAGACTCGAAAAAGCACGGTTTGAAAGTCATCAAAACGATTCATGCGCAAGACAACCACAACGTTGGCGAGCGCCATCAGCAGGGCAGCACCGAGAAACCAAACGCCATCCATGGGGTCGGAAATAGCAAAGCAAGCAAACCAAAGAAGCGAGAGTTGGACGGTCGTTCGTGTTGTCGCTGCATCGCCAAACGAAGAAGGGAAGGAATGGATGCCTTGTTCACGGTCGTTCTCCATGTCCATCCGTGCGTAATTGATGTCAAAAGCGGCGATCCACAGCGCTACACCAATGGAGATAGGGAGGATGGTTGGAGCCCACAAGAAGTCGGTGCCGTTTGAGAATTGACCCGTGATGGAGGCCCAACCGTGCACATCAGCAGCGATAGCAACCCATGCTCCCGCCGGCGCTAAACCCAAACACAAGCCCAACCAAAAGTGGCACAACCATGTGAACCGTTTCATGTACGGGTAGATGACGAACGCCAGAACCGGTAACCATGCCATCATGAGGGCGACCACGTTGAGCAAGCCAGCGCTAACGAGAAGCATCACCAAGAACACGGCAGCAAGCGTCCACGCCGTCTGGAGGCTCATGGCGCCCGAGGCCAGATGGCGCCCCTGCGTGCGAGGGTTGGCCGCATCAATGTCTCGGTCAATAATGCGGTTGAGTGCCATGGCCAGTCCTCGAGCACCGACGGCAGCGAGAAGAATCCACAGCAAGTCAAGACCCGGTTCAAGGTTGAATTGTTCCAGAGCGATGAGGTACCCAATGAGGACAAAGGGAAGGGAAAACAAGGTGTGTTCGATTTTGATGAACGACAGCACCTGTTTTGCGTCCATCACTCAGGGCCCCCAAAAGAAAGGTGGGGTGGCCATTCGTATTTCTTGAGTTCGGGGTGAGCAGCGACCTTGGCCAGTGTTTCCTCGTTGTGAAGGGTGACGGCAGGCCATCGACGAACACCGTGTTCTTCCGAGGGGATGGGCGTGGTGGCATCCCAACACAGACGGGAACGGTCGTCATCAAACGTCAATCCCCGCCCGACATCAAAGCGGGAGGTCAGTTGCCACAGCAAGCGACGTCGGGCTTTCGTGTGCGTCATGTCGAGGTCGTCGTTGGTGATGAATAACCATCGGAGATTCTTTTCAGAATCCAATTGCCAAATTGAATTCCTTAATTGGAGAATTTGTTCAATTCGCTTTCCTTCTTGTTCGTCGTTCCCGTCGTGCTGGCCGGTTTGGGGACTGGGCGTGCCCTCAATGGAGGTTGAAACAACGAGCATGTTGCCTCGAAGCATCCGAGCCTGCCGGACGTTCGGGAGCGCTTCAACGGCCGCCACGTTCTCAAAAGGTTCCGAGGCGCCGGCGCCCTGACGCCAGGCCGGCGTTGGTTGATTGTAGGAACCTTCCAAGGGCTCATCTTGCGATCGCGGGTCGGTGGGCACCAGCGTGGTGGCGTCAATGAGCAGTTTGTCGTGCACGTT
>PAWY01000041.1 GCA_002714305.1 Methanobacteriota archaeon | reverse complement strand
GAACTTTACAGCGAACATTACCGATGTGCTGGACGAAACAACCTCCCCATCACGCGCCATGAAATCAACTTGGGAACGGTTGCTTGTGGGGAAGAGCTCAGCTACACACCAGACGGCGCTCTCTCGGACATGACGGGGTTCATGCAAGGCCCCACGTTGGTCCGACTTCCCCCTGGACTTGTCTTTTTAGACGATGGACGCCTCTCAGGGACGGTTCGCTACGACCCGCATCGAAAAGAGGCATACGACGTTGATTTTGTCGCCGTGAGCACAGTGCACTGGCAAGATGCTTCCATCGGCCTTGTTCGTCTTGAGATCACGTTCAAGGTTGAGGGCAATCGGCCGCCTACCGAATTCGATGTTGCCGCCTTTGAAACCGAGCAAAACGAGGCCCGAACAAAAGCCGTTGAACTCTTGAAAAAACTCAACCACACCTGGGATTTGTGGGACCGAGAGGAACTTGGAAACCGCTCGGTCTGCAAACAAATGCTTGCTGACCTCGACCTCCTGAGGCAATTGGCGGAAACTCACCCTCGCCTTGACCAAGGTCGCTGGTGGGCGCATCTGGGTGGCTTCCACATGAACGTGCACAAATTGTTGGAGAACACGCTCTTTGAGTGCGAGTTGTACTTGGGTTATTCACTCACCTTTGGCGACGATGGCGTTCGGTATTACACNGAAGANAACCTCAGAGGNTGCTATCAGAAACGTCTGCTGGAAGCGGCGAGGTTCATGTGGTACGACGGGCTTGAACACCTGCTCCAAAACNAGTGGGACCCTGCCATCGAAATCTTCCAGCAAGCGGCCCNCAAGAAGGACGGNTGGGGCTGNGCNGTGAACCANGGCGACATCTGGCTNAGNGAGGCGGTNGCTCGTATGNTGCAGGGNGCTGAAGCNGGTCTNCAGGNGTCTNANCCTCAAGGGACTGAATGGNTTGAGGCTGCAGAANAGTTGGTCGAAANAGCACGTGTTCGGACGGAAGAATCTGGGGTCTTTGGCCCTCAAGGTCACCCCTGGGTCAACGAAGTGATGTCGGCCCTTGCGTCGTACAAACACCTCCTCTCGGTTGACGAGGGTACCGAATCNTGGCTTGACGAACTCCGCTCNCGCACCATCTTTTGGTGTTCACAAGTCCTNGCCGGTGTCGCNCCATTCCCTCCAAAATGCCGGGAGAGGTTGGTTGANGAAGCGGTTCTCATCGAACGGCTACCGGGCCTCAACCAATGAACAGCGTAATGATTCCTTCCGAACGGAGTTTAGGTTGAATGGAATCGATTGAGGAATGTTAGTTGACCGATCTTCCCCGAAAGGTAGAGGTCCATCCAATCCTTTACTTTCTTCTTTGAACGGTACTGAACGCGCCCCATTCCTGGTTTCACCGGAAACCAACGGTCCCTTACCGATGGGTGAAGTTGGGAAACATGGACAGCGTCTTCATTTTTCCATACTTGGTCGAACGAGTGTCTTAGGTCTCGAACAGAAGAATAGAGCGTAAGGTCATATTGTGAGGAATCAACGATGGTTTTCTTCTCAACAACAGGAGGTTTCGAAAAAGAAATGTGGCCAATTGGGTTAGGCATCCTCGGTTTCTTTGATTTCTGGTAGCCAAGGTAGCGACGAAACGCTTTCACATACTTCTCAACCAGTTTCACACCTTTGCAGTACACTTGTTCAATAAGAAATTTAACGGCTCCCATTTTTTGATTTAGTGTTTTGTTAAACATGTTTACAACTTTATTTCGTGCTTGATTGCATCCATGACACATAGCAACACAATTTGGAAAGGCCCCGTTTACCTTGTTATTTCCTCCGAGATTAAGCGGGACAATATGTTCACGAGTAACAGCGTTTGGGTCGTTTTTAAATTGCTTTTTTCGCATTTTGACATTGCATGTTGGGCAACGCTTTCCGATTCCGTTCACATTGATATCACGATACCATTTTTCACCCGGGCCTGGCCGGGCCACTTTTTGTCGTTCGGAAATGGGAGTGTTGAGATATTCATAGGCAGACAGAAGCATAGTTTGTAGTTCATCATTTGTTTCAATCGTAATCATCCTAAATGTGAAAATTAGGAGCCTGATGATTCAAATTTGAATTTTGGCGTTTCAAAACTAAAATCCAAGAAGAATACCACCAAGGATGCCTATCCAAAATCGAATCACAACCACGGACACCACGGTGGTGGTCGACTCCGATTTCGGACCGTTCACGCTTGACCTGGCTGAGGTTGAGCGAGCCAAAAAGATGGTTGCCAGGGGGAAAAAGGAACCCGATGAAAGAGACCCATTTTCGATCATTGTTGAGGAGTTCCTTGGCGGGGATCACTTGCATTGCTCACGTTATTGGAACCAAAACCTTGGTCAATTGATGAAGATGTTCTCAGAGGTGCATCTGGCCGACAAGGGTTGGTCGGTGATAGAGGAATTCAAGCTTCAGAAGAAGCGAAAGGTCAGTCCAATTTACAACGTGATAAAAATCCCTGACGAGGATGACCAACAATTTCTCCATACCGGTATCCGCCTGATGGTACGACCTGATGGAAGGAAAATGGTGCTCACGTATTCCACCGATGACGACGGAGACGAGCGAATCTCAGTGTTCTACCGTCGGGCAGAAGGAGAACAATCTTCGCTGTTTAAGCAAGATAAATCCATGTTCGGATTTCGTTTGTTGGAGGAGCTTGAAGACGATTTCTTTGAGTGCGGGCCACTCAAAGGTCGTTTTTTTGATTTGGACTATCGTTTCATCAAAAAAGATCCACGTGTGGGAGAACTCATCGCATGGGACGAAGACGTCAAGTTGGAACTCAAGCGCAACGTACTCGATTTCCACAAGGCCATCCCGAAACTGGAAGCCTTGGGCATGAATTCTTCTCGTGGCATCATTCTTGCTGGTCCGCCAGGCACGGGGAAGACCATGATCGGAAAATGGCTCGCTTCCAGTACCGGAATGACCAGCATTCTCGTTTCCGCAGAAATGATCCGCAGCCGAGGGTGCATCAAATCGGTGTATGAGCGGGCGCGTAAACTCTCACCTACGCTCATTGTGGTTGAAGACATTGACACGACAGGGGGCATGGACCGTCGAGTGGCCGACCATCCGTTGCTTGGAGAATTCTTGCAATGCATGGACGGGATGGTCAAAAACAGCGGCGTCATTACGGTCGCCACCACCAACCATTCCGGCTCCATCGACCCAGCCATCGCTGACCGACCGGGTCGTTTCGACCGAATCATTGAGGTTGGTCTTCCCGGGATTGACCAACGCCTGCGCATCCTCAAGCGCAAAATCAAGCCGATTGATACGCATGATTCAATCACGACGTCTGTCCTAAAATCCATTGCGAACCGAAGCAAAGGGCTCAGTGGGGCATGGGTGATTGAGGTCATCCAGTTCGCTCAGGTTCTCGCCCTCTCGCGAAAGGATGAACTGATGACGGCGGACGATCTTGAAACTTCACTTGACGATGTCCTCGCACGACGAGGCTTGGCCTATCGAATCGATTCAATGCCATTCTTTGAGCAGGAAAAGGAAAACGATTTTGGAGCACTCTTTGGTTAATTTGGAGGAAGATGGATGATTTTCAAAACGAATGAAAACTTCAATGGCGATACAATCACCTATCGAGTTGACCATGTAACTCACGCAGGACGCATTTATGCCCGTGAAGAATTCTCAAACTCAGCGAACCCCAGGGAGCGTGCAATCTCAATTCTCGGGTTTGGAGAACGTTTCTTCCTGTGGCAAGAAGCCTACGCTATTCGTCAATTAACACTGAAATTGAGGGACAGCAATTCACATGTACGGGAAAAAGCAGCGAGCGAACTCATCGCTTGCTTTGACTTTGAACAAGGGATAAATCCTCGCCAGCGTCTCTTGTTTGTTCAGAATTATGCTAACGCTGGCTGCCTTCGTGCGTTGAAAACCACCGTTCTTGCAGCACGAACCGGGGCGGCCAATTCCGACTTCAAGCAGCCCCTTTCAACCCTGTTGGCTCTTCTCATGGATCATCTTGAGGATGAGCCCGTTGACAGGTTAAACGCATTTGGTGGTGAAGTGGATGGATGAAAGACTGCAGCAAAATGAACTGGCTTGGGGAGTTTTAGTTTGTTTGATTTTTTATTTTTATTTGCTTGCGTATACAGGGTGCCATGTTTATGTGGAGCATTTTTTCCATTACATTGCAGTGTCCGGCATTCAAGCTTACAACAACAACACAGCTCTTTGGAATGCCCTCGCCGTGTTTGGTTTTGTTCGGGCCGGGATGCTGGTGCCTTGGACTGAAACCATCGAGATGATACTGCGTCTTCACGTGCGCTTGATTGTTATCTTTCCACTCTTGCTGTTGGTGTGTTCGCTGAGTTTTATTTACAACATCGGGCATTCTTATTTTGTCATGTTTTCCCCAAATGGATTTATTGACAACCCTCGTTGGGATATTTCCCAACCTCCATTGCAACCGTGTGAGGAAGAGAGCAACGAACACGAGCAACGGCTTAATTCATGAAATGGTAGAATGATTTTCCATCTCTGGGTATGTGGTCAATGGTCAGGCAAAACTTGACTTGTTCATGCCTTGAGGGAGAACCATGCGACCCTTGGTCCTGTCCGTCGCCGCCATTGTCTTTGGGGGGATGTATGTCAACGTCGGCGTCCAGCATTTCACCGACACCGCCTGGTTCGAACCCATTGTTCCGGCCGTGCTGGGCGACCCCANCNTTTNTGGTNCTCATCACNGGCGTGATGGAGATCGCCATCGGCGTTGGNCTNATTCTNCCATGGACCCGTCGTCATGCGGCGCTTGGCAGCTTTGTGTTCCTNATNGGCATNTACTGGGCGAANTTCAACATGTGGTACAACAACATCCCACTCAGCGGGAAGACCTACGCCCATCATTGGCANGTCCTTCGCTTGGTGGCTCAACTCGGCATGATGGTGCTTTCTTACGCCATATGGCGNTNTTCGGCCCCACAAGCCTCAGACGCTGACGNCCCTTGANTNGGAATCAGACGGTTTGAGCGTTGCCNAAGGTGTAGGTCATCATGCCCTGGTCTTGGTAGATTTTCGGCATCTGTCCGTCCTTTGAGAAGCGGTACAAAGCGACCACNGCGACNTGTTCNGCAGCGTTGGCCCATGCGATCAAAAGACCAATGAGCACGGCGCCGATGAGAAGGCCAAAGGGTCCAGCGACGATGGTTAGNCCAATGGTCAGGNCCACNATGGGGATGCCGAAAAGGAAGGCNACNAANCCNATNCCNANNCCNGANNNNANGTTTTCGCCCCATGTTCCCCAGAACATGGCCTTNCTGGATTTGAGCGCATCACCGACGCTCTTTCCTTCAAGGATGAGGTGTGGGAGCATGAAGAAGGTCATGAACCACCANNCNNNGCCNCCGATGANGTGNATGATNGNNGCGACCGCTTGCATNCCTGGGTGGTCGCTGCTGTTGGCAATGCCNTCGAGGAACTTGAGNATGAGTCCAACNGTTCCNGCNATGATGCCCCANACNATGATGATNGGNAGGCGCTTGAGCGCTGCGTTCACACCGTCGGCAAACTTCGGGTCCCCACCCGTCAATCGGATGTTGGCGTTGGCGACGATGGCACAGTTCCAGAAGACNACGANGATGCTCAACACCATGTAGGCGATGAACGTGAAGCCGAGGTANGCACCAGTGAATGAGCCATCAGCGTTGACCGCCCACTCCATCTCGAAGAGCTGTGGAATGCTCATACCGACGAGGCAGGCGAGGCTCATCACACCGGCGAAGATCATGTAGACCATCAGTTCCGGGTCTTTCTTGACCACGCTCATGCTCAATTTGCTCATTTCCCAGCCGCGTCCAATGGTTGCAAAGAAACCCATGGCAAAACCACAAATCCACCGCTTTAATTCACTTTCCCCGAGATTCCCGTTGACGAAGGGCTTCCACGGCTAACACACTGACGGCGACTTGGAGGTTGTAGGACGGAACAAAACCGTCCATGGGGAGCTTCACAACAGCGTCGGCGGCTTCCAAGACCGGTTGGCTCACGCCCTCCCGTTCGGCCCCGACGACCAAGATGACGTGGCCCGTCAAGTCTTCATCCCACGGTCCTTGTTCGCCGACGTCCTCGGCGACAACGATTCGGAAATCATGGGCCTTGGCCGCCTTGAGGATGTCATCGGTTGACGTGTAGACGACGGGAATGAAGCGGTCGGCTCGCATGCTGGCTCGGCGAATCGTGCGGCGTTCTTCATGNGTTTTGGAGACGTTGAGAAGAACGGCGTCGGCCCCTGATACCTCGGCGGTGCGGATGGCAAAACCGAGATTAGTGGAGTATTCCACGCCGTCAAACAACCAGACACAACCGCCGGCTGCCATCACTTCCTCAAGCGATTCGCTTTGCGGTCGTCCAGTCAAGGCCAAGGCGATTTGCGCACCATCGGCTGACATCCGCCACAGGTCGTTGGTGGAACCTTCCTCAAGTGGGATATCGGCGGCCTCGCACAGGGTGCGAAGCGCTGCGGTGTCATGGTCTCGGTCCACCAGCACGCGGTCGATGGCGACGCCCTGTTCAAGCGCCTCCATAACGGCGTCAAGGCCCGTGATTTGACCTGCCATGCTTCCGGCTGGGGCGGTGTGCTCAAGAGGCTAACCCCCGTGGCCAATGCATGGCCAAGAAGCACACCCCGAGGTTCCTCGCCATCGTCGAGGCGGCGCGCAGCGAAATCGCTGAATGCGAAGCAGCGGACCTGCGGGCGATGACCGAGGACGGCCAANCCTTGGTCGTCCTGGANGTGCGTGAGCGCCATGAGTTTGAAGCCGGGCACATGGAGGGCGCGATTCACATCGGCAAAGGCGTGATTGAACGGGACATCGAGAAGCATGACTTNGCCGACGATGTGCGCATNGTGCTCTANTGTGGNGGTGGTTTTCGAAGCGCCATCGCTGCCAAATCGCTTCAAGACATGGGTTGGTCCAACGTCATTTCCTTGTGGGGTGGGTGGCGNGGTATCCAGGCTGAAGGTCTGCCGATATGGACGCCGTGAGCCTCTCAAAACGCGTGGGCAGGCTCATAAAGGGGAGATTGGTCGGCGAGATGCTGAGAAGCAGAGGTGATGACCATGGCACAAGGATTGTACCANCACGTTCGCAACACCTGGCGACGTCCAAAAGACGCACTGCCCCACATGTACCGACAGGAGCGCATGGCCCAATGGCGCCGTGAACCTGTCAACTGCCGCATCGAGCGACCAACCCGTTTGGACGCTGCTCGCCGCATGGGCTACAAGGCCAAGCAAGGCATCATCCTCATCCGAACNCGCGTTCGCCGTGGTGGACTTCGCAAGGGCAAGATTCACATGAAGCGCAAGCCATCCAAGGCCGGTATCTCCAAGATCACCATGGCCAAGAACACGCAGCGCATCGCNGAAGAGCGTGTAAACCGCCACTTCCCCAACCTCGAGGTTCTCAACTCCTACTGGGTTGGCCAAGACGGGAAGCACAAGTACTTCGAAGTCATCATGATTGACACCCACCACCCTGCCATCATCAACGACAAGCANCTCGGTGTGTTCTCNCGTGCNAACGGNAAGANCGCNCACCGTGGACGTGCCTACCGTGGCAAGACCTCCGCTGGTAAGCGTGGTCGTGGTCTGCACAAGAAGGGCAAGGGCGCTGAGAAGTTGCGACCTTCGCTCCGTGCCAACCTGAACCGTGGCAAGTGAAGCCGAGCCCCGTGCTCAACATTGGCCTGATTTTTCTCTTCATGAGCCGTGGCTTTATTGAGCCTCAGCGGAACCGGTTGGTATGGTCCAAGGCGTTGAGGTCATGTCCCACTGGACGGGCTTGGACGTCTATTTGCCCGATGGACGGAAACTGGGCGTCGTTCACGATGCCGTCATCGACGCCGAATCGCTTCATTGCACCCATCTGTTCGTACGAGGGACGCCCGAAGTCCTGGTTGAAGGTTCGCTACCTCTCGCCGTTCCCTGGCGCTGGATTCGGGCCATTGACGACATCGTCCTTCTTCGATGGTTTCCCCCCACTCCAATCCCCATTCAATCATGAGGTGAATTCGCATGGCGCTTGATGTTCACGTCCTTGGTACGGCTTCGGCCCGACCCACNCCCGACCGAGCCGTCAGTGGCAGTTTGGTGAAAGGCCCCGACGGCATTGCCGTCATCGATGCAGGTGAGGGCTTTCAAACCCGTTACAGTCAACAGCGCCGCCGTCTGAAGAAGCATTCCGTGGGCTCCACGCTCAAACCCAGTGCTGTGGATGTGCTCGCCTTTACCCACGGGCACCTCGACCACACGTGGGGCGCGCTGCCATGGTTGCAGTCCATGGATTTGGAAAACCGACAAAGCCCCCTTCTCGTGCTCGGCCCGACCTCGTCCGATGCGATTGAAGCGTTGCTCCAAGGAGCATCNTTGCCCGACAGCGTTGCACCGGCNGACCTTGCTCGCCAGTGGTTGGCATGGTTTTCACTTGGAGGAGCGTCAATTCGATTTCCCATCCATTGGGTCCTTGGTGATGTTCTTGCCGACCGGTGGATTGAGCTTGACCCCCAAACCGGGAAGGCCAGTTTGCTCGAGGAGATGCCCCAGCCTGCGGGTTGGAACAACAGCGTCCTCTCCCCTTTGCCCACCAGCCACACGGTTCCGTCATGCGGCTGGATGGTTCGGCAACACGCCATGGCTGGAAAATTCGACCGAGCACGCGCCAACGACCTCCANCTCACTTCCAAACAACGNGCCATGCTTGCCCGAGGAGAGGATGTACAGGCAGCCGATGGAAGCACCCTTGAGGCGGCTTGGTTCCGAGGTGGAGAACGTGCAGCCATCAGCGTCCTCATNTCAGGGGACACCGAATCANAACCGCCTGCTTGGGCGGCTGATGTTTCACCNACCCTCCTGATCCATGAGGCCACCTTCCTCGACGAGCAACAAGCCAAGGCCGANGAGCATCAGCATTCAACCGCCACAGGAGCCGCCGCTTCNGCCCGGGCTGTTGGAGCATCGGTTTTGGCGCTCACCCACTACAGCAACCGCATCAAATCCTCCACCGGNCCTCAACAAGAAGCGGCAGCGGAGGCCGAGGGCCTACCGGTGGTNGCCCTCAATGACAACGATCGAATGGTGATCAACGACGATGGAGGCGTGGACCATTTGGTTTGGACCAAAGAGGGTTGGACCGCAGCGAGCATTCCACCCAATCGTTGAAATGAAACGCGGAGATGGAGCGGCTATGCGTTGGTCAATGGCTTGGGGTTTGGTCTTCCTTTTGCTTGCAGCGCCGTTGACCGTTCAAGCCGATGTTGGGCGAGATGCNCCTGGTTGCCTCACGCAAACCTCAGAAACGCTCCCCTCAACCCTCGACATCGACCCCGATGTGTGCGTCATCGTGGACCTNGGAACGCTTCAACCCGGGGACGTTTACGACCTCAGCATCATTGTGGTTGACGATGCCCTCGACGTGCTCTTTTTTGATGAAAACAGCATTCAGCCTTACGAATTGGGCCAATCTTACCGGTCGGTGATGGCTCAACCTGCCAGCACTGAATCGGCTTTGGGAGCNCTTGAATTCCATTGGAAGGTTCCCCCTTCCATCTCGGCCAAACGCTGGTACATGGTGCTCGACAATACCGCCCACGACGGCGACGCTGGTCTGGGCGACCAAGGCGGCGTGCGAAGCACGGTTTCGGCCACCGTTGACCGATTGNACCAAGCCTACTGGACGCCCTACCATGACTTGCTGTCCGTTGATGCAGGCGGGTTTGATGTGCTGTTGTCCGGCGACGACCTTCGCTTGGACGCAGGGACCACGGTCGTTCTNTCGGCTTGGGACCTCACGTTCGTCGGCGATGTCTATTTGCAAACCCGAACGATGCATGACCGTTACCTCGCCGGGGGCGTCGGCGTACAATTCATCGACGGTGGGGCCCTTCAGTCCGTGGAAACACCGCAGTCGCTAACGTGGCAGGTCCCTTCCGCTCTTGAAGGTGAAGAATTGCTGCTGGTGGTGGACAACACCGATGCTCCACTTGGCGGTGGAAACGGGACGGAAATGCTGCGCATCAGTGTTAGGCTGGAATTAGCGCCGCCGTTGACACCGGTCATCACGGATGAACAAATGGCCACCGTCTCCCTGGGTGAATCGATTTCCCTGAACGCCTCCTCCACGCCCAACCGCTTGGGCCAGCAAGGAACCTTTTCGTGGGATTATGACGCCTCCGTGGACAGCGATAACGACGGCAACCCGGCCAACGATGCAGATGCCACGGGGGTTGTCGTGTCACCATCTTGGTCTGTTCCGGGTGAAAAAACCGTCTCGGTCGTCATGACCGCCCCTTCCGGTCAACAAGCCTCGACGACCTACGCCGTCACGGTTCAGGACGTCACACCGCCCGTGGCGCGAATTCAATCCACCGCCACATCAATTGCAGATGGATGGCGAATTGATGTCAACAACGCCATCCAACTGTCCTGCACGGCCAGCACCGATGACCATCAAACCGATTCATGCGATTGGACCATCGATGGAGAGGTCACAACCAACGTTTCCTCGCTTACGTTTACCCCTGATGAAATTCGAATGTACGAGGTTTCCCTTACGGTCAAGGATGCGAGTGGCAACGTTGGTACGCTTTCTGCGGTCATCAATTCGGTTGATCCGACCATTCCAAGGTTTGATGCTTCCCTTTTACCCAATTTCCCAACCACCGCCACCGAAGGGGAGGCAATTTCCTTTGAGGTCGTGGTCTTCGATGACTACGATGATAACGCCACACTTCGTGTTCATTGGGACCTACAACCTGGAAAGGACACCGACGGGAACGGTGTACTCAAAGACGACCCCGACCGCGTCGGCTTGAACCCCTCCATCACGTTTGNCAGCCCGGGATTGCAGGAAATCGTCGTCACGGTCTTTGACAATTCAAACAATTCTGCCAATTACGCTTTTTCCATTGACATCGCCGCTGCACCAACCTCATCCAGTTCGCCATCGTTTGCCATCATCGCGCTCCTTGTGGCACTTGTGATTGGTGGCGTTGGACTTCTTGGGTTCCGAACCATCCAGCGAAATCGAGGACTTAATCTCCTCATTGAAAAAGGGCTGAGTCGCGAGGAAGCCCACGCCCACATGGCGGGCGTCGCACAACAAAGCAAGCTCGGTTTCTTTTCAAAGCCCGAGGATTATGCTGGTGTTGACATGGGCGAACCGGTGTCCCAAGAAGAACGGCGTGCAGCCCAAGCTCAGGCTGAAATGGAAGCCATTTATGGTTCATCAAACCAAGCGGACGTGAACGCAGGTTTTGCTCCGCAAGCCGCCCAAGTTTCGATGTCCCCGGCCAGCAATCAAGCGGCCGCTGAGGCTGCTGCCATGTTCAACGATGACGACACCTCTTTTGGTCAACCAATGGACGATCTCGTCGAAGAGATTGCAGGGGCTTCAGCCGTGGCCGTTGAGGTGCCCGCTGCCACCTCTTCTCCCGTTTCACTTCCGACGACTTCCACCGGCGGAGTCGCTCTTCCAGGAGACCCCTCGTCGAGCAGCGAAGCACCTGAGGAAATCACGCCCTCAGCGATGTCCGTTTCACTCCCCGAAACCACCGTCAATGAACAAGAAACGCCACCTGAACCTGCTTCCCCTGCGCAGGTCCCTCCGGTGCTTCCCACCCCTCAAGCGGTCCGACATACCTGCACTTCATGCGGTGCTGTGTTTGAAATTGACATGCCGGCAGGCCTTCGCCAAGCGCTTGTTGCCTGCCCTGCTTGCGCCTCGGACCAGACCATCGTCGTGGACGGGTGAACCGCGGCGCCTGAAGTTGTGTTTTCTGAATCAATCCGGCGAATGCTTCTCAAAGGAGGAGCCCTGAGGCAGAAGCATGGATGAGCCTGCGCTGCGTCTCTTGCGGGTGGGCCTTCCACAACCCAACCGGCGTGGACGCATGGCCGTCTTGCTGGTGGGAATCATGCTGTTTTCCATGATGCCTCCTGTTTCAGGCGACGTAACCGTGGCCCGGGATGACTTTGGTGTGCTCGATGCGTTTGCTTCCACCCTCGAAGACCGTGCAGCAGAGGGTGAGTCGCTGGTTGCGATTCAAGGAGCACAATCCGCCTTTGCCTTGGTGGACGCCTCCAAGCGGCCGGTACAGACTGGCGATGCGTTGGCGGACGCAGAAAACGTGTTGAATCAAGTTGAACTTCGGGACACTTCGCCTTTCGAAGAAGACCACCCCCGACCGTATGAATTTCTTACCGACGTTGCCACTCACCCGGATGCATGGCCTTACAACCTCTGGCAGACGCTGTTTTCCGTTGAAAACCTCGGCCTTGACAACCTGCTTGGCATCGGCATCAACACCTATGCCGTTTACGTGAATTTTTCATCTCGAAACAACGGCCCATCCTATGAGGCGTGGGACCAGGGTACCTTCACGGGCGAATTGTTGGTTGGCACCGATTTGGTCTTGTTTGAGAACTACATCGACATCGACGGGGACGGTTCAGACGACCTTTCAGTGGGATTGACCTTGGAGGGATTGACCACGCTTGGCGAAGGCTTTGGCATTGAGACGGGCAGCAATCCCATCCCCGGTGCCCCCGGTTTGCCTACGGAGCTATGGATTCGACCGACCTTTCAGTGGGCTGTAAATGCGCTGAACATCAACGACCCGCTGTGGAATGAACTCGAACACCTCGAAGTCACGTTGATGAAAGGCCTTGCTTTTGACATCACGCTCTCCAACTCAGAATCCTACGCCATTGTCGTGGATACACGCTTTACTCAACCCCCCTCCGATGTGACCCTAGGCGTTGGTATTGAACGAATATCATTTGACATTAGCAGCGCCATCGCCCTCCCTCAACAATTCCTTGCATCNCTTCTGCTGGGCAACGTGAACTCCAGCGATTTGTCGCTGACAGGAATCACGGCCCCCTACGCCGTTCGCTTGAACAACCCGAATGCACCGGGGAGCACCGACCAAACCGATTGCAGCGAGACTTTGAATTACGATCCTGAAACCGACTACGATGCCAAGAGCAGGGNNCACAAATGCGGCATTGGCATTGGCGTGGGTTACGTTCGCTTTGGAGAGGTTCAGCCCGACCAATCCATTGACATTCTTGAATACGCCTACCTCGATGTTGGCTTCCANCCNGAGGAAGGAAACACCATCATTCCCAGCNAAGTCGACTTGACGTTGCGCAACGACAACCTTGGAGACAACAGTTTCGACACCATCGAGATATACTCCGATGTGGGCACAGACGTCTACATACACTACTTTGAGGACCGGTCAAACGTCCCTGAAGGTGACGACCCCTTTGGAAACATCACCGACTCCCGTCTATGGATTCGAGGCCTTCCTTCAGGGAGCCTCCATCCGGATGAAATTGCCGCCATCTTCACGACCATCGGCGAAGCGCCGGGTTCGGTGAATTTACCCGGAGAAATTCCAGACCGACTTTCCTTGATGATCGCCATCAAGAATTTCTCCGCCGACAACAGCAACAACGTCAACGACCCCACCCTTCCAATCAACCCCGCCTCACCACCCAACACGCTGCTGTTGATTGCTGGTACGTCGGCCATCAAGGAGTTCAACTATGCTTCAACCTTCAAGCGAGGGGGCTATTCCGGTGACAGTTCCTCCATGGTAGTGGAAATTGAAGACCTTCCGCGCGTCATTGTCATCCAAGGCAGTTTCCTGCTGTCCTCCACGGGCGTCAATCGGGTGAACTTTGACAATCCAAACCTCAACACCGTTGCGCAATTCTTTGACAATGCGCTGCTTACNGTGGTGGAAATTGTTCTCGACATCGGAGCCATTCTCAACGGCTTGCCCACCGCTGTCGTTGGGACGGCGGGTTCCACCGGTGGCGTGATTGACATTCAGTGTTTCAATCAGGTCAAGAAGAGCTTGCCAAGCAGCAATCGGGAATCCATGGAGATCGGACACCTGCAGTTCGCCCTTGCGAGCAGCCCGCAACCTTGGCTGCCCGAAATGGACCATATTTTACTCTCCGAGGACACTGAAATCACCCTCGTGGACGGACGTTTGGGACCGGTTGACCCGTTGGTTCCCGTGGCCATGAGCATGCGAATCGGCGGTATATCTCAGGTCCGGCACGCCTTCGACCCCATCAATGAAGTTCGAGACATGCAGTTGGATGGTTCGCCCAGCGGCTCGTTGTTGATTGGGCACATCAAGCACGACGGAGGCGACATGGCCAACGCCATCAAACAATCCGCTATGGTGTCCAATCGCCCAGCGCAATTCGACATCCTCCAACAAGCGGACTCGCTCCAATACCTGGCGAGTGAACCCATTGGAACCATCACCTACGGGGGCCAATCCGGAGAGCAACGCAATGCCATACGCCTCTCTGGACTTCCCGCCGAGTTCACCCTCGTCTTGGGCGACACCGTGGGTTATGTGGCCGATGGGCCGATGGAGAGCATTCAGGTTCAGATGACCAATGCCAGCACGCCCTTGACCATGGACGGCGACCACATGCGGTTCTGGGTGAATGAAGACACGGCTGAGGCAAGCCTTAGTCTGAAAATTTCGGACATCACGTCCATCGAACGGCTCAGTCCGCTCATTCCAGGTTCCACTGGACCCGAAGGCAACTCAGAAGTCCGGTTGGTGCGAAGTTCGTCCTCCCCCTTCAGCGTTTCTTTCGAAGACGCCTCCACTCATTCAAACCCCTTCCTTGGACTCAACGGGCAGGTTTACTTTGACCCCCTTCCCGCGAACATTTCCCTTACCTTGCCTTCCGACGTGGACTCAGAAGGGCTCGAACTCCCCACCTTTGGGGAAGAAGAAGGCATTGAAGCGCTTTCGTTCTTCCTCGGAGACCTCGTGGACTTTGGTAGTGTCGTGAACGATTTCGTTCACGCCTTGACCGTGAACGTCGGCGGAGAAATTGGGGAAAACGAAAACATGAGCCTTGGCTTGGATTTGTTCACCGGCGAGGCGTTCAACATGACCGTGGACCTCAAGAAAGGGTCGAACCTTGAAGCCCAACCCGACTGGATGCATGGCCTTGGAGTGGAAGCGCTGGAACAAACGCGNCTCGAAGCGAATCTGTCGCGCATGCCGGCCTTCACGGCCACCACCCGTGGACCCATGGAAGCGATTCTTCAAGACGGTCGAATTGATGCTACCGAACGGGTTCAAGCCCTCACCATCCTTGAGTCCATCAACATCACCGCAGCGGAAGCCTTGGTGGACGCATTGGAAGATGGCCGAGTCGATGACGACGAGATGGCCGATGTGAACCTCAGTCAACTCGCCAATGAGGGGTTGACATTGCAGGACATGAGAGCTTGGCATCTTCGGGCATGGATGCCCTCCCTTCCTGCTGGGAAAATCGAAGTGGTGTATGATTTCAGGATGCTCGCTGGCGTCCCCACCTACGAAATTGATCTCAAGATGTCGCAATGGCAGCCGATGTACCCTCAACTCACCATCATCGCCAACGGATTGGACGGCCAAGACGCTGAACTCTTCATCGATGGCCTTGACACCACCATGCCGCGCAACGTTGAGATCAATGCGCTNTTTTCAACCCAAGAAAACCTGACCGTTCCCCGAGTTTCAGTTGACATGTATTACGACGCTGGCGTCCGACTGAAATCAGCCCATGCCATTCTCATCGACCACAACGCATTGACGAGGGTTGAAGCGTTGGTGGTTGGAATCCCACAATCCACGGATGTTTCGGCTGTTATTGGCGATGTGTTGGTTCTGGAACTCGTCGTTCCCGAAATTTACCGAATCAACGGCCACTCGGCAGATTCGTTGATGCTCAAACAATTGCGGTACATTGACGGATTTTGGTACCCTTCCACGGCGTTCATGCGAGACCTACCAGGTGAAATGGCACTCTCCACCGTTCCTGATACCCGCTTTGACATCCGAAAGCAAACGGCCTTCCAAGGCATGCGAACGCTGGATTATTCATCCAATACAAACGATATGGATCTCTACTTGGAGGCCAGTGGACGCGCCATTGAAGCCAAAGGCGATGTGCTGATGCTCGCCGAGGACTTGCCCACCCGATTCGTGTTGGAATTGACCGATGATTTCGGTATGCGCGTTGAATCATCGGGCTCAGGNGTCAAGAAAGTCTACGTTCGTCAGACCGATGTTCCCGCCCAGCCAGGCGTGACGATTGAACGGGTGGAAGTGGTTGGTCAAAACCTCAAAGGGGCAACCATCCACCTCTACACCTTGCCAGGAGAATACCCGATCATCGTCATTGATGACATCACTGACGGACGCTTGGTGGCCACCGCTGAAGCCTACGTCCAGCCGGGTGTCATTGAGCCGTGGTTGAACCCGATCCTTGGGGACTTCGAAATGGAGGGGCGAGCCGTGCTTTTGGATGCCCAATTCACGGGCATTGTCCCCACTGCATCCTCGGTTGGTGTTAACGGAATTGTTACCGATCTTTCCCTTGTTGGGTCCCTCACGGGCGAGTTTGTTGAAACTCGCCACGTGATGGTGATTGACCCCATCAGTTCNGCGCTTGCCAGCGGTTTGGCCATGATTTTCGGGTGATGCATGATGTCGGAACCAACTGCGGATGATTTGCGAACGGGCGGTTCTCCTTCGGAGGACGAAGCGTTCGAAGATTGGGAGGCCGAACAAGAGGCTGCAAAGTTGTTGATNACGCTCAAGCGGGAGGTCACTCCAGCGAGGGTNGCCATGGCCGGTGCCGTGCTGTTCATGCTCATCACGCTGGCATTGAGCGGTTGGTACTGGTTGCTTCCACGGGATGCCGTCACCGTTGAGACCCATTACATGCAACGGGGCGGCCATCTGATGATGACCGAACTTCATAACGACGGCAGCCGGGACATCACCGATGTGGTCTTGGAAATAGAATTCCAAACAAAAGAAGGCGAACTCATCGAACGCATGGCCCTTGAACTCGATGTTCTCGAGGGTCATGCCTCAATTTCCGGCGATGATTTGGAGATGATGGTCATCGGGTACACCGTGTGGGCTGAATACAACATTGTCATCGAACTTGAGTACCGAGATTATACCGGTCAATTGCGGCAACCCGATGCCTTTGTCCACGAAGTGGGCGAATGGTCTCAGGAAATTTTCATGGACAAAGCCGAGCGACACATTTGGCCGTTGGATTGAGCCCTGTTTAGACAAGCAGACCGAACCGATAAAGGACAGGAACAAGAGGCCATTCCATGGCTGGAGTTTCCAACCGCCTCTCCGCAGGTGTGTTTGTTCTTCTCCTCCTGTTCTCAACATCGAGTTCCTTCTTCACTCACGGAAGCGATGAGAGGAACGAGGTGACNACCTTCAATCCCGATTGGGTTCGCTTTGAGGTCAGTGATGATGTCTACCGTGAGGCCGTTGGTGTCATGGATGATGGCTTGACGGACGAGTCCCGAGACCTCCTCGCCATCACGCCCCTCGGTACCTTTGATGCCACCGGGTTCACGCTGAATCGGCCGGTCCCGGAATCGTTGTTGGAACCAAGGTTCGACGTGCTGATGCTCATCGTTTCCAACGAGATGCGATTCCATGATGTCCGGTTGGAACTTGAACAGGTTCCAGGTTTAGCGGTTCGAGAATTCATCTCTCCGTCTGGTTTGATGGTTCAAGGCACGCCTGCGGCGCTCCAACAAGCAGAACTCCATGGAGCCGTTCTCACCAGCCATGCCGTGCCAATTGGGATGTTCCTTCATCCTGACTTGGTGGACGTTGTTCTCCTGAATGAAGGTGAATCAGCTCTGGAGAACCTTCTGCTCCGTCTGGACGGTTGGCGAGATGCCACCGGGCCCCTTGACATCGTCTCTTTGACCGATCAATTCGGTTTCACGTTGGAACAAGACCTTGGGGAAGTTGCGAGGCAGACGTTTGTCGAGTCAAAAGCATGGGATGCAGGCCGCTTCGAGGGAAGGCTCGCTTCGGTTGACCTTGCTTCCTTGTTGCTGCAACCATCGGTGATGCAACTTCGCCCCGACCCTGCCTTTGCAGCGTTCAACGACCAGTCCCGTGGCCACATGAAAGCGAACACGATGACGACGTACTTTACCACCGATTTGGACGGTTCTGGACAAACCGTGGCCGTGGCCGATTCGGGGCTTGATGAGGACCATGGGGACTTTGGAACCCGCGTGGTGGGCAACTACGATGTCATCGGCGATGGCTCAACCGCTGACAAGCACTCTGGCCACGGCACCCACGTCGCTTGCACCGTGTTGGGCGACGGCTTCCGCGGAGGATATGGAGGGGTTGCCCAGGCGGCTGACCTCTACTTCCAAGCCATGGAAAACGACAACACAGGAAATTTCCAATCCCCTTCCCTCAACAACTTGCTCAACACGGCCTACAACGCTGGTGCCCGAACCCACACCAACTCCTGGGGTTCTTCGGCCGCGAGTGAACAATCAAAATACAACTCCGAGACGGAGGACGTCGACGACCGAGCGAATTACTTCGACCGCTATTACAACGGCGTTGAGGGCATGACGATTCTGTTTGCGGCCGGAAACGACGGCCCAAATTCAGGAACCGTCTCGCCACCGGCCACCGCTAAGAACGTGATTTCCGTTGGCAACCATAAAAACCGCGGCAGCGGCTCCCCAGACAGCATCTGGAGTGGCTCTTCCAGAGGACCCACCGATGACGGTCGCATCAAACCGGATTTGGTCGCTCCGGGTGCTTATGTTCGCTCTTGTCGCGCCCAAGAAGCCACCGACACCAACGGAGCGTCGTGGAGAAATTCCTACTACCTCGAGTACACGGGGACCTCAATGGCCACGCCCAATGCGGCGGGGGCTGCGGTCATGGTTCGTGAATACCTCGAAGAAATCGCTCAACGGCCTTCACCCCAGGGGGCTCTGGTCAAAGCGCTGCTTGTGCTTGGAGCCCAAGACATTGGGTCGCGTGACATTCCAAACGAAGACGAGGGATGGGGGCGCGTCAACCTTCGTAACAGTTTGGCCCCGCCCGGAGGTCAGGGCATTTGGGTGGATGACCGCTCGGTCATGTCCGGCACCGGTAATAGCAAATCGTATTCGTTCAATGTCTCCCAGTCCTCGGGGTTGTTCAAAGCCGTCTTAACGTGGTCGGATGAGCGTGGTTCACGCTTCTCTTCCGCTCAACTGGTTAACGATTTGGACTTGGAAATCACCTCTCCAGACGGAACGGTCTACCTTGGTAATGATTTTGCTAACGGACGTTCGGCGACCGGTGGGGCACGGGACAGCGTCAACAACTTGGAAGTCGTTTTGATCGACAACGCCGCCATGGGGACTTGGACGTTGAAAGTGAAAGACGCGCAGCATAGCGGTGGAAAAACACAACCCTACGCTGTCGCCGTTTTGGGACACGGGGTCAACGATTTGCGGCCTGACCCGAAGGTGGTTCCCGAGGATTTCGAGATGGACGTCGCCATTCCTCAAGTGGACGACCCCGTCCAACTGACCACTTCATTCTTCAACTTCGGAAACGCCAAGGCCAACACCTTCCCAATCGCCTTTGAGGTCGACGGAACGGAACTTTCTCGCCGCACCATCGAACTTGGGGCTGGTTCAACCAAGGTCCTCATGTGGCCATGGACGCCTCAAACGGCCGGCTCCACGACCCTCTCATTCATCATCGACCCGGACGATACGATGGAGGAAATCCGCGAAGACAACAATCGGCTGGACGTCCAAGTAAACGTGACAGCCCCGGGGGTGAAATTAGAAACTTCAACACCGGTCCAAACCCTCAACTCAAGCAGCATCACGACGACTTCGTGGAACATCTCACTCACCAACACGGCGTTGATTTCAACCAATGCTTCGATGCAAACCAACCAGGCTGTCCACGTTGAAACAGGCCAAACCATGCCGTGGTACGTCGGCAGCACAGAATCCAATTTCTCCATGGAGGGTCAGGCGTCCGAATCCATCTTCGTCACGCTTGTTCATCCTGCTCCCCCTGCCCCTGGGACCTACCGCATTGACCTGTTGGCGTTGGACGTTGACAACAGTGTGGACTATCCATTAAGCATAGACCTCGTCGTTCCTGACCTTCCGGAAGCGGGCTTGGAATTTGATTATCAAGTGGTTCCCGTTCATCCATCAGAACCCACCAACATCTCGGTGCGATTCCTGAACAATGGAAATGCACCCATCGGGTACGATCTCTTCCTTGAGGCGCCCGCTGGCTGGCAAGCAGGGTTTACCAATCTTGGAAGCGAAGGTGGGGCTTCCTCCGGTTCAACTGGACTCATCAGCAGTGAATCTTTCAGAGCGGTTGGGCTGATGTTTACGCCCCCACAAGTGATGACCGCCGCAGGCGCTGAACGCATGATGAAATTAACCGCCGTGAGCCAAACTGAGCAACAGGAATTGGTTGTTTTCGACATTCCAATTCAAGTCATGACGGTGCGCGAAGTATTGGTGAACGTCGAGTCCTCCATCGGNACCCTCCGNCCTGACTCCAGCATCACGCTTCGGTATTCCATCGAGCACAAAGGCAACATCGACCTCGACTTGACGCCTTCGTTTGAACTGCCAACCGGATGGTCTGTTTCCTCCTCCCTCGAGGTCGTTGAATTGCCATGGGCCACCAGCAAAAACCTCCTCTACACCCTCGAGGCCGGCAACAATGCCCGCTCAGGCCAAATTCAACTCCATCTTGACAACGGTTCCAACCGGTTCACTTGGGCGGGCGATTTGACCGTTGAGGTTCTCCCGGAGCCAGTCGTGACGTTCCTTGGCTTGGAACTTCAAGACGGCACCATGTTTGACACCCCCCAAGNCGGCGGAGCTCATCCCTCGGGCGAGAACCTCAAGTTCACATGGTTGGTCAGCAACGAAGCCGAAACGGCATGGAATCCAAGCGCCAGCCTCCAACTTGACCCGGGTCTGTTTGGTGATTGCACCCCGGTTGGCTCCGTGGTCAAGGGTGAGGTTTCACCGGTGGTGTGCAACGTGCTCATCGCCGCCAACCTGGCGCCGATGAGTGAACCTTCCTTCACGCTCGTGCTCAACGATGGAGGCGTGGAACGAACCACCACGGTTGGTCTCTTGGTGGCGACCAATGAACAAGTTTCGTGGGACATTGGCGCCGTGCCAGTGTTCACCACCGGGCAGGAGCGGCAGGTCACGCTGGAACTCACCAACACGGGAAACACTCCTCTTCAGCGTCAGTTGGTCGTTGAAGAGCCGGAGAAGTGGGCCGTCTCGATTGACGGAAACGACATCCTCGACCTTGAAATGGGCCAGTCGGTTCTGGTTCGGCTGAATGTACGAGCCGACTCGCCGGGAACAGCTGACATTGTCGTGCGCTTGGCTCAAAGCACGGCTTCCGAGCCAANCTACTCCTTTACTGCCTCCTCTACCGGGGAACCCATTGGAACCTCTGGTGAGAGCGGACTGAACTCTGCGTTTACGATCGCGCTCCTCGGTGCGGTTCTCCTCGTCGCCTTCGCCTGGTTGGGCATCCAAATGCTTCGTGGCCGAGAGGACAACTCCTCACCAAACCAAGGCCAGTTACCGGTGCCGATGCCCGGTCAACCGTTGCCCGCGCTCCAGCCTCAAACACCACCGGTTTCGAATCAGGTTCAGGCAACGGCAGCCGTCGCTCCCGCTGTCCGTCCGGTGTCTCCTGCGGCGACTTCGGAGGCGCCGGCGGTTTCCCCACCACCGATGTGTTGGACGTGCCGCGAACCCATCACTACGGCCATGGTGGGTTGTCCATCGTGCGGTGCACGCTATCACGCCGATGGATTCAACGGTTGCAATGCCCATGAAATCGAGGCGTGTGTGAATTGCGGTTCGCCAGCCAGCACCTTCGTGAAGGCTTGACTCAACGCCGTTTGTTGAAGCATGTGGAGCATAGGGTTTTGATAGGAGAACGCTGAGCGCAGGCCATGATGCCTACGGCAAGCGCAGTAACCGCTTCCCGCCGCACGGCCATCTTCCTCGCCCTTGTGATGTGCAGTGCTCTGCTTCCATTGACGGCGCCGGGAGTTTCCGCTGACGGCCGAGCCGCTTCCATTTCGGTGACGCCCATTCCAAGCGCCATGGAAGTCAACCCCGGCGAAGCAGGTGAATACACCATTCGGGTTCGAAACACGGGTTCAGACCCGGTTACTGTGAACATTCAATCCTCGCAAGAAGCCAGCGAAGACTGCCAAGGATTTTCCTCAACCGTCACCCAAATCCCAGGACAAATTGATGGCGGGAGTTATGAAGAGGCTGACATGAACGTGAGCGTCGCTCAAACCGTGGAAGCTGGTTCGGCTTGCGTCACCACCATCACCGTCACCATCACGGCCGTCATTGGAGCGCCCGCTGCAGAAATTCCTGAACCCTCAACGGCTGATGTGACCACCACCGCGGCCGATGGCTCTGGAAGCGCTTTGTTTGGCGTTGACCTNACCATCAACAACAAGAACAAGAATTGGAACGGTGAGGAAGAAATTGACTACCTCATCGAGGTTGAAAACACTGGACGATCCAATCAAACGGTCAATCTCGCTGTCGAAGAAGGAACGGGGAATGGATGCGCTTCCGCCTCCTCCTTCACCGTGACCCTTAGCGAGACCAGCGTGAACGTCGACCAAGAAGAGTCGGAAACCGTCACAGCGACCGTCGAAATACCTGAAGGAGCTTCAGCAGCCACCTATTGCTGGGAGGTGACTGGAACGGTGGCCAACGACCCAGCGCAAGATGCGCAGGATACAGAAGATTTCGATTTGGAAGTTCCAGAGTTGAAAAAATGCACCGTCTCACTTAGCAAAACAACAGTCAGCGTCAACCCGGGTGATGATACGAAGATCACGGCGACCTACCTCAACGATGGCAACACGGACTACACAGTGCATGCTTCGGCGGTTGGTAGTAAATCCAACTGGGTAGCGGTGGGCAGTCCTTCCTCCGGTCTGCTTCCCTATGATAACGGGAACGGTGAACGAGCGTTTGACTTCACGGTCTCGCCCGATGATTCGGTGTCCGCAGGTTCGGAAACGGTTGTCCAGATTGTAGGCAAAGATGGGCGGAATGGACCCATCGGAGATTGCACTGCTGACCTTCGGATCATCGTTGGTCAATCCCGTGGTGCCAGCATCTCATTGGCCAACGCCGTTCTGTCAAACATTGAACCGGGCAGCAACAAATCAACCACTCTCACCATCACCAACCAAGGCAACGGGCAAGACAACCTCCGAGTCGCTTCATCCATTGCGCCCACCGGATGGGCCGTGCAATTGGACACCTCCACGGTTTCGGTCGGTTCTCGACATGGAAACGAAAAGTCGGCGAACGTCGAAGTAACCGTTCGAGTTCCTCTGAACGCTTTGGCGACCGAAGAGATTGAACTCATCTTCAGCGTCCTTCCCTCTTCTGGAGGCACGGCGTACGACACTGTCGCCCTCAAAGTCACCGTGGCGGCCGTCCACGGGTTTGAAATTGAGACGCCGGCCACCGACCAGACCGGTCGCTCCGGCACGGAGGTGCGCTTCCCAATCGACCTTGTGAACGAAGGAAACGTACGAGACACCCTCGGTCTCTCGGTGGTTTCACAAACGGCCAGTCCAAGATGGGATACGTCGTTTGAGAACGAGGATGGCATGCCGTTGACCGAAATTGATGTTGAACCGCAATTCACCACCACCGTGTACTTGGTGGTCAGCATTGATGGAGAAGAAGAACTCGAAAACACGCGCTTGACCGTTCGTGTTCGAAACAAGGATGACCCCAGCAGCCAGGACCGAGACGGCGACGGAATCCCTGACAATCAACGACAAGCTGAATTCCTTGCCGTCCTCTCCGACCGTAATTTCTCCATGGACCTTCGTCTTGAGGACACCGACACCGCAACCTCTGCTTCTGTAGTCTTGCCTCCAAACGGCCAAGAAACCATTGGCATGTGGGTCAAGAACACCGGTGATGGAAACGACGATGCCGTGTTCACACTCGGTGGATTGGAAGGCATTGCGACGCGGGCCATGGTGGCCTACGACCTCCCCGTCGAGGGCGAANTCAACGTTCCGAAAGGCTNCGGAATTTGGGACTTGGGCAACGGGACCTTCGTCATGGATCCAGCCGACCAACAACCCTACCTTGGCCTNGACCAGAACGCGGCTGAACAAATCATGATCGACAACGGCCTCATGGAAGGCCATGAAGCCCGCCCCTTCGAGGTCTACATCGAATTAACCATCAGCGTCAACCCCGGGGCTCAGACGGGCCAAGGAGGCCTGTTGGAAATTCTCGTCACCAGCGTTTCGAACGCTGCAGACCGCACGGGCTTGGTGACCGTTTCCCTTGACGTGAGCATCATCCATGAAATCGAGTTTGTCGAGGCCGGAGAGCGTCAAGAACTTGACATCGTCTANGGTCAACCAGCGGTGAGCGAGGAAATCAGCATCGTGAACACGGGCAACATCCGAAGTGAAATCCGTGTCTTTGCTTCTGAAAACCTGCGAGGATGGTCGGTTGTTCTNGACAGCGATCATTTGGATTGCACCATGGAAAACAACGGCCTGCTGTGCATGGTTGACGAGGGTGAAACCCTCTACGTGAACGTCACCGTTCGTGCTCCGTACGGCGCTGAAATGGATGATACATACAAGTTCACGGTCTCCGCCGAACCTACCGAAACGGGCGTGTTGGACCGAGAAAACATNGAATTCGCCGCCATGGGCAGCCCTCCNGAGGGCGTCTTTGGCCTGTCCCAAGAGGTCGTGGCACAGATTGCAGGAGCGTTCCTTGTCGTCTTGTTCATCGGCGCGATTTTGAGCCGCCGGTCATGACCTGTTCGGCCACCATCTCTCACCACCTAAAACGGGGCCCTGCGCCTATGCTGTCCGTTGAAGGACCCCCCCTTCTGCACCGAGGCGACAGACAACGCTTATGGAGGGGCCTCAAGTCGCAATAATTGGAGAGCGTAGGCGTTCTCCAAGGGTGAACCTATGTCGGGACTTGAATCGGTGCCTAGTGCATACCTCTCCATCGGATTCCTCNCCGTTGTTGGTATCATCATGCCCTTGACGAATTTCCTCATCACATGGGTCGTCCGCCCGAAGGTCGATCCAGCCCGCCCTCACATCACTCGGTCCTATCTGCTCGAAGGCTACGAGCGAGACCACAGCCTCTACCCACGTCGCCTGACCACGTTTGAATGTGGCAGCGAACCGGTCGGTGAAGCCATGATTCAATTCCACTTCCAATACTATTGGTACGCCATCATCTTCCTNGTGTTCGANGTTGCGTTTATGTTCCTCGTTCTCGGAGGCATGGTGGCCTCGGACGCAACCGCTGAAGGCGTTGTTGACCGAGAAGCCGCCGTCGCCAAAGCCACCGATGCACTGGTGACGCTGGGCATCTTCTTCGCTACCATGTCGCTGGGCGTTTGGTACGTGTTCCGGAAGCGAGGTCGCATTTACATCTGAGGTGAGTAAGATGGCAGGACAAGANGAAAACTACGCTGCGTTCAACAGCCGAGCTCTTGTNGAGATGGTCGGGGACGTGACCGACGAGGCNCTCAAGGCCACCAAAATCAAGCAATTCCTCAGCGTTCTCGCTGGCCGCTATTTCAACTGGGCCGGCCGAAAATCCCTCTTCACCCTTCACCTGGGCATCAAGTGCTGCGCGATTGAGATGGCGGCCGCCGCTACGCCTCGGTTCGATGGCGACCGATTCGGTGTGCTCTTCCGATCCTCTCCCCGCCAGTCCGACGTGTTGCTCGTCAACGGGCCCATCAGCAAGAAATTCGCCGACAAGGTCGTTCGCCTGTGGGAGCAAATGCCCGAACCAAAGTATTGCATCGCCATGGGCGAATGTGCCATTTCGGGCGGCCCCTATTTCCAATCGTACAACATCCTTGAAGGCGTTGACACCGTGATTCCTGTTGACGTTTACATTCCAGGTTGCCCACCTCGCCCCGAAGCCCTCATCGATGGATTCGGCCTCTTGCGAGAGAAGATCATCCGAATCGGTGCCGCCCCAAGCAGCGGCCGAAAGGGCGACAAGCCCATCATCGTCGGGGAGGACTGAACATGGGCATGCGCATCACCAATGCACAGGCAGACGCAGCAGCGGAAGACGCCGTTGCCAACCTCAACGCCCGTTTTGGTGGCTCCGAAGTGTCGGCGACCGTCGAACACCACTCCAACGCCCACAAAATGGCCTTCGTCCGCCTCAACGTCCCGTCTCAACACTGGGTCGCTGTTGCCAAGCACCTCCGCTTTGACCTCAACGTCAACTATTGCTCAATGGTCACCGGGACGCACTACCCCGAAGGCGGCGACGACCGCGGTTGGGAAGTGGTGTACCACCTCATGCGCCAACCGGTCGTTGACCAAGCGCCNCACACGAACACCGTGCACGTCGCTGAAGAACTCAAGGGCGACGATATCCCGCTCGAATTCGAAGTGGTCGTCGTTCTGCCTCAAGGCAACACACCGTCCGTCCCAAGCGTGCAGAGCATCTGGGTCGGCGCTGATTGGAATGAAAAGGAGACNTGGGATTTGGTTGGCATTCAATTTGAAGGCCACGACAACATGCACCGCGTGCTCAATCCTCACGACAGCCCTGAAGGCTTCCATCCGTTGCAAAAGCAACANAAAATCCGCTACCACGATTTCAACGAAATGTACGACGATGCCCAAGGCTTCGGTCGCAAACCAACCGACGAGGGTCGGGTCAAGTGAGGTGGCATCATGGCACAAATGTGGATTACGATGGGCCCTCAGCACCCAATGACTCACGGTCTGTGGACGCTTCGAGTGAAGGTTGACGGGGAAACGGTGGTTGACACCGAAGCCGAACTCGGCTACATCCACCGCGGCGTTGAGAAAATCGCTGAAGCCCGCGACTTCACACAAATCACGCCCTACTGTGACCGCCTCTGCTACGTGAGCGCCATGACGTGGGCGAATTCCTACATCTATGCGGCTGAAGACCTCCTCGAGGTTGAAGTGCCCGAGCGCGCCGAATACATCCGCCTCATCTCCGCCGAGGTTCAGCGTTTGGCGTCCCACTTGATGTGGCTCGGAGCCTACGGCCCCGACATCGGCAGTCTGACGTTGATGACCTGGTGCATGCGGGACCGTGAGATGTTCCTTGACTTGCTGCAAGAGCTTGGAGGCTCCCGAATGCACTACAACTATCCACGAGTGGGTGGCGTCAAGCGAGACATCCCTGTTGGGTTTGCTGACCGCCTGATTGCGAAAGTCAAACTCTTCGAACACCGCATTGACGAATACGAAATGATGCTTGATGAATCCACCATTTGGCTCGTGCGCCTTCAAGGCGTCGGCTACGCCAAGGCAGAAGACATGGTCAACGCNGGCGTTTCTGGCCCGAACATTCGTGCAGCCGGCGTCAACTACGACGTCCGTTGGGCTCACCCGTATTCGGTCTATGACCAAGTCGACTGGGAGCCAGCCGTTGAAAAACCCACCTCGGTCAAAGGTGCAGATTGCTACGACCGCTACCGTGTCCGCATGGAAGAAATGCGTCAATCCTGCCGCATGATCTTGGATGCCATTGAGAAAATCCCCGGTGGAAAGAACACCAACTACGCCAACGGCGACGCCATGATTCTTGCCAAGGCTCCGACCCGAGCCCCCGAAGGCGCTACCGGCTTCTCCCACTACGAGTGCACCCGTGGAGCCTCGCAGTTCTACATTCAAGGCGGCGGCGATGGACGGGGGAAGAATCCATACCGGCTTTCCATCCGTTCCCCGATGTTCATCACCATTCCTTACGTCGCCAAGACGATGATTGGGTACAAGGTGGCAGACATTCCTGCCATCATGGGCAGTTTTGACCCGTGCATTGGAGAGACCGACCGCTGAGGTGATAGTATGGATGACAGGTACGACTTGGTAGGCTTCTTCCTCGACAAGGACGGGTTGCTACGCTCTGGCATCATCGGTTTGCTCGAGGGAACCCCCCTCGAATCGAGCGCCGGCAGTCTTTCGTTCGCTGTGGCCACTTTTGCCGTGGTCAACATCGTGTTCTTGATGCTGTTTTTCTCCCAGTTCGCCATTCTGTGGATTGAACGAAAAGCCGTTGCCCGTATGCAAGACCGGTACGGAGCCACCACCGCTCTGCGCTCGCTTTGGGTCGGCGAAAACGGCGTAACCGCCGGTGAATGGTGGAACATGTTACCGTTTGGAATTGGAAAACCCGTGGGAGCCGTGAACAAATGGCTGAACAAGAACTTCGGCAACCGCGACGAGAACTTTGCGACCGTTGACCGAGTGAACAACCGCTCCTGGATGGGCAAAACCATCGTTCCTGGGTTCTTCCAAAACGTGGCGGATGGGATGAAGTTCCTCGTCAAGGAGCACATGGTCCCACAGCGGGCCGACCGTCTCATCTTCGAGGTCTCACCTTTCCTCATCGTTTCTTCAACGCTGCTCATCTTGGGAATGATTCCCCTTTCCAGCGGCATCTACGCAACCAACCCTGACCTTTCCATCCTCTACGCCATTGCCATCTTTGGTATTGCTCCCATCGGTGTCTTCTTCGCCGGTTGGTCATCCAACAACAAGTACACCCTCATCGGTGGCATCCGTTCGGCTGCTCAATTGACGGCTTACGAGATCCCCCTCCTCTTGACGTTGCTCTCGGTGGCGATCCTTTCAGGGACCTTCAACATCATCGACAGCATTCACTTCCAACACTCGGCGGGTGCGTGGAACATCTTCCTGATGCCGCTGGGCGCCGCCCTCTTCCTCATCACGATGATCGCTGAGGTTGAACGCGTCCCCTTCGACATGCCAGAAGCAGAAGCTGAACTGGTCGAAGGCTGGTGGACGGAATACGGTGGTATGCGTTTCGGTATGCTCTTCATGGCCGAATACATTCGCACCTACGCTGCTTGTTTCCTCTTTACGCACTTTTTCCTTGGCGGATGGCACCTTCCATTCCACGGGACCATCGGCTCCCTTCCCGTCGTTGGTGAAGCCTATCTTTTGATTCCCGGCGCCGTCATGACGCTGGTCAAATCGTGGTTGGTGTTCCTCATCGTCTTCGTTTGGGCTCGCTTTGCACTCGCTCGTATCCGAACCGACCAAATTTTGGAGTTCGGCTGGCGGATGCTCCTCCCCTTGGCCGTCCTGCAAGTCGTGCTTTCGCTGGTTTACCGCCTTTACCTCTTCAACCCTGACGGCATGTCGGCCAAGAACGACGTGGCAGGCGGCATGGCGTGGGACGCCTTTGGAATCCCCTACCTCGTGCCCATCCTCACCACACTCTTCTGGTTGGGTGTCTTTGTGGTCTACCTCAACGATGAGGATAAATCGGTCAATCAGGAACGCATGTTCCACGTCCATACGGACAAGCCCGCGGGGACGGTAACCCCGGGGCAGGAGTGAGGTGAACACCATGCCAATGCATCCACACGCACAGCCAAATTTTAGAAATCTATTCTGGTATCCGTTCAAGATCACCCTGATCACGGCGCTTCGAACCTTCCCTTTCATCGGCAAGCGGTTCGGCAAGCGGCTCGGTGCTTACCACAACACCTCCCACCCTGAATTCCTCGACGATGGAAGCCGTGCCCGTGCAGCCTCGTCGGCCGTGATGAACGACATCACCCGCCAAGAGTTCGCTCCTGACCGTGTTACCTCCGACCTCAAGCCCACGCTTTGGAAGCCTCAAACGGTTCAGTACCCCTACGAACGCCTTGAAGACATGGAGCCCTGGCTTTTTGTCCCGGGCAACTACAACGGCCGTATCGGTGTGATTTGGGAGACCTGTACGGCGTGCAAGATGTGCGTGAACATCTGTCCAAACGATTGCCTTCACATGACCACTGAACTCCGTGTCGATGTTCTCGACAACGCCGATGGCGAAAACGCAGGCCTCGGTATGGAACTCGAAGTCGGTAAATTTGCAGCGGTCGAAGTGCCTGAAGTGATGGCTGAACTCGACAACTTCAACCACGTCACGGCCCACACCGATGCACCCGAAGAATGGCGCTTCGCCGAAGTTCTCGACCTCTCGGGCGATACCGCCACCGTGCGTTGGAACGATTCAGGAGAAGAGTCCTTGGTGGCCACCGCCGACCTCTATCCCGCTGACGACCAAATCGTATCGGGTCGCATTGACCTTGGACGCTGCATGTTCTGCGGCCTTTGCATGGAATCCTGTGGATTCACGTCGTTCTTCATGACCAACGAATACGACGGTATGTCCGGTTTCACCCGCCAAGACCTCTGGTTTGATGCCTCCCGCACCCGTGTGCTCCCGGGCGTTCACCAGGAAGCAGTGGATGCTGAACTTGCGAAGCGAGCCTCAAAGGAACGCGACAAGCGAGCCAAGAAGGCGGCCAAGGCCGCAGCAGAAGCTGCCAAGGGGGACGCTTGAGATGGACGTGGCCAGCGCTGCCGAAACGGGAGTTTTCTTCCTGTTCGCAGCCATCACGCTTGGAGGAGCGCTTGGCCTTATCTTCGCTCAACGAGTTGCGCACTCGATGCTCTCGCTCATCTTCTGTTTCATGGCCGTTTCTGGCATCTTCATCTTGCTCGGAGCAGAATTTCTTGCTGCCATTCAGATTCTGGTCTACTTGGCCAGCGTCGGTTTAGTGGTGCTGTTTGGTATCATGCTGACGCGTCGCCAAATTCTCGAGGAGGACTTTGAATGAAGTTCATCTCCCTGTTCACTCGTCTTGGGCTTTTGGCGTTGGGCTTCATTCTCGTCGCTGTGGTCAACGACGACAGCGTTTGGGCCAACGCCAGCACAAGCGAGCCAACCACCGCTGGTTTGGCAGATTCGTTGCTCACCGAGTGGGGCTTTGCGCTGCTCGTGCTTGGCCTGTTGATGGCCATGGCCATGATGGGCGCCGCCTACTTGGTTCGTGATGAACGAATGGAGAACCTCTTGTGGGAATTCGGAGGTGAAGAAGAATGATCGATCCAGCATGGGTTTCAGGCTTGTCCGCTCTCTTGTTCGTCATCGGTCTCGCTGGCGCTTTCACCCGAAAGAACGCCATCATCGTTTTGATGTGCATCGAGTTGATGCTCAACGCCGCAAACATGCAATTCGCCGCTGCAGCCGTGCACCACGGCGACACCACAGGATGGGTCTACACCATCTTCGCCATCGCCATTGCGGCAAGTGAAGTCGCCATTGGATTGGCCATCTTCCTCGCCATGTACGGCCAACATGAATCGATTACACTGGACGACGTAAACGTCCTGAAGAACTGAGGTGGTATGATGGCAGGTTCAGGTAGCACAGAAGCAGTTCAAAGCACGGCGTTGGAATACGCGCCCTACATTCTCCTCTTGCCCATGCTGGCTTTCCCGGTGATTCTCTTCCTCGGGAAAATGTTCAACGGCAACAACATGTGGAAAAACGGCCTCAAGGAGGGCGGCCTCATCGCCCTCCCCGTCATGGGCGCTAGCCTCTTGATTTCACTTTGGTTGATCACCGACTTTATTGGCGGGAACGGCCATGCTGACACCAGTGGTTGGACATGGTTCACCTCGGGCATGTGGGACTCAGGACAGACGACGGTGACGGAAATATCGCTTGGTTTCGGGATTTACATCGACCACGTGACCGTGATGCTGCTGTTCATCGCCTCGTTCCTCTGTTTGCTCATCAACACCTTTGCCATCGGCTACATGAACACCGACCCCATCAACGACAACCGCAACCATCGCTTCTACGCTGAATTCGTGTTGTTCTGTTCCGGTATGCTCGGCATGGTGCTGGCTGACTCGTTCCTCTGGCTCTTCATCTTCTGGGAATTGATGGGTCTGTGTTCTTACCTCCTCATTGGCTTCTACTACGAGCGCCCCAGTGCTGCCTACGCCGCCAAGAAAGCCTTCCTCACCACCCGTGTAGGGGACGTCTTCCTGATGGTCGGATTGGCGATGCTTTGGACCCTCTTCCACCCCTACGCCGGTGCTGGACAGGGCGCCCTGGATTACTCCGTGGTCTTCTATGAAGGCAACATCGAGAAAGTAGCGGCATCAAGCTCCGGCACACTTGCGTGGGCGCTTGGACTCATGTTCATCGGTGCAGTTGGCAAGTCAGCTCAGTTCCCACTTCACGTATGGCTGCCCGACGCCATGGAAGGTCCAACCCCCGTTTCTGCTCTTATCCACGCGGCGACCATGGTCAACGCTGGCCTTTACCTCGTGGCACGCATGTTCCCCTTCTTCGGAGCAGAAGCCCTCCACGGCGATTTGGCGGATTTGGCCTTCATCATCGCCGCCATTGGTGGAACCACCGCCGTTATGGCCGCGGCCATTGCCTTCGTTCAGCACGACCTGAAAAAGGTCCTCGCCTATTCGACGATGTCCCAGTTGGCCTACATTTTCACNGGTCTTGGAGCGGCGCTTTACCTTGCCAACACGTTGCACTGGCACGAATACCTCGCTGATGGCACCAAGAATCCTGACTACTACGTGAACCACGCCATCGTGGTCGTGGCCTTTGGTGCGGCTTTGTTCCATTTGTTCAACCACGCCATGGCCAAAGGGATGCTCTTCATGGCGAGCGGTGCCGTCATTCACGAAGTGCACCATGCGCACCATCANCTCCACCCGCACGACGANCATCACGACGAGAGCCCGGAAGAGTTGTTGCTTCTGGCGAACTATCTGGCGGANACCGGACAATCCGTCTTTGGCTTCTTCAATTCCATTGACTTGGACCAATCGGGTGATGTCGACACGTACGAATTTCAGAAGGCGCTGAAGGAAGCTGACATCGCTGACCTCCCNCCATGGGAAATGCAGCGCTTGATGAAAGCCCTTGACATGGACGGCAANGGCCGAATCGACGTTCCTGAGTTGGAATTGACCCTTGGCCGCATCCACCTCGCTTCGCTGGCTGGCGACGATGACCACCACGACCACCATGACGAATTTGACGCCCAGTCCATGGAGAACATGGGAGGTTTGGCCTCAAAGATGCCCCTCACGGCCACCGCCATGCTGGTCGGCTCCCTTTCCATCATGGGCTTCCCGCTCATCGGTGGCTTCTGGTCCAAGGAAGGCATCATCGCCAACACCTGGCGTGTCGCTTTGGATGACCCCCGATTCTTCTACCCGGCCATGTGCGTGCTCTTGGGGGCCGCCATGACGGGCTTCTACATGTCCCGCATGTGGCTGAAGACCTTCGCAGGTTCGCCAAAAACCGACGTCGCGGCGCACGTTCACCCCACCAACACCTGGATCAAGACCCCGTTATTTGTCCTGACCTTCATGAGTCTGGGCGCCATTGTCCTCGCCAGCATGGGCTTCACCCATTGGGCTCCTGATGAATACTACGAACCGTTCTTTGACGGAAAGAAGAGCTTCATTGAGGGCTTTGTCTACGAAATGGAACACGCCTTCGCCAACAGCGATGCGTTCTTCTTCGTCTTGACCTATGTCGCTATCCTTCTCGGCGCCATCGTTGGGCCTGGCCTGGCCTTGTCCCTCTACGGTGGAAAACTGGACGAAGGGGAAGCATCCCTCCCATGGTTCGCGCCAGTCCTCGCCCTCAACCAGATGATCAAGGGGCGCTACCACTGGGACAACTCATCGTTTGCTCAGTCCGGATTTGCAACGGCGCTTGAAAATCGGCTGTACTTCGACCACTATTACGACATGGCCATGCTGAAAATTGTGGCCGCCTTCTCCTTCAAGGCCGCTGAAGCCGATACAAAGGTGATCGATGGTACGGTGAAGACGATTGAACGAACCTCACAGGAACTGTCCACAAAAATCCGCTCGCTCACCACCGGCTCGGCTCGTGATTACATCTTGATGGCGGCGTTGGGCACCTTGGTTCTCTTTGGGTTGATTTGGGGGGTGGTCGCTTGACGACCGATTGGATTTCCATTCCACTCGTTGGTCTGCCCATCGTGAGCAGTTTGGTTTTGCTGGCCTTTATTGCCGGTGTATCTCCAGCTGCTCGTGACCGCCTGGGTTCAAACATCCGAATGGTTTCTCTCTTGATTTCTCTGGCCATGCTCGCGCTGACAACAGCCATGTTCTTTGGTTTCGACCAATTCGCTGGAGAGTTTGATTGGGCTTCGATGAAGTTTGACCAATTCAACTACGACATGCGCTATGTCTGGATTGAATCATTGGGCATCCATTGGAGTGTTGGCATGGACGCCTTGTCCTTCCCGATGGTATGGCTCACCACCTTCCTGTTGCCCGTGACCATCGTGGCCACGTGGAACGAGAAGAACGCCGCCGTCTACTTCCCGCTCATCCTCTTGATGGGTGGAGCGCTCATCGGTGTGTTCGTCGCTTTGGACTTGTTCATGTTCTATGTGTTCTGGGAATTGACCTTGATTCCGATGTTCTTCCTCATCCTCAAATGGGGTGGGTACGACCGAAAATACGCCTCTCAGAAGTTCTTCATCTACACCTTCACGGCTTCGGTTATCATGCTCCTCGGTTTGGTCACCGTGTACTTCCTTCAACCCGAGAACCTCTCATACGCTGGAGCTTGGACCGGTCGCACCTTCGATATCCCTACTTTGACGGCACATGCTCAATCCGCCAACGCAGACGGGGCCTGGTTCCTCGGTGAAAGCCTGCAAAAGATTCTGTTCGTCATGCTGATGATCGGATTCCTCGTCAAGTTGCCTTCCGTGCCGTTCCACACTTGGCTGCCCGATGCGCACGTCCAAGCCCCGACCGGTGGTTCGATGTTGCTGGCTGGTGTCATGTTGAAGATGGGTGCTTACGGTATGTTCCGCCTTCCACTGGCCATGTTCCCGCATGCGGCTCATCACTTCCAGTTCGCCTTGATGGCCCTTGGTATGATCTCCCTTGTTTGGGGTGCTGTGGTTTGTCTCGGCCAAACCAATCTGAAGAAAATGGTCGCCTACTCCTCGGTTTCCCACATGGGTGTCATCCTCATCGGTATTGCGACCATGCAACCGCTTGGATGGGCTGCAGCTCTCTTCATGATGTTCGCTCACGGCATCATCAGCCCGATGCTCTTCGCCGTCTGTGGTGCCTTCAAGCATCACTACCACAGCATGGAAATCGGGTCCATGCGAGGCATGGCGAAGCACTCGCCTTGGTTGGCCACATCGATGATGTTTGCATGGATGGCTTCCCTCGGCCTGCCGCTCTTGGCTGGGTTCGTGGCTGAGCTGATGATGTTCCTCGCCTTGTGGCACTTCCTTTCAGCCGAAGGCTGGAGCGTGCTGTGGATGGTCGGTCCAGCCTTTGTCTTGGCCATCACCGCTGCTTATTACCTCTGGTCGATGCAACGCACCATCTTTGAGGGTGGCGATGAAACGCAACCACCTGAGAGCCTCAAGGGCCAGCGGGTTCCGGACATTGGGGACGCTGAGAAGGTCGCTATGCTCATCCTTGCGGTGTTCACCATTCTCTTCGGCATCATGCCGTGGATTGCCTTGGACATGATGAATGGATGGACCGTTGCGTTCTTTGAATCGCTCTTGATTCCAATCTTAACAGGAGGTGCCTGATATGGAGCAAGTTGAACCCTTTGCTGAAGGCTTTGTGTTGGCCCTTGCACCTGAATTTGTATTGGTCATTGGTCTGTTCACCCTCATGATTGTCCCCAACATGGGCAACGCCAAGTTCCGCATACCGCTGACGCAAATCCGCATTCCTTGGTTCTTCGGTGGAAAGCGTGGTAAGCTTGACAGCGACCCACGCCTTCCAGGATTGTTTGCAACGGTCTTCTTCACCATCGCCTTCGGCCTCACGGCGACGTCCTTTGTCAACGGGATGGTCAAGACGCAGATTGTCACTCCAAGTGGTACACCCATGCTGCAGATCGATGAATTCAGCCGCATGTTTGAACTGATTTTCTTTGGTGCGCTTGCACTTGCCAGTGCAGCCTCAGTGAACCGTCTTCCAGCGACTCGTCGCTCTGACCGAAGCCTCAGTGGTCTCTACAACAACCGCCGTCAAGTCGACTTCTACATCCTCTTGATGACCACCGGATTGGGCATGGCCGTCGTTGCTCTGGCTCAAGATCTGTTC
>PAWY01000040.1 GCA_002714305.1 Methanobacteriota archaeon | reverse complement strand
GCAAGCCAAGGAAGCGGCTGAACTCAAATTGGAACTTGAACGCCTCAAGGGCGCGGGTGAACTCAACCTGCAGCAATGGCAACAACAGCAAGACCTTCGGGACAAGCAAATGGACGCCACCCGAAGCGAGGCCATCAAGAGTGCCGAGACGGACGTTGAACTCGCCAAACTCGAAGCTGAGCGTCAGAAGGCCCTCGCCTCCGTTGCCCAAGATGCAGACAAGCAGAAGATGAACAACGCCATGGAAATGTTCGAGCAGGTTCAAGCCAGGAAGCGTGAACGTATGCAACTCCAAAACGATCAGGAACAGCAGCGACTCGAGCAACACGCCAAGGGTTCGCAATCAACCATCGCTGTTCTGGAGGAGATTGCGGCCTCTTCGGACGATCCTGCTGTGAAGTTGGAAGCGCTCAAACAGTTGGCTGAACTTCGAAAGGCCGATGTGGCTGGTCAGAAAGACGCTTACAAAGACGATTGAATCAGTTCAATCAGAGGGTACCCTTACGCTCAAAATGAGCGCGTGGACCCCTCTATGCGAAACAGGCAATCAACGCAGCAACTCGAGCTTGGCTGCTTTCAGGAATATCATCCTCGAATCCAAACGATCTCAACACCACACGCCCGATGTCTTCATCTTCAGCGAGTTCAAGAAGGTGGGGCCAAAGCACCTCCTTTGCTTCGTCTTTCTTCCCGTTGTGGAACAGGTGTGCGGCAGAGATTAACCGGGTTGGCATCGTGTCAATCTTGCCCAAGCCAGATGCATCATCTTGCAAGGCCAAAGCGCATACTTCTGAAAGCAATTGAAACGATGGTTCTGAGGTGAGTTCATACGCTTTGAACGCCAACTCAACCACCTTTTCCAGGTTGGTGCTGTTGGCCTTGCTGTTGATGGCGAGTTTCGCATACACAGTTGCAGCCGTTCGGTAGGCGTCAAGTGTTTCAGGTTGCAGTTGATCGCCGTGGTTTATCATGAAATACCTGAGTTCCTCAAAGATCACTTCGAAGTCCACCTCTCCCGAACGTGAAAGCTGGTCTCTTTTGCTCTCTCTAATAGGGATAAAAGGAAGTTCAACACCTGCGAGGATCAAGGAACTTGGTGCCTTCACCACTATCCAATCATCACTCATCAAAGACCACCTCGCTCGTATCGAACGGCCTGTTCAAACGTCGTTGTTCGAAGACCGACCATGTTGTTGAATTCATTGACGTTCGCAAACCCAGCGTCATGTATCATCATCTCAATTTCCACAGGTGATTTTACACCCGCCCCATATGGGTTTTCCTGGAGTTTTTTCATCTCATCAAGGATGGGGTATTTCTTGGAATTCAATTTCTCAAAACTAGATTCTTTGAGCAAGTGATGGTTAGGGTTCAATCTCCGCAATTCATCCTCAAGCGGATGGAATCGCGTGGCCTGCTGCTTGGACAATTGTCTCATGCCCTCAAAGGTGTTGTCTTCCAAACCCCCACCGCTAGAGCCTTTGTTGATCCAATGGTCCGCTTTGTAAGCCGTGGTATCGCCCAATAATTGTGAATCGTCAGAGACTTTACCCTCGAGAATGGCCTGGCCTTCTTTTTGGCTGCGCCCATAAGCCTCGCTGTGCTTGGCATCGGTGACCATTTGGTCTTGATTCTTGGCAAAGGTTGCGGGGTCTTCATCGTACCCGAATTCCTTCGCATTAGAGTGCTTGTGATAACTCTTATCGTAAGTCGGGCGAACCTCTCTGTGATCAATATCAGACATGAAACGCTTGCCGTTTTCATCGGGTTTCACAACCCGATATGTGATGTCTCTGTCTGAACCAATTTTGACCGCTCCGACAGGGTTGGTTGATTCAACCGTTCGGAATTCGGCGCCTGTCTTTGGATTTCGCCAGACCTTTCCGGTGCTGGTTTGGAAGGGCCCCTCCATTTCACCAAGGTCAAAGCGCTTCTGTGCGTATTCACGCACATCACCGTCGACCTTCGTATGCAATTCCTCCGTGTGTTTTTGGAAGGCGATTTTTTGGTCATTCGTGAGTTTCCTGTTCACGTGATTCATGCCCACTTTGTTGCGTTTTATCTCATTCATTTCCTTGGCGATGAGTTTCGAATCGCCGCTGTCAAGTGCCTCACCAACTTTATTCACCAACTTCTCACTCTCGAGCTGATGTTGTTTCCATGCCTCCTTTCTCTTCTCAACATTCTCTTTGGTCAGGCTCGGTCGGCCTTCGATGGTCTCCGAAGATTTCTTGATATCTGGCGCTCCTTTGGTCGAATGAACAACCGGCCCTTGCTCAACCTTTCCAAATTTCTTCAAGTCGTCTGCAGTGTCAAGACCGCTGCTCAATTCAGCGGCTTTCTTTGCGTCCTTGACTGCACCAACCTTCTTTGTTTGAACGAGTTTAGCAGCGACCTTGGCGCCTTTCGTAGCGCCACCAGAAGCGATTGTTCCAACAACATCAACCACTGCGGTGCCCATTGAAACCAATCGCTGGCCCAACGATTTGTTGGGATCCAATCCATCCTCAATATCACCAATGGGTGTGAGCATTTTTACCACTTCACCTGGATTCTCTGCGATGAATTTGGCGGCATTACCAGCAACCTCTGCACCCTTTTTTGCTGCAGCTTTGACGTCATCGGCGTCCATTTTGTTCATGATGTAATCGCTACCGTTGACAATGTCTTCAGCCGAACCCTTTGCAAAATCCTTGTAGAACTGTGGGTCGCTCGCTAAACGAGCGGCTTCCTCCACTGTATCGACAGCACCTTGGGCCAAATCTGCAAGATCATTGCCCAGTCCCGTGATGTCCTTTTTCACGCCGTCCCAGAAATCACCCCAAAAGCTACCCTCTTGCTTATCGGACGTTGATTCCTTTTTGGAGCGCTTTTCCACTGCGTTGGCCTCTTTCTTTTCGATATCCTTCGCCTTCTTTTGCCGGTCTTTGGCATCCTTTTTCTTGACCTTTGCTTCAGTCATTATGGCTTTGTCCTTCTTTTTCTTTGCCTTGACCAGAGCCCTAGCCCCCACCGCACCAGCGATGATACCGACTTGACCCGCGGTCTCACCGTTCTCACCCGACGGGTCCGGCTCTGATTCGAAAGGCTCTCCCATCAAGGCCTTTGCAATAGGTTTCACCAGCGGGTTGTTCAGTAGGGACAGGTCATCATCACTTGAAGCGCAGTTTGTTTGATTGTTTACCCCAACCGTGCTGTTGGTTTCATTCGTACCGACCACCGTGCTGTTTGTCGTGGCATTTGTCATCGATGTACATTTGGTAAAATTCGCCTGTGAGTAGACTCGCCAGGTCCCCCGACAGCCGTATTCGTCCACCCATGAACCATAAGCGTCGGCATTCCAACTATTCCCTGAATAATGGATTCCAGACCATGATCCATTGTTATCAAATCCACTAGCAGTTCCGTTATTGATATGCCCCGTTCCATTAATGGTGGCGGTTAATTGGTACCCCCATCCATCTTCGTCAAAGAAGGTACCACTGACCCTCTCCCCGTAGATGCGCATTTTGACCTCACCGCCGCCACAGGCAAGGATGTCCCCATTTGGCAATGTTTGGAAGGCGAAAGTCATCCCTTCCTGTTCTTCAATCTCCCCTTCGGGAATGGCTATGCCCTCGTAAGTACCGTCCCAAGGACCCATGGGCTCGTCCAACAACGCATCCTCTAGGTCCCAATACCAATCCGTAATCACAGGTATTGATGCCCCGTGCTCGATGGATTCATCGATGACAATCGTCAATACGGAACTGGTGATTAACAAAAATGTGGCCAGAGACAGAAAGCCATTGAGGACATCATGTCGAAATACAGACTCTATCACACCGATGCCAGCCCCGTCATCCAAGGCACTTTGGTACCACTCCTCGGTTTGCACAGCTAGTCGGTATCTGGGATGCCGAATAATATTTGACATCAAATATTTACAATACGAATAGGTTGGAAGTTCTACCTCGTATACAAGAAACCGCTAGTATGATTCGATGGTTATACAGGGACTCAGAGGGTGACTCCATAACGCCCTCGCGCTCAAAATTGCTGAACGCATGGGCCCGCAGTGGGTCTTGTCAGACGCTACCGTCTGCTCTATTGAATAGAAGTAACTTGACTGTTCAGAAACCCGCACCGATGTTGTAGTCTGGTGCGACTGAAATTGAAATTGGGAAATGGCAACTAAGTTCTTCTCCAACAATTGCAACCACGAAGATCAGCATGATGATGTGAAAAAACGCCTGCAGATAGACCTCTCCCGTATTCATTTCTTTCATAAGCATCGAAACGAGATAAATTAAGACATTGATTGGGACAAGCAAAAAACTTGTCCAAAACAAGAATCCTCCTATCGAGGCCAGTGCACCGCCCTCTTCGCATTCACCAGGCGTAGAGTTGTCACCAATTTCAATCAAGGCACCTCCAACAAAAGCCATGATGATGAGAAGACGACAAAATCGCTTGTGCACCTTGTTGCCATCAGACTTCAGTGGCGGAATCTCCCATTCNTCCATACATTCCCTCTAGCCATTGTGATTAATAATGGGTTTTCCGACGTTTCAGAATCAAACANGCATCCAACAACGCGTGAGAGCAGATTGGATGATGGCCATCAAATCGGTTCAGAGGGTCCATCCCAATACCCACTGCTCAGGTATTGACAAATCAAAGGGATTCAGTGGGTCGATACAGACGCTACCCTCTGCTCATGAGCAACTGAGTTTGTGACTTCACCAGTGATGAAACTGAGGAACAGCAGATCAGCCCAGCAACACATGATTGATGGTGAAGAGCGCGCCCATGATGAATGCAAAGAGGAGCAATGCATTGGCAAATTGGCCACTATCTTCCACAGGTTTTCCCATGAATGTTATGTCGTCTTCCATGCCTTCGTCCTTGAGGCGGAAGTAACTGATGAGGACGAGCAACATCACCGCGCCTCCGGTCAAAGCATCCATTTGATTGGCATCGCTTGCATTTCGAGCCGTGTCAGCTACGAAGGCGATGTAGGTCGAAACGGTTGCCGTGATAAATGCAAATGCGGATGGATGGAGGACTGCCCATTTCCCTGAGGCTCCATCCATGAGTACCAAGGCTGACCAGAGGGTATAGATGAGAACCAATGAACCCGTCACAGATACTTGAGTTGGCAATGGAGCTCCCAAACCTTCTGCTAGAACCAACCTGCCCTCATAATTTGCTGGAAACCCTTCTGCAATGACGTCATTTGGCGTCATGATCATTCGAATTGAATAGAAGAGGCCGGCCAACACCAACACAATAAGGGAACTCATAGCAATTTTATCCTTAACTTTCAAACCCGGTTTGAAATCGGATAATCCATCGTTCACTCCCTCATCTCGTAATGAAAGATAACCCCCAATGTAAATCAGCGTAACAAGGACGGACATGTATTTTGGAAGTGGGCCGGCCATACTTTCATCATTCCACCAGTTCCAAACACCAAAAGTCATTGAAATCAAACCCAATGAACATGGNAGCATGATGATCCATTTTCCTTTGGCACCTTCAAACAGAATCAGCATGGTCGATATGAAAATCCCGAAGAACAGGACCCCATTGAACGCAGTCTCAGGCCCACCGGCACCGTATGCTGGGTCAGTGATATCGGTGATTCCATTGTTCAAAGGAGCAAAACATACCTCTCCACCCGTGACATAACAATCTCCGAAGAACATGAAACTAACAGAGTAGAGGAAAAACATCAGGGCTGAAAATCCTAAACAAATTTTCGCAGGCGTGGATTCAATTTTAAACATCTTAATCGGTTGNTAACGAATTGACGAGATTCTTAATGATGTTGCCAACAATCAGCTTGAATGTGCTTGTTTCAATGGGCTATCTGAATGTTGGCGCAACGAATGTTAAATGGTGTTTGAAATTCTTTATCTCAATCAAGCTTCGTAAACTGACTCATGAATTCCCATACGATTGTCGATGAAGGAACTCCTGTTGGGTTTGCCCATCCTCTACCCGGTTGGGCGACAGGATCATCATGCTCATACGGGTTATGGGCCGCAAAGAAGAGGGTCACCAGCATCACCTGAGTCTCTTCTTCACAGTCGGTATATCCGCGGATGTCATAATCATCTTCGGTCACAATGACTTCGGGATTTGAGCCTTGACATCCATTGAGGTCAGCCCAACTCTCGAGGTTCTGGATGGCTCCATTTTCAGGCCCAAAGAAGGGCGCAGTGGGCGCCGTTGTGGCATAGTAAACAATTTCATCGAGAAGCCCGTGGACTTCCATAAATGGAATAGGTGAATAGTTAGAAGAAACTTCTGCTAAATTGTACATTGCCATGCACCCAGCGGCTGCAAAAACCTCGGTGGTCTGAACCGCTAATCGCTGNGTCATACCGCATCCATTTGACCAACCAGTGGAGTAAACCCTCGTTTGATCGATGGAATGATTTTGCATAATGNTGTCAAGCATCTGCAATATGAATCCAACATCATCTTCCTCTGAACATGGAAGTTCGTTTAGACATGGAGTNGGACCACCCATATTCCAAACATTATCGTGCCCNTGCGGATAGGCAACGATGAATCCCTGNTCCATCGAAAGGTTNGCGAAGTCAGATGTCCAACGTTGNTCATACATGTCATCNCCGCCACCGTGTATGTCAATGAGAAGAGGTACAGAACTGGACTCATTTACAATCGTAGGAACAAGCAGCAACCAGCANCTCTCAAGACCATCGTATTCGATGCAATGCACTGAGAATTGCTCCTCCCCATCTGGAATTTCATCGGAAGGTGGAATTTCTTGCCCACTTTCTCCCAATCCCTTCGAAATGCACCCACTCAATGTAGATGAGAAAATCAAGAGCAGAATTATGCTTCTTCTCACCATCGAATCGCCAGTTAATTTATNCGTATGAGTAANCTCTCATCTACCTTTTCCCGGACAGAAAGCCATCNCCNCATCACCGGTGAANGGGGGCATTGAACNTANGCTTCTTCATCGCTTCCCTTGACGGNAACGTCTTCTGAACGGCGCATCAACAAAAGCACCAGCAATGCAGCTGCCCCCACTCCCGAGCCCGCGCCGACGAGAAGCAACATCTGACGCACATCATCGGCCTCNTTGCTATCGTCCACACTGTCGCCCCCTCNGTTGTCCTCAAACGTGCCAAATGAGCTACCAATGGCGGGGGCCGTCGAATTTTCAATGTGGATATCTTCGNTGACAATGATCGTTCCATTCATGACCGTGCCGTCCGAGAGCATGTCTTGGTAGGCGTATTCNCCGACGCCCCAGGTGCCGTTGAACCACACGAGGAAGGTGATGCTGCAGTCGGATTGGCTGCTGTTTTCGGTGGAATTATCGGCNGTCGAGTTGCATTCCGATACCAATTCTCCTGAGTCCCAATCATCGGTGCCGTTGAACAAACCATCCCCATCAAAGTCGAAGACAATTCGATGCGTGATGTTCTCTCTCGAATCGGTGTTGTGCCAAATGACCGAATCATTGTAGGCGATTTGCGAAGAACTGGGCGTTAATCCACTTTCTTTGATGACGACGGTGAAGGTGTCTGCGGAGTGGGCTTGAACCGACCCCGTGAGCACGACCGAGGAAAACAACAGCAGACCGAGCAAGGAGGCGAATCGCTTCATTAAAGCGCCCTAACCAAGCGGGCTANATAAAATAAATTCGTCCTTGAAATCAGTTCATCCCTTTAATTGAAATACAACTCTAACCCCGTCTACCCCATGCAAACACGACGTCTCCGAGAAGACGAGCGGGCGGCTGACAAAATTATTGTTATCGCTTTGGCCAGTTTACTAACAGTCAGCGTTCTTTCGNCGCTTGCTTACATGAGTCTTGATGACGATGAAAGCAACGAAAGCAGCGACGTAGAAGAGTGGATTGACCCNGTTGTGGAGATTGAAGACGAGTATCACAGCCATACCGACCTCCTTGCCCACCGCCTCGCCACGGGTAACATGAAACTCATCGATTATCACAACCTCAATTGCGATGGCAACGTGGCTCCACCCGCCGAGCTTGACAACGTTGCAGGACGGCCGTGCTATCCAGAATTCAAGAACGTGGGGCCCACGCCGGGGGACTCTTCAGAGATTTCAATTGAAGGCAANTTCATGGAGGACTGTGAAAAACATCCGGATGGAACCGGTGGCTGTTACGCTTACGTCTCTTCTTACAATCAGTTCGAGATTCTTGACATTTCTGAGCCCAACAACATCACCCTTCTGTCCACGTACTATGCAGAAGTCGGTCGAATGATNGACATCAAAGTAACACCGGACAACAACTGGGTGCTGGTCAATCACGAGCTAACCAACAGCGACTTGGACCCAATCCCGCAAGATGACGATGCCAACAGCGGAGCCAACCGCCTCGACGTCATTGACGTTTCAGACAAAAACGGACCCATCAAAGTCGCTGAATGGAACAACCCACCAGCCGGTTTCCACAACCAAGATTTGCACGTGGATTGCGATTGGGAAGATGCTCCACCCATCGTGAATCCAGCAACCGGTGAAGAAGAACANTGCCATCTCTTCCTCTATGGCGCCGACCCTTACCCCGAAATGGTTGAAGGCGATTCGGGAACGTTCTACAAGGGAACACAAGTGTTCTACGTTCCACTTGGGTTCGAATCATGGCGNCCTGATATCAACGATGATGATCAGAACACGAGCCGTGAAATCATTCGCTGGGGCGGCTATTCCCCCGAGCCTGAAACCACGTGCGGCGGCTCTCTGTTCAACCACGACAATGTGTTCCACATCCATCCCATCACGGGCCAAGCCTTGCTCTACATCTCCTACTGGGATGCAGGTCTGCGCATCGTTGACGTCTCGAACCCCCCAACCATTCCCGACCCCGAAGGCATCTCCTGGCCCCAAGACAATGAAGTCGGTCGNTGGCTCGGCTGCCCGAGCGATTCGGAGGGCTGGTACGGCCCCAACGGTGGNGGCCATGCCAACATGACACCAGAAGAATGGGGCGGCAGCACTGGCGCTCTGAACGGAAACGGATGGATACACTACGCCGTCCCTTACGACCACCTCCTGTGCAANGGNGCNGCAGAATTTGACCCCGTCAGCACGTGGGATGATGAGTGTGGCACTGGGCCTGAAGACCCGGTTTTCGGCATCAACTGGCGCCACTTGACCATGATTGCACCCGAATACGGCACCAACACCAACCACACNGGATACATCTGGACCATCGACACGACCGACCCAGCCAAACCGTTCCTCTTGAGCAAGTGGAAGTTGCCCGGAACCAGCATTCTNCCNGATGGCAGCGANCATGAGCANCANTACATNCCNGGCGGCTACATCTACAGCCCTCACAACGGCGATACTGGAACCAACGGNCANGTCTACTGGACGCACTACCATGCTGGCAACTGGGTGACCGACCACAGTAANATCTGGAAGGATACGAAGTGGGTTGACGGCGTACCAGCGCCCGAAGTTGGCTTCCCAGCGATTCAAGAATTTGCGGAGACGTTGACCATGGGCTACTATCTTCCAGCAGGCCCAACTTGGATTGAAGACCCGAAGGAATTCCTCGGTTATGACATGGCCGATTGCTGGGCTTCGTGCATGATTCCATTCGATTGGGGCCTGCANTACGACCCTCGAGGCTACCTGTTCATTTCCGAAATGGTTTCAGGCGTCTATGTGGTGCAGATGGATGAGGACCGCGACCCGCGNTACCTCTACCCCCCAACCTACACGGCCATTGAAGACGACGAGTGATGAACTCNCCCCGGCCAAGTCCCGAGAGGGTCTGGCATAGGCTCCCATAGAACATTGAAACCAGCGAGTGAAAACGCNTTACTGCAAGCCCATGTTTCCGCCCTGCGGAAATTGGCTACCGAAAAAAGGCGAAGANGTTAAAGNACGCCCAGCCGCCGGTTCAATCATGGCCACCGTGCGGTTGGACCAAAAGAAGCGGGCACTCGTTCGCGATATCCCTTCGTCGTACACGAAGGCNTTGGCCCGCTTTTTTGGCAGCGGGCCCACCGACATCGATTTGGCCCGCCAACAACAACTCGCCTACGTACAAACCCTCGAAGCCAACGGNGTCGCCGTCCACCGACTCGAGGCCGATGAGAACCACCCAGACTGCATGTTTGTAGAAGATCAAGCTGTTATTGTGGACGGCCACATGCTCCTACCAACGCCCGGACATCCATCTCGTGTGGCAGAACAACCNCCCATTGCCGATTTCTTGATGCAAGCACTTGAAGGCGTTCAAACCTGCACCATGGGTGGAGAAGCAAGAATGGATGGGGGCGACATCATCCGCCTTGGAGACTTGTTCTTTGTGGGNCGCTCATCTCGCACCAACGATCTTGGCATTGCCAGCCTTCAGAGCCTTCTCGATTTCTTCGGCCACGAATTGCGGGTCATCGACATCCCCGGCCACGCTCTCCATCTGACCAGCATTTCCTCAACCCCCACTGACAGCATCATCTTGGTTCCCGAAGGTTACCTTTCACCCAGTGATTTTGGAGAACTTCCCGAGGGGTGCGAACTCGTTTGGATTCCAGGCGAGGAAGCGTACGGTTGCAACACCATTGGCTTGCCAAATGGAAAGGTGATGGTGGCTGAAGGCTATCCGTCGGTAAAGCAAGCCTTGCACGACCGAGGCTTGGAAACCATTGACATCGACATGAGCGAAATTCGAGCGGCCGACGGCTCACTTACGTGCTGTTCCATTTTCTATTGAAGGCCCATCGGTCGTTGACCAGCCATCAAAACTGTAACACCGTCATCAGCGTGCCGTAGCCCACCAGCATGAGGAATGGCGTATCCCATGCGTGGGGCGAATACGCTTCGGTCACCGTCATCGCAATTGGAACTAAGGCAAGTCCGATGAGCAACTGCAAGGACGTAAATTCGCCAGCGTACAGAAGCATGACAAGGATGCCGGTGATGAAGACAGCCGAACTCCCTTCGATGGAGCGGGTGAACGTTTGTTCGCTGAACAACGCCCTTACGGTGTATTTCCGCTTCCCGTATCGAACGCCCACCGGTTCTGCTAATCCGTCGCCAATGGCGTTGATGAGGATTGGAATGGTTACCAAGGAATCGTACCCCATATCGGTGAACCTCCAAATCATGGGGATCATGATGGCAAAGCCAGCTGCGTATTGTGTCCAAAGCCAGAGCAGCGTATTCGGGCGGTCTTCGGGTCGGTCGAACCCATCAAACATCAACTGAAAAAGCGGGACTCGCTTACGAATCGGTTCCAGGAAGATGACAAGAAAACCCAACGTTGCCGCAGCACTGATGCTGAGGTAAACCACACTGGTGAACGTCTCTGAGTCCAATTGCTGGTCAACGAACACAGGGATGAAAAAGATCGCAAAGTGGTTGATTTTCCGGGTGTAATTGACCCGCATGCCCCGCCTTGCCAGAACTCCCGCTAACAAGAGAACGGAGACAAGTCCCACGATTTTGAAGATGGTTGCTGTTATGGTGGCCTCGGAGACCATGAGGGTGGTCCATTCATCGCAGAGATAAAAATAACCCCGGCAGGGNCGGTAAAATTCTCAATTCGAGCCAACCACATGCATCCATCGTTGAAGGGCACTCACCAACCCCTCATCTGGAACACCTTTCCACACATGGTCATCAAGTGCCCCTGTCATCGCGTCGTCGGCAATGGCGAGTTGTTGTGCTTCTGGATAGAGCTGCAAGGTCTTGGTGTGGTCTTGGTACAATCCAATTTCAAGAACAAGCCAGACCTCTTCTCGACAAGCGTAGGAGCGAAACATCGACGAGCTGAGAAACGAGATAAAATCCTCCAGTGACAAGAAGGAACACAGCATTGTCAAGGTATTCTCAAGGGCCAAATCCTCCGGTGAAAGCGTGGGGCGTGAAGCGATTTCGGCCTTTTTCACGAGGGTGATGACCGGCACACGCTCTTCCATAATGTTCGTTTATGCATCCACTCTTTGAACATTGACTTGAGGATAGGCGGAACTCAACATTATATGTGACCTCCACGCCTTGGGAATCATGCAGAACTTCGGTAGCAAAGGTGAGTGCCCCGTCATGCACGGAGGGCAAACCTCCTCGACTTCAGACAAGCGAACGAATCAAGATTGGTGGCCAAAAGGACTCAATCTTGGTATCCTTCATCAACACAGCATGAAATCCAACCCGATGGGTGCGGATTTTGACTATGCTGAGGCGTTCAAGAACCTTGACTACGCTGGCCTGAAGGCGGACCTTCACGCTTTGATGACCGACAGCCAAGACTGGTGGCCTGCTGATTACGGTCACTACGGCCCNTTNTTCATNCGNATGACCTGGCACGCCGCNGGGACNTACCGCACTGGCGATGGCCGCGGCGGTGGCGCAACNGGCGCACAGCGGTTCGCTCCGCTCAACAGTTGGCCTGACAACGGCAACCTCGACAAGGCTCGACGCTTGCTCTGGCCCATCAAGAAGAAGTACGGCAACGCCATCAGTTGGGCTGACCTTTTGATTCTCACTGGCCAAATCGCCATTGAATCCATGGGCGGACCCGTCCTTGGTTTTGGTGGAGGCCGACCTGACATTTGGCAACCCGAAGACGACACGTACTGGGGAAGCGAGGACGAGTGGCTTGGAGACAACCGCTATGGCGATACCCGCCAAGACCTCGAAAACCCACTTGCTGCGGTCCAAATGGGCCTCATCTACGTCAATCCACAAGGCCCCAATGCAAACCCCGACCCCTTGCTCAGCGCTCAAGACATTCGAGAAACGTTCAGCCGCATGGCCATGAACGACGAAGAGACGGTCGCCCTTGCAGCGGGCGGACACACGTTCGGTAAGGCTCACGGCGCTGGACCCGAAGACCACAAAGGGCCTGAACCCGAGGGCGCTAACCTCGAAGAGCAAGGCTTTGGCTGGACCAGCGATTATGGTTCAGGCGTCGGTCGCGACACCATCACCAGCGGCATCGAAGGCGCTTGGACGGCGAACCCCATCAAGTGGGACAACGGCTACTTTGACATGCTCTTCAAGTACGAAGACTCGTGGACCCTCGAAAAGAGCCCTGCAGGAGCACACCAATGGACACCAGCGAACCAAGAAGAAGTCGACATGGCTCCTGACGCTGAAGACCCTTCCATCAAAGTTCCAACCATGATGACCACCGCTGACATGGCCATGATCCGTGACCCTGCGTACCGAAAGATCTCCAAGCATTTCCATGAGAACCCCGAAGTTTTTGCTGACGCGTTCTCCCGAGCATGGTTCAAACTCTTGCACCGAGACATGGGCCCCAAGGCCCGCTACCTCGGTCCTGATGTTCCCGATGAAGATTTCATCTGGCAAGACCCGGTATCCGCAGGCTCAACATCCTACGACGCCGATGCCCTCAAGGAAGCCATCAAAGGAAGCGGTCTTTCCATCGCTGAAATGGTTGAAACCGCTTGGGCAAGTGCCTCGACGTACCGTGGTTCAGACATGCGCGGCGGCGCCAACGGCGCTCGCATTCGCCTCGCCCCTCAGAAGGATTGGGAAGCCAACAAACCAGCACAACTGGCCAAGGTCCTCAGTGTCCTTGAGCCGCTTGCAGCTGCCCACGGCGCTAGCGTGGCCGACACCATCGTCCTCGCTGGAAACGCCGCCATCGAAATGGCGAGCGGAGCCTCCGTTCCCTTCTCGGCCGGTCGTGGCGACGCTACCGAAGAACAGACCGACGCAGCCTCGTTTGACGTGCTCCAACCGGTCTCCTGTGGTTTCCGCAACTTCTTGTTGAAGAATTACGCCGTGACCCCTGAAGAAATGATGTTGGACAAGGCCCAACTTCTCGGCCTCTCCGCTCCAGAGATGACCGTTTTGGTTGGAGGTCTTCGCGCCCTCGGCGTCAGCTCAGATGAGCGCGGCCTTTGGAGCGACGGAACGACGCTGGACACATCCTTCTTCACGACGCTGCTCGACATGAACGTCGCTTGGACCCCAACTGGAAGCAACTCCTACCAAGCCAAGGACCGTTCAACCGGCGCTGATGTGCGAACCGCCACGCGGTACGACTTGGTGTTCGGCAGCAATTCCCAACTCCGGGCCATCGCTGAAGTCTACGCTCAAGACGACAACAACGACAAGTTCGTTGCTGACTTCATCGCAGCGTGGAACAAGGTCATGAACGCTGGCCGATTCTGATTGAATCGAAGGCACTTCCCTTCCTACCAAGGGAGCGTGTGNCCCGCGTAGTCCACAAATCGGCCCGACTCCTCGAGGGTTTGTTCGTCGATTCGCGCAAGGATTCCAGCAACACTCTCGGTCGTTTGGAGCGGAGCCTTCGGCCCACCCATGTCGGTTTCAACCCATCCGGGATGAATCAGCAAAACCGAGACGCCGACGTCGCGGAGCTCGTTTTTCATGGCCGTCGTGAACATGTTCAGCGCCGTCTTCGAGGCGCGATAAGCGTAGGAACGGCCGCTCGCACAGTCTTCAATCGAGCCCATGAGGCTGGTGATCATGACCACCGTCGCCCCACCTTGAGTCAGCAAAGGCAAGGCCGATTGCGTCACCCGTACTGGAGCGATGGCGTTGACTTCCATCACGTTGGACACGGTCTCAAAATCGATTTCTTCCACCGAAGACCATCGTCCATCAGCGATGCCTGCGTTGTTGATGAGAAGGTCAATGGGCGTTGAAATGCTTTCCAAGGCAGCCTTCACCTCGGTTGCATCGCGCACGTCCATCCGGTGGCAATGCACGTTGGGATGGTCCAATCCTTCCAAACCACCCATGCTCTTTCGGTAGGTGGCGTGAACCGTGTAGTTTTGTTGAAGCAATTGGCGCACAAGTTCGAGTCCAATTCCACGGTTGGCTCCGGTTACAAAGGCAACGGGCATGGGAGGGTGGTGCGGCACACAGTCCATGATTCTGGTTGTCTAGAAGACGTACTCTTTCTCACCGAAGTCTTCCTGGTCTTCCTTTTCTTTGAGCGTGCGCCATTGAATGAACGCACTCGCCGCCATCCCGACGAGGCCGAGGTAGGCATCGGGAGCAGAAACCCCATCCAGCCGCGTAACGTCCCAACCGACGGCGATGTAGACGGCGAACATCATCCCAAGCGTTCCGATGAGGCCCGCCATGAGTGCAGGAACCAAGCGCCGAAACGACATGCTCAGGAAGAACGCCATCAGCGTGAGAACTCCGGAAAGAAGGGCATCCCCTTCAAAATCAACGTCAAATCGAGACCCAGTTTTGATGAGGTTGGTGATAATGAGAAACACAAGTCCAGCCGCCAGAAAACGCATCGAGACCTGAGCGACGCTCACCGACATCACGCCCACAGCTGCTGCGGCCAAAAAGCGGAATTGTGCCTCACTCACCGGAGGGCTATCNCCNATGAGCGGGTAGAGTTCTCCAACCAGNCCGAACCCGACCACGAAGCCAACGATGCCCACNGTCATCGGAATGCGTTTGCTCCCTTCAACAAATAAGAGGAGAGAGATGACGAACAATGGGGCTGCATAAAGCAGGCCACCAGCGACCATTTGGTCAACGACTCCCGACCCAATCTCATTCGCTTCCGACGACATCTTCGCTCACCGTTCTCTGTAGGTTGTTGGTCAAGCCAGACCGATCAAGGAAAGCCCGCCCAAAAGGAGGAGAATTGGAGGGACCATCATTTCAAGGCCCGAGCGAGACTTTCCAACGTTCGAGAGTTCCGTGCCTCGCATCAAGGTGCATTTCATGCCNGGAGCATCTTCGTTNCCCCAGACTTCGATGGTGGTGTGCCCAACCGTNCCGTCTGCNTGCGGGTCCGCCTGAACCTCGGTGGCNGGGCGAGGTTTGGTGGCGCCAAGAACATAGACAGGGTCNCCCGAACGGAGGCCGTACAACGTCCATCGGTGTTTCTTTATCCTCGCTCCACCGAGAAGGCNTGCAACCGCCGAGGCCATGAGTTGTTTTCCAAGGGTCTGTGCGAACGCACCGTCCCATCGTTTGATGAATTGACCATAGTTTGTTCTTTTGAACGATTCCAAGTTCACCTTGATGCCACCCGTCCCGTCTTGGAGAATGAATGGCATACCGCCGCTGTCAGTACGAATGGTTACCCAGTGGCATTCTTCTCTGCTGTTGCCTTCATTGTCTTTGACCGTCCGACATTGATACTGCTCGTAGGTCCATCGGTAGCCGAGCATATTCGGCATGGACATGGATTGGTTCGAGTCAACGTGAACGGTCATGGTCCCTGCCGCCCAGGGCCGCACCTGGCCAACCAGTTCAGGATGGCCGACAGCGGCTGAGCGGACAAGTGAAGTGGGCGTGTCCAACATCTGTCGAAGGGCTTTGGCTCGGAAGAAATTGACCAGCGTGAGAATCAGCCCCAAGCCAGCAATCACAAGGGCTGGCACGATTCCAGCTTCCGCAGCCTCATCCATCGTGATAACAGCGCCAACGACCAAAGTGAGGATGGCAGCCGTGCCTGCGAAGATGAGATACGACGTCATCGTAGCGGGCTGAGGCGTGCCCACTTTTGCGGGGTGCTCAGGAAGCGGGGTACCGTCGCCGTGAGCCGCGTACATGTTGTTGCTCCATGTCTGAGGCCCTGGTGCAGGCAAAATCCAGTCACTGGGGTCGTTGGTGGGGACGAGCGTGCTTTGTTGAAGGAACCAGTTCTCCATCGTGTAGCCGCTTTGTTCGGCCTTGGCCTGCAGGATTTCAGGAGCGATGGCCTCTTTGCGCATCTTGTGAAGTCCNGCCGACATGCTTCCTGGNGAAGCAGCTGCCATGGCGACAAGGCCGATGACGGACACGGCCAGACCAACCGGGTCACTCACGGCAGCAACAACACCGATGCCGGTGATGATGAGCCCGATGATCCAGAGGATCCATCCTCCGAACGTGTAGGGTAGGGTCAGTTTGAAGCCGCCGCCGATGAAGTCGATGTTCTGTTGTACCATGGTCTTGCGACCCCCCCTCTCGCCATAATCTTGTTTGAGGGGGATGGAGGGTTGACGCCGCCTTTGCCGTCCGTGGAGGAATCACGGGTCTGCTGACGACGTCAACCAACTCCACCCGGGGGTTGGGAGGGGCGTCCANGGTGGACGCCGGTGNACAATNGTGCTCGTCAACGAGGGACTGGCTCAGCCAAGTCGCGCCNTCATNTCGGNCAACANNNCANCGGGCAGAGGGTACNTAGCCGACATCNGCNACGTGGTCCATGCCGGCNTCNGANTATCCGTAGTCGAAGAAGCCTCGAACCANATCCCAGTCGTTGTTGTTGACGTTCATGTAGATNNANCGAGAGAGCGGAGCATAACTGCCGTCTGCCACGGTGNNGGTCTCNGGAGCAACNGCGTTGCCAGCGTCCTGNACNCCNTGGGTGTCGTTGTTGGCGATGGCNGCNACNGAGAGNTCGTTGGCGTTTTCTTCGTAGTANGCGTAGCCAAAGTAGCCNATGGCGTNTTCNTCNCNGGTNANGCCGTTGACGATTTGGTTGTCGTCAGCGGAGTTTTGGTAGCCACGGGCGGAGTCGAAACCCTCTGCCACGGGGTCAGCGTCGGCGAAGCACTTCTTACAGAACACCTGCTCACCGAAGTACTCGTAGGTTCCCGAATCGGAATCGGCGCCCCAGAGTTTGATCTCCTGGTCGGGGCANGCCGTGGAGTTGTGCAGGTCGCCCCACTCTCGCACACCGTCATCGTCGTTGTTGGGTGTGGTTGAGCTCATGTCGAGGCCACCTTCNTCGTGATTGGCGAGGTCCTCTTCGCTCCAATCGCTGTAAATCCAACGGAGTTGGGACATGGAGAGACCACCCATGTCGGTGACGCACTGGTCGGCAGCGCCACCCTTCTTCATGACAACGGACAAGCCGTCAATGGCGACGACGAGTTGCGTGACGGTGACGTCGGTGTTGGCGCAGGAATAGGTGTAGCCATCGGCACCAACCGAGGCCTCGGAATCCTTCCAGCCACGGCTCATGTCACCGATGTTGACGCTGTCAGCGTCGGTGCTGCACACCTTCGAGGCGCCGGCACCTGAGCCGCCGCCTGCAACGGTGACGGTGTAGTCATCGTTGGCCGTGCTGTAGGCTTGAGCCCAGGCGCTGGCCACGGGGAACACCGTACTGCTTCCAGCGATGTTGATGGTTTTCTGTTCAACGTCTTCTGTTTCTCCATCACCAAGACAACCGGCCAGTCCGGTGGTCATGAGGATCATGATAATGGTCAAGGTTTTTGCATGCTTTTTGAGGTTCATTGTATTCGCTCCTTGTGCTGTGGATTCACCTCTTACACATGGGGTTCATCAATACAGACTATTGGCAGCACAATAGAAATATATATTACCCAATAGAATAAATAGACCTTCTATCTATCACCGGTACATATGGATGTTAACAGAGGAGGGCATCGCGATGAATGAAGGCGAATTTCGAAAACTTCAGCTCACGGGCGGGTCAACGATGATCGTCTCCTTGCCAAAGACCTGGGTAAAGGGGAATCGCCTTGACAAAGGCGACGTGGTCAGCATTGAGGAGTTGGCTTCCGGCGACCTCCGAATTTCGCCCATGCAGGGCAAGGACTCCAAGACACGCGTGAGCATTGATTGCTGCTCTTTGACAGTCGGTCTTGTTGACTTGCTCATCGGGGCTTACCTTTCGGGCACCAACACCATTGAAGTCAAGTGCGACCAAAAGATTCCCCGCGCGGTCCGCATCAACATTCGAGATTTCCTACGTGACACGCGGGGCATGGAGATTGAGGACGATACGGAGAAATTGATCCGCATTGTTTCCATCCTCAACCCTTCCGAATTGCGCCTTCAAGTTTCCATCAATCGAATGTATATCCTCATCTCAAGCCTCGTGAACGATGCGTTCGAAGTGTTGAACGGCGAGGACATCGACCTTCTTTCTGACATTCAAGACCGCGAGCGCCAAATAGACGCCCGCCGGTTGTTGGTCGAACGCCAAGTGGCCTCAGCCCTCAAGAATCCCTCTGTCGAAAAGAAACTCAAGGTGGACCGCTACACGGCCATGGAGCACGCCAACATCGCTCGTGTCCTGGAGCGCATGGGCGACCACGCCGCCCGACTGGCCGTCCTCGTCCGTGATAATTCTCACCTCATTCAAAGCAAAACCACGGAACTCCCGCTGCTGGCCATCCCGACGTGGGCGCAAGCCCTCAAGACTCTGGTGCACAACATGTACACGAAAGACGTCAACATCATTCACGAAGCGAAAACCTCGCTGGTTGCTCTCATGGCGGAGATTGAAACATCGGAAAGTGATTTGTGGACCGGCCGAAAATCTGCCGAGCGTTTGTTTTGTGAATTTCAAATATCCGAATCCATTCGCAGGCTTTGTGCGTACGGCATTAATTTCGCCGAAGCTCTGCTCAACATGCTGATGCATGAGCGATTAGAATCTGTTTGAGGTGAAATGTCATGGACCCCATGGAGCACCTTGAGAAGAAGTACGGGCCAAAGAAAGCATCCCGCATCAACGCAAGGAACATCCTCTTTATGACGAGTCTTTCAGTCATCCTCATCACCTTGGGGATCATTCAAACGCTCTTGTTCGAGGCGATGTCGTTCTTTTCACAGGTGGCCGACGCCCGTGGTTGGTTCACGTTCGAGGTGGACGCCAGCGGGCTTTCATCGCTAGGAGGCATTTCTCTCATCCTTCTTCTTTTGGCGCTTGCGGGAGAATACGTCATCCAGTTCAAACCGGATCGACTTGAGCGTGCCGACAAGGACCTGATGTTGCCACCGAAATCCATCAACACCTTTGCGCTTCTGTTTCCCGTTTTCGTTTGGCTTGGATCCGGTTCTTTTCTCGTGAGCATCTCCCTTGCGGGCTTGATTTTCGTCTGGCGACGAGCAGGAAAGGCCTACCTTGTACTCTCTGGCAAATCTGAAACCACGCCCGACCGTTCTGTCTTGTACTTCCTTGGGTTTTCCTCCCTCGCCGTTCTGTTTTTCTCCATCACCAACAATCATGGTGGCGCCTTTGGAGAGTTCTTTTTCCAAACCCAATGGACGCCAACGGGCGCTTGTGCCGACCGACGAGCGCTGTGCGAGAACATGTCGTTTGGTGTCAACAGCCTTCTGCTCACCACCCTTCAGGTGGCCTTCGGAGCCCTGTTCATCGCCGTCCCGCTCGGCGTGGGGTGCGCCATTTACCTCAGCGAGTACGCTTCACCTCGCTTGGTGGCCGTGGTCAAACCAACGCTTGAGCTCCTGGCTGGCGTCCCTTCTGTGGTGTACGGCTTTTTCGCCTTCATCTACATCGGTCCGCTGGTGGTGGAAGTCGGCGATTACGCCTTTGCGCAGGGATGGATTGACGCCCCACCCAACGTCCTCAACCCCATCAATGGGGCCATCGTGGTGGGCGTCATGATTCTCCCGTTGGTGGCTTCAATGTCCGAAGATGCGCTCCGCGCCGTTCCCAACGAATTGCGGGAGGGCTCCTTGGCCCTTGGTGCCACAAAAATCGAGACCACGTTCAACGTGATGATTCAAGCTTCGCTCTCAGGCATCATCGCCAGCATCATTCTCGCTCTTTCCCGTGCCGTTGGTGAGACCATGGCCGTAACTTTGGCCGTAGGTACTGTGGCCGTTTACACGTCCAACATGTTCCTGCCTGCTCAAACGATGACGGCTTACATTGCGCAGCGCGTCGGCGGCGATCTTCCCTTTGGTGAAATTGGCTACTTGACCATCTTCGCCGTGGGCCTCTACCTGTTCGTCATTACGTTGTGTCTGAATTTACTTGGCAACAAGGTGTTGTCCGCTTACCGGGAGGCCTACTGATGAAGGACATCGACCGGTTGAAGAAGCGAAACCGTGCACGTCGGGACCTTATGGAGCGCGCAGGCTCCACCGGACTCGCACTGTCCGGCCTCATTGGGCTGNTGTTCTTGACCGTACTNGTCTGGCAAATCGCCAAGCCGACCTTTATCGATGGCGAATCGGGACAAATTGAGCCGGCCTCCGAATTCATCCCCGTCTCTGATTACATCCTCAAATGGGACCATCCCACGGTGGATGACAACGGCGACCTTATCGGCGATGCAGTCGTGCTGGAACTTTCATGGAACGATGGGAGCCCNCAAACGCACGAAATCACCATCACCGTGACGGGNGAGCGCGGCCTCAGTGAAGACATCATTGTGGACTCGTCCGGCGTTTCAACCAATGCGGTGGAGGTCGGGAAGAAGGCCAAATTCTACCTCCTCTCAAGTTTGGAAGTACCCGTTGAAGTCAAGCAACTTTCCGGCCCGGTTCCGGCCGCTGACCCAACGGGCGCACCTGCCGTGGGGGCCTTTGTCATCTCAGGGGACGTCGATGTTCTCATGACCGATGGCATGCTGGTCTCCACTCCNTTGGAAATAGCGGCATGGATAGCGCTTCTTGGTNTCATCTTGCTCATCTCTGTTCCAATGCCCAAAATATTGGGGCGCATCGAGCGACTCGGTGGAAAGGAGCGGGCAGTCAAGTACGGCGCCTACGCCCTCGCAGCAACAACACTGGTCGTGGGGACGTTCAGGCTGGATGCCTGGTTGGGTGCACTGTGCTGGTTCATGGTGGGCGCGATTCTTGTTCGTCTTCTCGAAGGGTTAACCCGACTTCGAAATCAAGGACGCGACCCGACGCAGTTTGACCGATTGAAGCATTCCATCACCAATCGGGAGGGCTTGCTTATGTGGGCGAGAATGCTCTTCGTGTTCTCGGCCTTGTTCATTCCACTGGCCATCAACATCCCCTTCCTGACCGAACGCTATCAGGACATCTTCATCCCTTATGCATCGGGTATTCGGTCTGCGTTCTTTGGTACAATCTGGGTCATGACCATCGCCATGCTGGTCTCCATGCCGATTTCCATTGGAGCTGCGATTTACCTTGAGGAGTATGCCAAACCAACTCGTACCACCAAACTGATTCAGGCACTGGTGACCAACCTTGCTGGGGTTCCGTCCATCGTGTTCGGTATGTTTGGTTTGGCCATCTTCGTTAAGCAAGGCGGTGTCGGATTGGGTTTGGGCCCATCGATTTTAGCTGCCGGCCTCACCATGGGTGTGATGGCGATGCCGATCATCGTCTTGGCCAGTCAAGAGGCGTTACGAAGTGTTCCTCGGTCGCTGCGCGAATCAGCGTACGGTGTGGGTTGCACGCAGTGGCAGGTCACCCGAGACCATGTTCTCCCTTCAGCCATGCCCGGCATCATGACCGGCAGCATCCTAGCGATGAGCCGCATCATGGGCGANGCTGCGCCACTTGTGGTGGTTGGCGCTGCAGCTCTTGTGTTGTTTGACCCCGAGCCGCTGGCCGGCCTTACCGGAGGCAATGTCAACTTCACTGTGATTCCGATTCAAATTTACTTCTGGACATCTGAACCAGAACACGCATGGCACTCCATGGCCGCCGCCGCCAGCATCACACTCATCGTCCTGCTCGCTGCCATGAACAGTGTAGCAATTATTCTTCGAGAGCATTTTCGTAGGAGGCTAAACCCATGAGTGAAGAAATAGGCGGCGAATTGGTACCAAATTCCACCCGAGAACTGGACATTGACGGCGAAATTGATGTGATGATTGAAGATCTCGATCTTTGGTACAGCTCGAATCAAGCACTCCACGGTGTCTCGCTTCCGATTGCCAAAAACAGGGTCACTGCTCTGATTGGCCCTTCTGGATGCGGGAAGAGCACATTACTCCGCACCATCAACCGGATGAATGACTTGATTCCGATTTGTCGCTACGAGGGGAAGATCACAAAAGGCGACGTTGTGATAACCGACAAGGGCGCTGATTTAGTTGAACTTCGGAAAAGTATTGGTATGGTGTTCCAACGGCCCAACCCCTTCCCTAAATCGATCTACGATAACGTGGCTTATGGCGTCCGTCTTCACCACCAGCCTACGCGGGAAGAACTTGACAGAATCGTGGAGAAAAGCCTCAATCGTGCGGCCATATGGAACGAGGTTGCTGACCGGCTTCATGACCTTGGAACATCCCTTTCCGGCGGTCAACAGCAACGATTGTGTATCGCCCGAACCATCGCCATTGAGCCGGATATCATTCTCATGGACGAGCCGTGCAGTGCCTTGGACCCAATCGCTACTGCCGCCATTGAAGAATTGATTCTTGAATTGAAGAAGGACTTCACCGTGGTCATCGTGACCCACTCCATGTCCCAAGCCGCCCGTGTCAGTGACTATACAGGATTCATGTACCTTGGACGCATGGTAGAATTCAACAAGACAGAGAAAATATTCTCCGAACCGGACCAAGAATTGACGAAACGTTACATCACGGGACGATTTGGCTGAGGTGAACAAATATGCCCCCCATTAGAACAGGACTTGACGAGCGAATGAAGAACATTCAGCAAGAGCTGAAAGAATACTTTGAAGAGGCCCAGCATGTNTATGCTGACGCCATTGAGGCCTACACCAAACTGGACTCAGAGGTGTACTCTGAGGCCAAGGCAGCCCGCGCAAAGGCCCGAGAAGTCAATTGGGATTTGACCAACAATCTTCTCTTGATTCTCTCCCTTAACCAACCCCTNATGAAAGATCTTCGAATCGTTGCGACTTATCTTCGCGCTGTTGATACGGTGGAACGATTGATTCGACACGCTCGTGACATTGCCCGTTCTGACCGGTCTTTGGACGAGAACGCAGACGAACTCCCCAAAGAAATTGTCACACCAGTAACTTCCATGCACGCTTGCCTAAACTCCCTCATCGACATCACAATTGAGTGTCTGACCAACGGAGGAGAAGTCCCTGCTGATGAAATCCGTGAACACTGGAAAGCAGTCAAAGCCTACCATGCAGAAGCGGTGGCTGCTCTGTCAATCCTAAAGTCGGATACCCTCGGAGGAAAAGCTGCACGACTTGATGTGATTAACATCGTCAACCGAGTGGACCGCTCCGCCTACAACATCGTTCGACTGAACGGCATGTGGCACCACGCCCTCAACAATGAGAACATCATTCTCGATTGATGGCTCAGCCCGTGGGTTGAAGAAATGAACTGATTGAGTGCAGGAGGCAGGATTCGAACCTGCGAACCGTTACGGACTGGGACCTCATCCCAGCGCCTTTGACCAAGCTGGGCGACTCCTGCGCCGACCTTCGCTCTGTCCTCGCGTATATCAACACCGCGACCTTTCCTCAAGCCTGCTCGTCGTGGAACACGGCGACTTCGTCTAGCGTTTTCCGGTGAATGTCGGGAACTTCAGCATCGTCTGCCGGGTACCCCACAGGCATCACGAGCATGGCTTCCTCGTGCTTTGGACGACCAAGAATTTCCCGAAGGAACCCCATCGGTGATGGGGTGTGCGTCAGGGTCACGAGGCCCATGTTGTGAACGGCCTGAATGAACATCCCGGCGGCGATGCCGCACGATTCGGTGGTGTAGTAGGTTGGGCCCCATTCTCCGTTGGGTCGCTGACGCTTCTTTTGTTTGAACAACACGACAATCCACGGGGCGTCGGTCAAATGGGCCTTGATGGCGTCCGTGCCGAGGGGCGCGAGCACTTCCGACCAGGCTTCTGGCATGCGCTCCGAGTAGGTCTTCCGCTCTTCTTCTTCAGCTGCTTCACGAATTTTCTGCTGCAGTTCAGCGTTGCGAATCGCCACCCACGTCCACGGCTGAAGATGGGCGCCGTTGGGCGCGGTTGAGCCCGAAAGAATAGCCAGTTCCACCAAGCTACGAGGCACGTCTCGCGTTGAGAAATGCCGCGTCGTACGCCGTTGGGCGAGTTGAGTATAGTTCGCTTCTGCCAGGGCCATCATGTCCTCAGCCGACCGTTCGGTCCACTCCAAGGGAATGAAAGGGTGGTCGTCCATGGCCATCACCCCTCAAATCCAACCATAAACACCGTTCAGAAGGTAGATAGCAAAACCAAACGGAACGGCGTAGAGGGAAAAACGCCACAGGGAATACACCCAGGTGCGTTCCCCGATCACGTTCTCCACGGCGTCACCAACGACTTCACCTACACCGACGACCAATTCTTCCACCAATCGGTCTTCCATGGGAACCCCTCGCTCCTCGTCTATCTATGGCTTTTGACGACGCCGACCTTACGACGTCACAATTTCGATGTGCAACTCGTTTCGACGGAGGAAGGGCAAGGTGGTCCACGGATTATCGTAAAGGGCCAGCACACCCGGGCCGACCGGTTGGTATCCTTCACGTTCCATCGCTGCTCGGAGTTTTTGTTCCACGCGGCCTCCTTTTCCAGGCGTGTTTCGCCCTGAGAAACGCATCACGGCCACCGTGGACCCCGCATGAGGTACGAGGCGAACCCGATCGTCGTTGGGCTCCGGCAATGAATCCAAGGAATACGCCGAAGGCATCGTGAAGGCCAACCAACTTGACCCATCCTCTTCCCACATGCTCACGGGGGCGGTCATGGCGATGGAGGTCTTCTGAGCGTTTCCTCCGAAGATGTATCCGGCCACACGTCGAAATCCTCCGGAAGCGGCTCCGCCGCCCCGGCTGGACGTTTGAACACGGGCTTGTACGGTATCGACGTAGCGCCGAACCTCAAAATCATCATAGGATTTGATGACGTCAAACGATGGCTCCTCAATTCGACTGGCCATGTTCAGCCCACCAAACCTCAGGCACTTGAGGTGTTGTGTTCACTCGGCCATCGTCCTCGCAGGCGAAGCCAAGCTTCACTGCAGAACATCAGTCCGTAGACCGATGCGAGCCACAGCGTTGGGCGACCCCACGTCGCCAGAGAGGAATCGTCGGGCAGCACACCGCTTTGGAAAGCCAGCAAACAGCACAACCAAACGAGCGTTGCTCCATGGACCATCCACCGAACTGCGCTGAGCAGTTCCCTTGATGTCGCCTTCATTTCGGTCAGTTCGGCTTTGGTGAGCAAGGCACTGACGCCGACAATTTTGTCGAGNGCGGACCCTCCATTCCAACGAATGCGGCCAAGTTGGAATCGCGTAAGGTACTCAATTCCCGAAAACAGCGTGACCCACACAACGACGACTTCGAGGAAAGGTTCAGCCCCTCGCAAATCAAGCGAACCCCACACCGTCCAGCCGAGCAGCACCCACAGCCAGATGACCTGAAGCATTTGGAACGTATGAGCAAACAGACTCAATTTCTGCAGCAATTCCGCATCGTGTCCAAGCACCCATTCCAACACGAGCACACCCACGGCAGCGAGGCACGTCGTGGCGCTGACCAATAACCACCATCCAGACAAGTCGGCATCCCGCCAAGCGAGCATGAGCGCCGCCATCACCCACGTGAGCAGGGCGACGGTGGCCACGTTCACGGCCGCTTGCATGGTGTAGAGCGGGTCTCGACCGTCTCGCAGGACCGCCAAACCACCCATGAGTTTCACTTCAAACGCTGAATCATCGACAATGCCATGCGCCGCTGCAGCCATGCCGCCGGCCGATTTGATGCGGGCCGCCTCCACGATGCTTTGAGCGGCCCCATCGCCCCATGAATCGCCACCTGACCACGATGAGCCGCGGCTCGCAGCGTGAGCCGCCCCCGCTCCACGGGAGCGTCCGCCTTGCGCTGAACGGGTTCGGGCCCAAGCCCGGATTTCAGGCGTGATGATCTCTTCCACCTGGTCCTCATTGAGCGGCGCACCGTGGTCGGTGTAGAGCCAGCGGCATTGAATAGGAACGGGGTTGGGGTCAACATCTGGAGCGACCATTTGGAACTGGCCCGGCCCGAGGGTCGGCAGTTGAGCAACGAGGTCTTGGTCGCCACCGCTTTCCTTGAGCAAGTGCCGGACCTTCTCAACGTCTTGCGGTTGGGTGAACCGTCCGATGAACGTCGTGTTGGCTTGCGCGAGGATTTTGTAATCCACGTCACTCACGTTTTGCGTCGCCAAAACGCAGGCTACCCCGTATTTTCGGGCTTGCTTGAAGATGAGTTTGATGAGGTCTTTGGCGGGTGGATTGCGAGGATGCGGCGGGAGGTAAGGCGCCACTTCATCCATGAAGAACAACAATTTCAGCTCCCCATCCGCTGGTTGTTGCGTGAGCATCCAGTCGTAGAGTTCTCTGGAAAGCTCCTGAACGAAGTACTGCTTCTGATTTTCATCTTGAATGGTGTTCAGATAGACGATGTTCAGGGGAATTTTCCCAGGGACTGCAGGCTCGACGAACGCATCGATGTCGATGGGAACGCCATTGGAAAACAGCAGTTGATTCACGCCCGAGGAAAAGGCTGCGAGGCGACGGGCGAGGTCGTTGCGCGTGGTTTTTGGCAAGCGTTCCTCAAAATCCGTCAAGCGATGTTCAATCATCACTTCGTTCCATGTGGGCGGGTCCACACGGTCTTCCTCATCCTCTGAAAAACACTCNGGATAGAGTTGCCGAATGAACTCCTGATGTGGTTCACGAACCACTCGGGCGAGGGCTTGGAAATCGCCAACATCAAGGCCACATCGGGTGCCTTCAACGAGGATTTCATAGAGAAACGGTTTGACGGTCTTGCCCTGTGTTTTCTCAACGTCAAACCCGGCCAAGTTGGCAAATCCTGCGGCGACCATGTCCCACGCCGTGATGGCTTCTTCAGGGTCGAGGTCGGCCGGCGGGGCGCGAAACGGGTCAATGCAGAGCGGCAAACCTTTGCTTCGAAGGGGCGTCCAAATTCGCACCTCACACCGGTCCAACAATTGCTTCGCTCTGGCAACAAGACCGTCTTTTTCTTCAAGTTCGCCGAGGTCAATGCCAAGGGCCAACCTCGCTAAATCTCCTTGCGGGTCAATGATGAGGGAAGGAATGCCAGCGAGGGCCGCTTCTTCGATCAAGGCTTTGGCCATCACCGTTTTTCCAGACCCGGTTGACCCGAGCATGGCGCCATGTCGGGCCAACACTTGCGGAGCAATGTCGATCGCTTCACCGGTGTCNCGACGGTTTCCAAGAAACATCCCTTTTGGTTTGTATTGGCGTTTTGTGGACTTTTTGACGGCGGCTCCAGCGGCGTTGATGGTGGCCATGGTGTCGTCGAACAGGTCGGAAATGAGCCCTCCAACCGGCACATCAGCGTCTTCACCCCCGCCCGAAGAGGAAGAGGGCAAATCCTCGTCGCCGGACGNTACCATAACAGCGCCAACAAAGCAAGGGGTCTTCAAAGGCGCGATGGAGAGGATGCAGAAAACGCACACTCAAGGAGGAGAAGAGCCACGCCGAGGCATGGAACGCATCTCCATGGCCCGACCATCATGGGACGACGANATGCGTCAAGCGGCNNTNGACACCCTGGATTCCCTTCATTGGGTNAAAGGCCCGCAAGGCAAAGCCTTCGGGTCCGAGTTTGCCAGCTACAGCGACGCCGTTCAAGGAACGCCTTGCCAAAGCGGGTCGGTTGCTCTGTGGGCTGCTTTGCGTTTGTTGGAAATCGGTCCGGGNGACGAAGTTCTCGTCCCTTCACTGACCTACATTGCTACCGCAACCTGTGTTTCATTGGCTGGNGCCACACCGGTCTTTGTGGACGTNGAGCCCGATTATTGGTGCGTTGACCTCGCTGCNCTTGAAGCCGCACGAACGCCCAACACCAAAGCGGTCATNGCTGTNCANCTNTTTGGGCAGATGTGCGACGACGACCTGGTCAAATGGTGCGACGACCANNGCATCGCTTACATCGAAGATGCGGCGCAAGCCCACGGAGCNGTNGCAAAAAACGGCACGAAAGCGGGCGGCGTTGGCGACGTGGCNTGTTTCTCCTTCTTCCCATCCAAAAACCTCGCCGTCGGNGGAGAAGGCGGGATGATGACGACTCGGCGAGAAGACTTGGCTGCCCGGATGGACGCCCTGGTCAATCACGGCCGGGATGCTCGACTTGAATCGCATGAAGTGGGTTCAAATTTGAGGATGTCAGAAGTTTCTGCCGCGATTGGACGTGTCCAACTCCAACGTTTGGATGGGTGGTTGGCACGAAGGCGNGANATCGCCGCAACATACCACGCCGCTTTTGCGGAATTGAACGACNTCATCCTTCCAAANATACGNCCAGGAACCGAGCATGCNTGGCANCAGTATTGCCTNCTGGTTGAAGACCCGGACNGCCTTCGCGCGGCCCTTGACCAAGCAGGCATTGATTCNCGGGTTTACTACGCGACCCCCATTCACCGNCAACANGTCTACGCTGGCCACCCTCAACACGATGAAGAACTCCCCATTACCGATTCAATCGCCCACCGATTGGTCGCGATTCCTGTGCATCATCAACTCTCGGACGTTGATGTCCAACGCATTGTTCAAGCGGTCTGCGAGTCAATCACGGCCTGAGCTGTTCAGCCAATAGGGCCAATGAGCGGTTTGAAAGAGNACCGAGGCCGGTGATTTCCTGGCCCGCCCATGNAGGCATCTTTTCAATTTCTTGGCCTTCATCCAATTCCACTTCGGCAACCACGAGACCTGCAAACATGCCTTCGTATTCATCTATCTCCCACGTCAAACCCTGTGCATCGTTCCAAAGGTACCTGGTTTTCGTGATGCGTGGAAGGTGTTGGTCTTCGAGGAGCCCTCGGTATGCGCTCTCCGAAATTTCTTGTTCAATCTCATACCTGGTGTCGTCGTTTTTCTTCGTCTTTGAGGTGAAGATGAACGCGTCGTTCGCCTTGCGCAAGCGTGCCCCCCACTCATCTTGGGCCCTGAACAATGCTCGCTCTTCTTCGGTTAGTGAAAACAGCGCAACTCCGTTGTACTCGAGGACCGTTTCGTTCAGGNTAAGGTGTTCTCGTGGAAGGTAATGTTGNGCGATGGCGATGACCCGCTCACCACGCCACGGTTTTTCGTCCCGACCGTCCACAAAAAATCGTCGTTCTCGCTCGTTAAGGCCCCCNCNCACGTCAAACCTCTCCTTGGGGTGGTTGAATTTCGGTGGTTTGAGGGGGNAAAGNCGACACAATGGGCTGGACGGCCACAAACTGGACGTCTTCNATNAGNTNGGTGCCTGGAGGGCCCAAGGTGACTCGGTCGATGCTGAAACGGTCATCGCTGAGCAAGGAGGCATCGCCCCGGGNCAAGCGAAGCTCAAGTTGCCGGGAGGTGGAGAACGCTCGCCAAATCAACCATGCAGGAAACAGCAAAATCAGCGAGGCGAGCATCATTTCCAAGATGGCCATGCCCTCACCTGTTTCGTTGAAGCAAACCCTTCCATGAGGCGTCAGCATAGGCTTGGGCGGAAGCCCTGGGGTCGCTTGCTTTGTGGATTCCAGAGCCAACGATGATGCAATCGGACCCGGCGAGAACCGCTTCGGTCGGGTCGCCGTACCGCTGGCCCATTTCCCCATCACCCACCGCAAGGTTGACCCCAGGCGTCCAAATCATCTTTTCCTCACCGACAGCGCTGCGCAATTGCTGCAATTCTTCGGGGCGCGAACCGTTGCCAATGAATCCAAAGACGCCGTTGTGCGCCGCGCCTTTCCCAACGACTTCAGCGGTGTAAGCTGGATGAAGCAAGTTGCCGCGACTGGACATTTGAGCCAGCAAGAGGACGCCCCCGCTTCGGCCAACGTCCGTCCAGGCGGCTTGCANNCCATCGACGATNTCGGGGCCNCTGATGAGGTGGGCCGTGACCAAATCCGACCACGANCGAATNTCGTAGACGCCGGCCATTTGCGAACGGCTGATTTTCCCAATGTCAGCGAATTTCCGGTCTTCAAAGATGAGCAGATTCGCTTCATGGGCGGCCTTGCAGAANCGAGACCACGCTNCTGGTGTCCAATCGTCCACAAGGTCAACGTGGGTTTTGAGCGCAGCCACGTGTGGCCCAACGGCTTCGATGAGTTCAAACAACCCNGCCATCGTGTTTCTATCGGCCGCCAAGCAAACCAAAGATTGCTTGGCCGTGGCGACTTTCATGTACCGTTTTGCCATNGGCGAAGCGGCCATTTCCCATCGAACACCCCACGCTTCCGACGGCTCCATGAAGAAGGCCTGTGCGCACCCCCTCCTCAATGGTTGTGGCCTCAACGACCAAACATTATGTTCATGATGCACCCGCCCGTCGGGAAACCATGCGACAGGCACTTTTCCTGACGGTGTTGTTGCTGTTGACCCCACTTTCAGGGTGTTTTGGTTCACCAGAAACCCCGGACGATTCCAAAGAAGAGGCCATGTATCCTTCCATTTGGGAGCGCCACACCCTCGAATGGAATTGGACAGGTTCCTACGCTCGAGTGCTGCAGGATGGGCCCCACGAACCCCTCCCCGTTCAAGAAGCGTTCATCGACGTGGACACCACGGGCACATGGGAAGGTGGGCCGAACTCGGCTGAAGTCCACCTTTCATACTGGCTTCCATCCAACACCGAGGCAGGTGAACAAGTCCCCGTTATCGCCATTGTCAGCCCCTATTTTGACTACGGCTCTCCCGGAAGCCAGTCCAGCCCAACCAACGTGGTCGGCGCCGGGCGCGGCGAATTCATCTATGACAATTTCATACCCCATGGCTATGCTTTGGCTCAAGTTGCCGTCTTCGCTACTGAAGAGAGCACCGGTTGTTTCGACTATCGGGGCGATGGTGAAGGGCAGGGAATCCATGCCGCCGTTGAATGGCTTGGCACGCAAAATTGGAGCAACGGGCATGTCGCTATCTATGGGAAATCCTACGAAGGAGCGACCGCCTGGGAAGCCGCAGCTCAAGGGAGTGAATACCTGAAGACCATCGTACCCATCTCCGGCACGACCGCTTTGGGGCCGCTGCTCTACAAAAACGGCAGCGCCGAAGCGCGCAGCCAAGTGATGCATTCCAATTACGGCGGCTCCATCCTCGACTACGATACCGACGACCTCGACAACATGTGCGGGGACGTCTTGGAAGGCTTCCTTGCCGGCCCAACACGATACGGCCTGGGGGAACTTGACCCGTACATGGACAATTATTACGATGAACGAAGCCACATTGACAAGGCCCTTGGCACCTACAACGGGAGCATCTACTGGGTGCAGGGCATGCAGGACTGGAACGTTGACCCGCACCAAGTGTTCGGCGGCCCTCCGGGGACCCATTGGTACCAAGCGTACATCGATGCAGGGTACGAGGTTGGAGGAATGCTCGGCCAATGGGAACACAACTATCCCGACCAGTGGTCAAAACACAACAATCAGGAATCGGGGTATGGCGGTGAAGCCATTCACAACATGACTCGCTGGGACTGGGGCCAAGATCTGTTTGAATGGATGGAGTACTACCTCAAAGGCATCGGGGAGCAGCCCAGCCTCCACGCTCAAATTCAGCGTAACGACGGCGAGTGGCGCATTGAGGAAACGTGGCCCCCACTCGACGCCGAGTGGGCGCCAAGCGATTGTGCTTTCAGTGGAGGTTCGGTAGGAAGTTCTTCCACCTACACCGTGGATTGTGCAGCTTTTTCCATGGACCATGACACCCATATCAGCGGTCTGCCCACGCTCCATCTCGATGTGACGCCTTCCTTTGATGGAGGGCAAATCTTTGCAGAATTGCGAGACGCGCAGACCGGTTTGCGGTTTGGCCACGCCACCATGGACGTGCGGTACCATGCCGGGGGCTACGATGCCCAAACGGTGGTACCGTTTTCCACGGTTACCATGCTCATGGAATTCCAGGGCATGGACGTGATTCTCCCCGCAGGACACGGCCTTGAAATCGTCCTCACGCAAAACGGAGAGGATTACCTTCCCCCGGCTTGCAGTAACACGTGCCCCATCACCGTGAATTCAGGTGAACTCATGTTGCCCGTCATCGTCCGAGACGGCTCATCCATCCTCATCACGCCGCAAGGTGACGATGCCGCCAACAACCAGTGAACTTCTCGGCGCATCCACCAATCACACACGCCGCCCATTGACGGTCGTTTGAGCATCTGCGCGGAAGGATGGTTTTTTTTCGCGCAGATGTGTATCGGCGGCCTTGAAGACCGCAGGTATAACAATCATATGTTTAATCAAATACTCTTTTTCTTATCAATTGAATTCATAATTCAATAAAATTATGAGCGTATGTTTCATATACCGTCCTCATAGCGAGGCATTTGATACCTATGATGGATAAAGCAAAACTGGAGTACATTTGGCTTGACGGATACGAACCAACGCAAAACATGCGCAGCAAAACGATGGTGCGCTCAGACTTTGGCGGTACGATTGAAGAATGCCCGATCTGGATGTTTGATGGCTCCTCGACCCTGCAAGCCGATGGCAGCGCTTCCGACTGCCTTCTCAAACCGGTGAACATTTTCCCTGACCCACAGCGCGTCAACGGATACCTCGTCATGTGCGAAGTTCTCAACCCAGACGGCACAGCTCATCCCAGCAACGGCCGCGCCACCATTGACGATGACGACAATGATTTTTGGTTCGGCTACGAGCAAGAATACTTCATCATGGACGTTGACACCCAACTTCCCCTTGGCTTCCCCGTCGGCGGCTACCCTGGCCCACAAGGACTCTACTACTGTTCAGTCGGTGGAAAGAACACACACGGACGTGCCCTCGTTGAGGAGCACGCTGATCTCTGCCTTGAGGCCGGCATCAACTTTGAAGGCATCAACCAAGAAGTGGCCTGCGGCCAATGGGAGTTCCAAATCTTTGCCAAGGGCGCCAAGCAAGCAGGCGACGAACTTTGGGTGGCTCGCTACCTCCTCGACCGCTTGACGGAAAGCTACGGCTACTACATCGAGTACCATCCAAAACCCATCAAGGGCGACTGGAACGGCTCGGGCATGCACGCCAACTTCTCCAACGGCGCGATGCGCGACAAAGGCGGCAAGGAACTCTTCGACAGCATCTGCGAGGCCTTCGGCCGAAACATCGAGAAGCACATGGCGGTGTACGGCGCTCACAACGAAGAACGTTTGACCGGTCTGCACGAAACGCAGTCCATCGACCAGTTCTCCTACGGCGTTTCAGACCGTGGCGCTTCAATTCGTGTCCCAGCATCCGTTCCAACCGATGGCTGGGTCGGCCGTCTTGAAGACCGCCGTCCTGCCTCAAACGGTGACCCCTACAAGATTGGAGCCGTCATCATCTCGACCACGAAGTCGGTTTCCAACTAAGCATTACGCCTTCGATTCGGTGCGTCGCAGACGCACGACGCCGATGACGACCGCAAGGATGACGCCCAGCGTGAACACGTTGGAGAAGATCATCGCAATGGATTCGACGAGAACACCGTAGATCAGCCAAAGCGAAAGCGCTACGGTTACGACGAGAAAGGTTGGCAATGAGATGCCTTCGTGCCGTTTGTGAACCCAAACCTCTCTGATTTGTGGCACCCAAGCCACGATACCGAGAACGCCGGCGACCAAACCGATCGCTTCAATCCAAGGCTCAGCCATAACTCAGCGCCAACCCGGCTCCATTCAAGCCTTCCGACGGGACGCGCTTCGTCGGTCCATCCCAAGGTTCACTCTTGACCGAGTTCGGGGTATTTGACGGGTTTTGACAGATTGATCGCTTCAATGGTTGACCAGAGGATTTCTTCCGGCGCTTTCTTCCCAACCACATGCATTTTCATGGCAGCGCCATAAGGAAGCGAGGCCGAGAGGCGGAGCGTCCCATGGGCCAATTCCATGGAACTTGGCTGGGATGAAAACATCGAAGCGAAGCCAGATTTATGAGAAATTTGAGCGGTCAAGGGCGTGGTTCTTGCCGATTGCCAGGCCTCGACGTCATCTCCCAAACCGAGGCCGAGCACNTCCCCTTTGCACATCAATCCGCCATTGAGCTGAACTTCGTCCCACGTACCAAAACCTGCCACCGTCTTGAGAAGCTCCTCATTGAGTTCCCCCGGGTCGCCGTCTTCCAACACCGAGATGAATCCGGCTTCNTCGTAGACTTCACTGCTGAGTTGATTGACAGATTTCGGCCAGTCCAAGTTTCGATTCGTGAAGGCNAGCACCACGCGAACCTCCACGCCCCCGTCCTTGCCAATGCGCTCGTTGTGCATGGCGTTGAGCATCCTGGATTTCCGTGCAATGCGCTGATTGACGGTGCTGTGGTTATGAGTTGTACCGTTTTTTCGGTGTTGAATAAATTCTTCTTCAGCGTTGATTTCAAACGTTCCCGACCAGTGTTTCTGTTCAACCACGAGCATGGTGTTCCCCCCGACGATGACCAAGTCAATTTCTCGCTTGCCGCCTTGTTCAGCATCCGGAATCCGCACGGATTCAAACACGTGCCAACCGTTCTTTTTCCCGGCGGCGCGACTGATTTTTGCCAACCGTTGTTCAGCGAGTTCACCGGCCCGATGGATTTCATCTGGAGGATGGAACCGCCGCCGCTGCCGCCACCATGACCATCGTTGAATGAGTTTCATGGTCTCACCGAAGGAGTTCATCCACGCTGTTCACGATGATGGTGGGGCGCTGTTCAGCACCTTCAGGGAGGGCGTCCACATCGCTCTGGGTCGCTTCACCCGACAGCACAAGCACGCCAACCACACCGGCTCGAGAGGCCATGGCCATGTCCGTGTAGAGTCGGTCGCCAACCATGGCGCAACGTTCGGGCTTGAGGCCAAGGGCCTCGATTTTGTGAAGGATCATGCCCGCATTTGGTTTGCCCGTGATGTGGTCGGGGTCAACGCCAGTGGTCGCTTTGAACATCGCCAAGTAGGCNCCCACATCAGGCAAGCCTCCNTCAGGACTGGGNCACACCATGTCGGGATGGCTGGCCACCAGAGGCACGCCGGCATGCATGTGAATGCTGGCTTGGGCGATTTTCTCGTAGGTCAATTCAGTGTCATAACCAAGCACNACGTATTCGGGNTCCGTGCTCCGGGTCGCCACACCAATGGCCTCGAGCATGCTCCGCATGCCTTCGGTTCCGACCAGCCATGTTTGGGTGATTTTGTTGGCCGTCAGCCAAGCCAAGAGGTCGTGGGTGGAGAGCAGCACATCGTCTTCGTCCGCTTCCAACCCGAGGGCGTGGAGTTTTGTCAGGTATTGGCTCACCGATTTGGATGAGTTGTTGGAGAGGAAATACCGCTGCACACCTTGCTCTTTGCACCGGTCAAGAAAAGCCTCGGCCCCCTCAATGAGTTCTCCGCCGAGGTAAATCGTACCGTCAAGGTCGAGAAACACGGCGTCAATGCCGGAGAGGGAAGCGTCCATGGTCCCCCCTTAGAACATCAAGGTCTTGAACATGAACCATGGAGAGTGGAGGTTTTCCTGCGCTTCTTTGCTCGCAATCATTTCCGTCATCATCTCTTGAATGGCCGGTTTCTTGGCCGCTTTTCCTACAAACCAATTGAGAAGCCAACCCCTGCGGCTCATTTTCTGCATTCTGTAGGAGTTGGTCAATTCCGGCCCAAGCGCCTTCCAAAGCGCTTCTTGGTAGTCTTCGGGGGTCTTCCCCTGCATGATGTGCTTGGCGGCCATTTCCCCGCTGACAAGCGCGTTGCCCACGCCTTCGCCACTGAACGGGTCGATCAGTGAAGCAGCATCGCCGACCAGGTAAATGCCGTTGCTGGCCGAACGGCGCGGTTGACGGCTGGCTTTTTTGCGTGGCGAACCAAACGGCAGCTGCCACCCCTTTCCAGTTCCAGCGATCATGGAGGCTTCAGCAAACCTCTCTTTGAACATCGGATGGTCGGCGATCACCTCGGCCTGGAGGGCCTTGAGTTTCTTGGATTGCTTATCCAGCAACGACATCACCATGCCAATGCCGACGTTCACGACGCCCTCGGCGACCGGGAAGAGCCAGAAATAACCGGGAATGATGGTGTCAACAAAGTGGATTTCAATGTCGCCAACGTTGTCTTCGCACCCCTTGACGCCGCGCCAATATTCACGATAGCCAGCGCAGTAGTGGTCTCGGTCCACCATGGGCTCGTCATAGGTCTCCTCCAGCATGGATTTGGCCACAGGGCATCGGTAGCCGGCTGCGCCAACNACGTTTGGGGCGAAATAAGTGAATTCCTCACCTTGCCTCCCACCGATTCGCACCACGACACCTTTCGCATGCCGTTCTTCTCCGCTTCCCTTGCCGGGGTCGTCCCCGCCGTTCCCGTCGTCGTACAGAACGCTGCGAACATCGCCACCCTGAATGACCGTGCCGCCTGCGTCTCGAACGAGTTGTTGGACTTGGTTGAACAACAGGTAATCGAATTGTTGACGGGGCAGGGAATACCCCGCCTCAAGCCGCTGAACATCCTCTTCGGGAAGAGCGACACGAACGTTGTGGCCTTTTGGAGACGAGAAGACAATGCCGGTTACCCGAAAGTGGGGTGTCGCCTCGAGCGTCTCTTTGACGCCCAGGTTCTTGACGTGGCTGAGCGATTTTCCACCGACCGCATCCCCACAGATTTTGTCCCGNGGCCAGGTTTCCTTTTCGATGAGCAACACGCGCTTTCCTTCCATCGCCAAATAACCGGCGGCTGCTGCGCCACCGGGGCCACCTCCGACGACGATGCTGTCGTAGGATTCTCCATCCTTTGGAGTGGGACCGGAATCAATGGGCTGCTTCCACATCACATCGTCAGCCGTTCGTGGTTGCCCCATGGTTTGAATTCGGGCGTGGGCACTCTTTGAGGGTTTGTCATGGCAAACCTCAACCACCACCACCCTCATCACCTGCGGGTCTTTCCCAACACCATGGATGGGGGGCAGGCTGGATTGGAGGCGGCTTTCCATCCGCAACGTCGCAAAGCGGCCTTGGTGCTGTTGAGCGTCACGCTGGTTTGGGGGGCGACCTTCATCTGGATGAAGCAGGCCCTGAACGCCCTTGAGGTTGAGATTGAAACCTTCGGGACGTTTTCAGTGGTGGCTTACCTCGTCGCTTTGCGTTTTCTTCTCGCGATGGTGCTGGTGGCCGTCTTCTTTCCAAAAGCTCTGGCCGGATTACGTTCTCCTGCCATTTGGAAAGGGGGAGCCATTCTTGGTGGCCTGATGCTCGTGGGTTTTGTCAGTCAAATGGTCGCGCTCAATGAGATCAATCCGTCAACCTCTGCCTTTCTGACCTCACTCTACGTCGTGATGACGGCCCTGTTGACTCTGCGCATGAGTCAGCACCCGCCGCGTCGGGCCTTGTACTGGGGGGTGTTCATGGCCACGCTGGGGGCCGGATTCATCGAAGGTCCGCCACACCTTTCGTGGGGCTGGGGCGAAGTTATGACCGTCGCATGCGCCCTGTTCTTTGCGCTTCACATCATCTACACACAAAAACTCACGACGGCCCTTGACCCCTTGATGCTAACCTTGACCTCGTTCATCGTGGTTGGCGTTGGCTCGCTTTTCCTTGCCATCCTATCATCCAACCAAGCTCCNGACATGATGGGNGANGTGCTGCGCCGGGACGGCGTGTTGCTGCCTGTGGTCCTCTTGGGTTTGGGAGGGTCGTTTTTCTGCCTCGTGGCGCTCAATCTTTTCCAGCGCCATATGCATCCGGTCCAAGCGGCCATCATCTANGCATTCGAGCCCGTTTGGGCCACCGTGTTTGGACTCGGCCTGGGCTTGGTCAGTTGGACNTGGTGGATTCCGTTCGGTGGTGGCGTGCTTTTGCTAGGAAACATCCTCGTTGAAGTTACATCCCCGGTTGAAAACCCGTCATCCACACCGCAACCGGCCGAGTAGAATGGTTGAAGGGGCGAGTTTCGCTCGCNAGAGCGGAGATGCGTATGGCAGACAAAAACAAACCATCCCGATTTGCAACCGACGCCGTTCACAGTGGCACTCAGCACATTGGCGATGCGGTTAACACACCCATTTTCCAATCATCGACGTACAAGCTGACCGACGAGCGCTATGCGGGGTGGGCTGCCGGTGCTCAACACACCTTGCTCTATGCCCGATTATCCTCTGTGAATTCGGACGCCGTGGCTCAGAAATTAGCTGCCCTTGAAGGGGGAGAAGACGCTGAGACCTTNTCCTCGGGAATGGCCGCCATCTCGACCACACTCATGGCGATGTTGAACCAGGGCGACCACATCGTTGCAAGTGCTGACATCTATGGCGGAACCTATGGCTTGTTGACCGAGGAATTCCCACGTTTCGGCATTTCAACCACCATGGCCGACATGCGAGATCCAGCCTCGTACGAAGCAGCCATTCAACCCAACACGAAAATTCTCTACATTGAGACGTTGACCAACCCTGTTCTGAAGATCTGTGANATCGAGGCCATGGCCGAAGTGGCCAAGCGTCACAANCTGCTGCTCATCATCGACAACACCTTCGCCTCTCCGTGGGGATGCAAACCTTTGACCTTGGGCGTCGATTTGGTCATTCATTCCACGACGAAATACCTTGGTGGGCACTCCGACATTCTCGGNGGAGCCGTGGTGGGGTCAAAGGAACACATTGCGAAAATTTTCATGCGAAAAGTGCACTTTGGAGCAGCCCCNGACCCCCANTCGTGNTATCTGCTCGAACGCGGCATGCGAACCCTCGATGTCCGGATGCCTCGGATTTGTGAGAACGCCTTCACGCTTGCTACCCGCCTTGAACAGCATGATGCCATCGAANTGGTGTACCATTCCAAACTCGAAAGCCATCCCGATTACGAGATAGGACAACGCATTCTCCCAAACGGTTCAGGCATGGTAGCCTTCGTGGTCAAAGGAGGCGATGAAGCGGCCTTGAAGTTCATGCGAAACCTCACGCTCATCTANGAAGCNACCAGCCTCGGCGGGGTAGAATCCCTCATCGAGTGCCCGTTCAACTCGAGCCACATGTTCGTTCCTGAGGAGGTCCGNATGGAGGCNGGTGTNGTTCCTGGCTTTGTACGACTGAGCATTGGCATCGAAGATGTTGAAGACCTNTGGNCCGACATTGAGGGCGCCCTCGCTTCGTTGTAGGTGGNNGGATGTANGGGCTCGTCATCGGCGTATTTTTGCTCGGATATTCAGGGTATTGTTGGCGAGAACAAGGCATTCATTCGCGCTACGAAGGATGGAAAACTCGAGAAGAAGCTCCACGGACGTTTAAATGGCTGTTGATTCTCTACGTATTCCTCGCCTTGACCATGATCCTCAGCACCGCTTTCTTTCCGTCAAAGCGTTAGGTGAAATCTGCACGGATTCACGAATGACCCGTCGTGGTTTTGAGCGTTTCAAACGTCTCGTTCCACTCGTTTTGGAGGTCAGCCAAATCGTCCTCTTCGGCCTCAAGCAACTGCTTACCCAGCGCCCAAAGTACACCGGTGGGCACGGCCCACACGCCACCACGATCCCTGGCGTTGGCCTCGAAATGCCATTCCTGGCCTCCCGAACGACCAACGGCGACGAGCCAGGCCCACGAAGCGGCCGCCTCGTCGAGGGAAGCGTGGCGAGCCGTCGCTTTACGCTCAACCGAGCCCATGCCTTGGGTGAGTCCAGCAACGATGTAGCCGTGAATCATTCTTGATGCAATTCCTGCTTCTTCACAGGGCGGGAAGCGCGCTTTTTGTTGAGCAAGGGCCTTCGCCTTGTCGAGCCCTTTGAGGAATTTTCCAAACGGCTTGGGGGTGTCCCGCTGTTGTTCCCAAATTGCCTTTGCACCCTCTCCTTCGAGGCCCAATACTTCCAGTGCTTCCCATCCATGGGTGGTCCAGAAGGCGGACAAAACGTCGCCGCAGGCGGCAGATGGCATGATTCGTATGCACCGTTCTTCACGCTGTTCAGGACTTCCTTTGGCTTCTATTCGAAGGCCGATTGAATCTTCGTGAGGGTTGGTGATGGCCAAACGAAGAATCTCTGCGGCCAACAAACGCTCTTCGGTGGAGCCGCTGGAATCCTCAAGCGCTGCTTCCAACGCTCCGATGTCAATCCCGTCAAGCCAGGTTTCACCGATGAGCACCCCGTCCTCAACGCCTTCCATCACGGTCTGTTTTATCGCCGACGCAACGATGCCTTCGTTCATGCTCAAGCCTTGCCATGCGTCGATGACTTTGTTGATTCCTTCCACACTCGCTTCTGGGAGTTCACGGTCTTCCGGCCATCCTTCCGGTTTCCAAACTGCATCCATTGAGAGGATGGTTGGAAGCAAAGGAGGGAGCATGGAGAGCGCCAAATGGTGGACAAAGGGGGCGTCTTTCTTTGAGAAGGATTGCAAGGCATCAAGGCTCAAACCGATCACCGAACCGTTGTGGAAACGGAACGCCACGTGCCCGACGGTGGAGGAGGCGCCGTTCATCAATTCATCAACGTCCAGCCCTTTGGTCGTCCAGACTTGATGGCCGTCAATTTCGTTGTGTTCCAAATCGAAGCGAGAGCGTTTTAACACGTCGGCCAGCCAATCTTTCGGAGGGTTGGGGTCGGGTCCAGTGCAGACAAAACCGCCTTCCCAACTGAAAAAGTGCATGCCTCGCTTAGCGTGGTCTTCCCATGGGAGCATGCGCAACGTCAAGTTGGCGTAATTTTGAATTCCAGCGAGATAACCCGGTTTCCCATCACCGCGGCGAACGTAAGAACCGGAACCAAAGGAGCCCGATTTGAACTGGCCCACCATGGTGAATTGCTCATCGTGAGCGGCGTGCAGGGAGCCAGCAAAGGCCTTGGCGACATCATCGCCCCGCTTGGACATCATGCGTTTGGACAACCACTTGAGGTCGTTCTTTTTCTTGATAATTTTTTCAATTTCAGATAGGGTCTTGGTGACAGGGTCTGTTCGCCCCCAACGGAGTTTTCCTGAAAATTCCATGGCAGGAAGAT
>PAWY01000039.1 GCA_002714305.1 Methanobacteriota archaeon | reverse complement strand
TGAAGTAACCGCTGCCGGTGAACAACACGTCCCATGCATCGGAGAGTTCCAACGTCTTGAGAACGTAAAGGATGGCAAAGAACACGGTAGCAACGGCGGCGAGTGTCCCAAGGACAAGCAACCAAGGCTTGTCTCGGAAACCCGTGGTGACGAAGGCAATGGCCAACGTAAATCCAAAGATGAACAAGAAGGGTTGCAGGCCAGTTGAGTCAAACACCAACTTGAACTGAGGGTGAGCGTAGAACGGCAAAGCCATCAAGAAAATGGTGGTTAACATCACGAGGAACATCACGCTTAGGGTGGTTGAATCGCGACGTCGGAACATGTTCAAGGCCACTTGCAAAGCATAAGCCAAGAAGAGGATTGAGGGACCGACGACGAACCCTTTCCAACCGAGGGCGACGATACCAAACGCCACACCGGCAAGGGCAGCGTTTGCCATGGCCGCTTGTCGATGCTGAGCAACGTCGTTGAACGCACGCACAAAGGACAACGGATGAGCCGAGGTCGTTTTGGTGATGCGAGCAGAACCCGAGTACTTGACAGCCCTGAGCCAATACATGAACCCGATCGAGATGAACAACATCACGAAGGCGTCGTGGTCAGCCAAAGCCCAGGTGGAGTGGGTGACGTGAGCAGGCATGAAGGCGATAAGCCAAGCAGCCAGAACGCCGGCGCCTTTGCCAAAGTGATCCTTGGCCATGCTGGCGATGGGGAACACCGTCAATGCACCGTAGACGGCAGGGAGAGCAAGCATGCTCCACCACACGGCATCTTCGGGTGTCGAAAGGAAGGGTTCCAGCACCATAGCTCCGATGGCCATCGACCAAGAAAAGAGCGGGGGACGTGGGTTGATGCCTCCAATCGGATAGAAGCGGTCGGCGTCAAACACGAGGTGCGCATTGTTGGCCAAGATGTAGTCGACGACGCGCTTCATGTACCAAGGGTCGGAACCACCGGTCATGTCCCAGTTGCCCGTTCCAAAAGCATTCATCGATGGAACGGCATACCACTGGACACGGATGGCCAAACCGACCAAGAAGGCCAGGGCGATCATCATGCTTGAGCCGTGAGCGCGAAGGAACAAGCGAGCCTGGGAAGGCTCGTGCTCTCCGAGGTTTGCCCAACCGCCGAAGCGTTCATGGTTGCCAATGGAGTAAATTCCAACGCACAGGAAGAAGGTGATGGCGAGCCAAATGAGCGCGCCCCACGTTCCGTCAAGGTCCTCACTGTACCAGATTCCAGCCTCAAACCAAGCAGCGACTTGGTACAACGTCCACATCGAACCAACGAGCATGGCGCGAGTGTACCAGCGTTCTGCCACCATACCGGCGACGATGAAAGCAACCACACTGGTTAGGAGAGCGCTCCAATACCCGGCATAGCCGTGGTATCCATTCTCCGTGGTGATGCCGAGTTGGTCAATCACATCAACACTGTTGAAGTGCCAAAGTGAACCTACAAAGGCAACGATGGAGACGGTAAGGGCACCCATCAACGGCAAGGCGGAACGGTTGAATCCGTCGGTCTGGCCGAGGAACGAGAACCATCCCTCTTCACCTGCGGGGTTGACCGTGCCTCGAGCGAGGACACCGGCCAACACTCCAACAAGGGTAGCCAGGGTCCAGGAGGCAAAGAAGACGTAAGCGGTTGCTTGGCGCTCCAGGTTCATCGTAGAAACAAGTTGGCCACTTTCCATGTTGTAGGTTGAAGGAAGCGCGGCGTAGGCGTCTCCAGCGGCTGAAATAGCTATCCAGAATCCAATGGCCGAGAAGGTCATGGCCGTTCTCCACTCGTGGCGTCCACGAAGGTCCAAATTGGAACCAAACACGACGATAAGAGCGAACATCAAAGCCGCAACTGCATCAACGTCTGCAAAGGCGTACAGTACCTCAGCGCCGACCAGAGCAAACACCAACACGCCGAGGGAAACGGTGGAGGTGGAGAGGCCGGGCTGAGATTCCTGAACGATGCGTGGCAACAAAGCCAGCATGCTAGCGACGGCGACGACAAGCATCGGCATCATGTTGGTCAGTGTCAAGTCGTATTCAATGCCCACGACTCGTGTGGTGGCAAGAGCGAGCAGCACGGCCAGAGGCGCAAGCAGCAACCCCATCACGGCACTTGGCTGATTCACCTTCGTATCCATTTGTTCATCCATATGTATCCCTCATTTTAGGTCCAGCCTCAAGGCTGGCGTCGTTGGCCACTTCTGAACCCCTTTTAGAGATGATGGGTTACCAAGGAGGTCGTTGTCTCTCAGTCGCCCTTTTGCTTATGATGAAAATTACGGTAAAATTCACAGAAATTAACGGATGGCGCGATGGGCAATGTCCGTTCGGAAATGACCACCTTCAAGGTCAATCTTTGAGAGCAATTCATAGGCCATTTCTTGGGTCGATTTGAGGTCATTTCCAAGGGCAGTGCACGACAGAACACGACCACCCGAAGCGATGAATTCGCCTCCCTCGTTCATAGAAACTCCAGCAAAATTCACCCATGCCGTCCCGTAGTTCGCCGAGGCAGAAAGTTCAGCCAACCCCCCGAGCAATCGGCCTTTCTTGGGAGANGCAGGATATCCCTCGGAGGCGAGGACCACGGTGACGGCCGAACCGCCNTGCANATGAAGTTCAACATTNTCCAATNNGTCCGTGGCTGCTCCGTGGAGNAGGTCAAACATGTCCGTTTGAATGAGCGGAAGCGTGACCTGACATTCGGGGTCACCAAACCGGACATTAAATTCCACCACGTACGGGTCGTCGTGTTGGTCGATCATCAAACCGATGAACAAGACTCCCCGATAAGGAACATCAAGCGAGGACAAGTGTTGATGCATTGGCTCGACGATTCGTGAGATCACTTTGTCATGGACACTNGAGGAAACCACGGGGGCCGGACAATAGGCACCCATGCCCCCCGTGTNGGGGCCTTGATCGCCGTCGTATGCGCGCTTGTGATCTTGACTGGCTGGGAGCGCTCTGAAGGCGGAACCGTCCATGACGACCAACATGCTGGCTTCCTCACCCGGTAGGAAAGCCTCGAGGAGAACGAAACCGTCGGTTTGAATTGAGGATTCGATGAACGCTTTCGCTTCAGAACGGTCTTCGGTCACCACCACACCTTTTCCACCGGCCAAAACATCACGCTTGACCACCCATGGATNGCCAGCATAGGCATCAAGGGCCACATCAACATCGCTCTGCGTGTCCAAGCGTTGGTAGGCGGCAGTCGGCACTCCAGCCGCTTGCATCGTTTCCTTGGCGTGAAGTTTGGAGCCNTCGAGGTGGGCCAAGGCCGCCACCGGTCCAAAACAAGCAAAGCCCGCAGCGGCGCATGCATCGGCCAAACCCGCACACAACGGGGCTTCGGGCCCAACCACGACAAGGTCGGGCTTTAGCCGTTCAAACAGGGCCATCAAGGAGGTCGTTGACATTTCATTGGCGTGGTTGGTGGCCAAATGGGCCGTCCCTGCATTCCCTGGCACACAGTGAAGGGAACCGACCTGAGGTGAGGAATCGAGCGACAGGCAGAGNGCATGTTCACGACCACCGCTTCCAACCACGACGACCGTTGCTTTGTCCATATCCCGCCGTGGCCTCCGGCNATGAATAAGGCCTTCGTGGAGGCCATTTGTACGAACTGGGCGGAAGAACCCTTATCCACCACGAATTTTTGATGGGACCATGCGAACCCACAAGCCAGTTGCCGCCCTNCTTCTCGCCCTTCTCATGGTGGGCCTCCCTCTCACCGCCGCACAGCCACCCTCCGGAGGCGACTCCACCACCATCACNGAATCCGAAGCNTGGACAGAGGACGGTTCGATGAACGGACACGTCGTTGTCAGCGATGGAGCAGTTTTGACNGTGAGTGCCAACATCAGCATGGCCACGGGTTCATCCATCACCGTGGAAAATGGAGGCCAGTTGGTCTTGACCAACGGGGCCCTCCTCAGCGACGACCTCAATGCAGGACTGATGGTCAACAGCATGTTTGCGACACTTACACTCAACTTTGGAGACCTTGCTGACGACGGCGTCCTGCAACTCAAATTTGACCACATCATCGATGCAGATTCGAAAATGAACGTGAGCGTTGGCGATGAAACGGTAAACGCTTCAGGGCTGGACACGGTCCANTTTGACGCACCGCTCAACGGAACTGATTTGGTGGTCACCTTTGATTCGTACTACTTCACACCAACCTATCTCCTNTGGGCCAAGGCCATCTACGGTGGAGGGAACACAGCGACCTTGNTGGCTCAGGANATCAACGCATCCGATGCCCCGCTCTATTGGTTCCAGTCTGGATTTGACATCCATGCTCACGGTGATATGACCGTCACCAGCAGCACCCTTTCGGGAGCCAGCATCCACTGTGAGGCACNCTGCCAATTCGACAGTTCNGAGCTCGTTGGAAGTGCCCCTGTTGACGCTGCGACCACCGCCTCTGTCTCGGTGATTGACAGCCTCATCACTGGTTCACGAACCGATGAGGACATCGTTCTTCACGANGAGGCNANCATCGTCTACACCAATAGCCAAGGAACAGGTGGAACCACCGATGCATGGATTCGCCTCCTCTCCGAGCGAACATTGACCACGAACATTCCGAGCGGTAGCCTCGATATTTACGACATGGGTTGGGGGGCTGCCGACTGGAACGACTTGACCGACGAAAACGGCAACATTGTNTTGGTGGATCAGGGAGCCACCAATGAACACAAGCGAATCGTGGCTTGGATGGACGGTGATGGTGTTGAGCATCAAGAGGATGCCAGCATCACCCTCTCGATTTCCAGCAGTTGGGGTGTGTTCTCAAGCACCATNGATGCACCAACCACCTCAGCGGGCAGCATTGAAGTCGCCCTCCCATTCATTGATGTCACGGCCGTTGCTCCAGAGACCGATGTCGCTGTGGCCAACAAAAGCGTCTCCGGGATGATCACCGTTGAAAACACGGGAGGGGCGGACGCAACGAGCATCAGCATTTGGTGCTACGAAGGAGACGACATTGCCGACACCACCCAAATGGTGGTGAGCCTCGCCGCAGGCGAGTCAAAAGATGTCCCGTTCACATGGTACGCTTACAATGCAGGTGATGCTGCCTTGACGTGCAAACCTCTGCTCCCGAATGCCTTGGAAAACATTGCTGACCTTGTCGTGGAAGCTGACGGAGCCACCTCACCGATGGTGGCCTGGGAATACGCCGAAGAAGTGGAGGAGGCTCCACTCCTTATCTGGCTTGTAGCGGTTTTAGGCTTCGTGGCCCTTGCATTGTACGCTGCATCTTTACGCAACAAGGAAGAGAAGGAATACGCCACGTATCCAGATTCCGATGAGGATGGAGACGACGCTGAAGATGAGGAAGCTGAAGACTCAGAGGAAACGGATGAGGCATCAACATCGTCGATTTATGACCTTCAAACCGAAGGTGAAGCCGAAGATTGAGGGCCATTCGTGGCCTTCAGCCTAGGCCAGTTTCACATCGATCACCAGTGAACTACAGGGCATTCAACCGCTGCTCATTTAGATGCTAATGTGCTTTCGCATGTCAACCATGTTCTCTTTTTCGGTCATTGATGAAGCTCAGCAGGTCGCTCCGACACCTTCGCCCTTTGCGGTGGTTGGATTGTTGTTNTCGTCTCGTTCACCGGAGGTCAAATCAATATCCCAGCTGTATTCCGAAGTAAACACCGTTTGATCACCAAGNGTATTGGTGATGTCAACCGTGAAGGTGTAGCAACCTTGGCCGGCGTAAAACTCGTTCTTGTCGAGGTAGAATACACCCGAATTGTCGGTCCCAGAGCCAGTCAGTCCGAACCATCCGGCTGTTGAACCACTTCCTGAACCACCACTTTGAGGTGCCCAGGTTGCCATGTCACCGTCAACTGAAATCAAACTCTCCGACCATGATTCACCTTCTCCGGAAACAGAAACTTGGACTTGGTAATCAGCCTTCATCGGACGCAGTCCTACGGCAGAGAATCCACCACCGTTTTCAGCATCTTCGTTGGGGCCAAGAAGACCAACCAGAATTTCCATGGTGATGCCAACGTATTCTTCGGCATCGTTGCTGTCATGGAGTTCAGCAATTCGAACACCGGCGTTTTGCGCTTCACGGGTGGTGAACCGGCTTGGAATGTTGATTTCACCCGTTTGGCCATTGGAACCCTCGCCCTTAATGACGTATTCCACCGCTTCGTTGCCAGCATAGTTTTCACCATTGCCAGCGAAGAATTCTGAAAGCGGCACCTTGAACTTCTTCATGTCATTGCTGACATCGCCCGAACCGGACCACATTTCAACACCGTCAGCTTCGATGGAGACATCAACGGATGACATGGTGCCACGAACCTTGAATGAAAGTTCGTTGGTCTCCTCATCCAGTTCCACTTCGGAGATGGCCATGGAGGCATTGGTGGGCACCAGCATGACGGCAGCGTATGGCGTTGTGGCAATCAGCAATGCGACGATGATGCTGCCGTAGAGCTTTGGCTTGTTGACGCTTCCACGCATTCGGTCAGCTTGCACGATCGCACCGATTCCAGCAACGAGAACCACCGCAACGACAGCAAAGCCCCAGGCACCACCTTGCAGGGAGAGAATAGCACCGAGGAGNATGATGACCCAACCAGCGAGGTTCACCTTGGTAGCGGTGTCAGGGGCGCCTGCGGAAGCGGGAGCANCTGCCTTTTTGNGAGCGGGTGGGTCTGCGGATGTCGCAGCCGCAACAACCGGCTCTGGTTCAGCAACTTTTGCATCATCCGTATCTTTTGTAGCGTTCGCTTTGTCCAACAATCCACCCATGGTCAATCCCCGTTATCGCTACGTTCACCAAACGGTGTTATGAATTCAACCCCTGTATGATTCACAGGNAAGGGTTTTGAGAAGGTCCTGTCAGAGGCCGGGAGCGGATTCTCGCCATTCCTCTTCTTCGCCATCCTCTTCCGTGTTAAGGAAGCGACGTCCAGCAACGGCGCCGGCCAGGGCAATCATCGAGATAGCAGGAACCACTTCGAAGCCTGGAAGGTAGACGCCACGAACGTAGACCGTGATCATTTGTGATTCTCGATTGCAGCCACCGTTTTGGCAAGCAAACTCAGACTCGGCATAGAATTCGAGAACGTGGTAAGCGTCGGACCAACCNTGGTTCTTGGGTGTTCGGACCATGATTCGAGCGTTCTCTGGAGCGGTGTTGGGCTCAATGGTGACAACCGTTTGTGGGAGGTTGACGGTGAAGCCNGCTTCTTCGAGACTGTCTCGGGTGTCAGGGGTGACACCAATCTTCATTCGGTCAATTTGGTTGCCGAAGTTGTAGACCTTGAACTGGAAGTTCTTGTCGGTCTTTGGCATGAGTTGAACGAAGGGCTCAACGGCTTCAACTTGAACGATGCTGAACTGCATGATGTTGATGAGAGCGTTCACCTGCGAAGAAGCTTGGTTGGGGGGCGGGAGGTTGTTGATCTCCTGGACTTGTGCGGAAACCGTCAGCTGGCGGGATTGCATTTGCATGTAAGGATTGGCTCGGACAACCACTTGGAAATCAACTTCCTGGCTGGCACCGACGTACATGTCGCCGGGAGCGGCCGTCGCAAGTCCATCGCTTGTGACTTGTATGGCGACTTTTTCCACGTAGGCCGTGGGGTTGGACACCGTACAGGTCGTGTACCCCGTGAGGGTAGCACCGGGTTTGACTTCGACCTGGATTTGTCCGGGTGCACAGGTCATGGAAACCGCAGCACCGGAAACTTGTGCAGACGCTGGAACAGCGACCACCATAAGCGAACAGAGGTAGATTCCCATCAAGGCCACAACTCGCTTCCATGCCGACATTGTCTCACCTAACGGTCTTCCCAACCCCCACCACCTCATAACCATTATGGGTCAGTTGTGCGAAAAGAGGCGACCTTGTCGGGATTGAAAGTATGGGCCCGAAGGGAGTTGAACCCCTGACCTCCCGGTTATGAGCCGGGCGCTCTAACCAACTAAGCTACGGGCCCTCGGGGATGGCTCAAAGATGAGCATGATGAACCTTCTTGTCGTCAGTCAAATTGCGACAGGGAAGATTGAGAGGGTTTGATCCATTCACGGACACTTCGCTCGAGTTCATCCCGTATCGCCTCGGGAACGAAAATCAAGCATTGTTCGTGGGGTTGAGCAAGCGAACGAATGAGCGCCGAATGTTCTGAGGCGTCCCTCCCGTCCTCGAGCAAAATTCCTCCGTTGTACGGCAAATAGCCGCGCTTGCGAATGGTGGCTTGGATGACATCGAGGTCGGCATCGTACCCTTGTTGGGCAAGGTGCTCTTGAATCCGAGGCATAACAACCTCGCACATCTCCACCGTTAGGTGNTCAATCCGGAGCGATTTNTGGAAGTCTTTTCGAGACAAGAGCCGGCTAGCATAACCCGATAATTGGGCATCCTCATGCTCTGCCCAGCCAGGAAGAGCGACCTTGATGTGGGCGTCGTTCAAGAGAACATATTGGTCGGGAGAAAGGGCGTCATTGAGCAACATGTGTTCGAGTTCAACCGAAACGGTAAGGCGACCGGCCTGGGCCAATGCTCGAGCACGTTCAAGCATGTTAACGAGGTAGGCTTGGGTCAACATGTTGACCTTGTGGAAGTAGACTTGTTGATACATGTGGTAGCGCGTGACGAGGTAGGCTTCAATCGCTGGAAGACCCCAACGCTTCACGAACATGCGTCCGTCCTCGCCCACTCGGAGCGCACGAATGACTCGGGCGCTGTCAAACCCACCGATTTGNGCACCCGTGTTGGCCTGGTCACGAATCATGTAGTCCATGCGGTCCACNTCGAGTTGACTGCTGACAATCTCTTTCATGAAGCGGGGAATCGCCTTNCCATCGTGTTCGTCCTGTCCATCCATGAGGGCGAACAGCCGACCAAGCCGCTGCTCTCCGAGAACTTCTCGAACGGCCTTCCCAATGGCGGTTTCGTGCGATTCCAAAATGTCGCGCCCCCACGCCTCATGGGATCGATACGTGGCGTAGACACGGGGGGTCTCAAGCAAGTGCGAGTAAGGTGGGTGGCCGATGTCGTGCAAAAGGGCTGCCAGTTGAACAAGTTCCTCATCCTCGGTGGACAATAGGCCCGGGTGGACTTCGTTGAGGTGGGTGGCCAGCCGTCCAGCAAGGTGGTAAGCCCCCAAGGAATGGGCGAATCGGTTATGGGTCGCTGCGGGGAANACGTACTCGCAAGTCGAGAGTTGNTGGATGGCTCGTAACCGTTGAAACTCTGGCGTATCAATGATGGNCGCATGCGAGGCCGGGACCAAAATGTCCCGGTGAATCTCGTCCCGAATGACGCGGTCTCGGCCTTTCATGATGGACTCCCGTCCAATCGTTTCTTTATAGCCCTTCTCGGAAATGAAGCAAACCTCGGGAAGACAACGCATAAGCGTGGCCATGGTTAGGCGGAAGCATGGCCGATGCGGTGAAGGGGCTGATGGACCGAATCACCAATGACGACCCTGAAACTCGCGGTCAGCAACTATGGGTCATGTTCGCTCTGGCCATGTTTCTCGTCGCGACCCTCAACTGGTACGCCTATGTTCGTGAACCCGAGGTCATTGAAGTCCGCCAACTGCTTGAATACAAAAATGAGGTCGTCAAGATTGAAGGTACCCTCATTTCGTGGGTTGAGGACCCTTATGCTTCGGGCGATGACCGCGTGGATGCCATCATTGATGATGGCACGGGCGTGGTGGAATCCCGTTGGTATCGGCCCGGCGACATGCCCCCGATTGGTACCACGGTGACCGTGATGGGCGACGTCATCGAATACGACGGTCGCATATGGATACAATCCCTTGGTGCGGGCGCCATGGAATGGACCTCGAGCGATTTGCCTGAAGTTGAGACCTTGGCCATCGCCGATGTCGCTCAAGACCCCGCAGCTTACGCTGGTGAAGTGATTCGTCTGACCGGATTTATTGGGGAGTCCATTGCTCCCGACTCCACCTTTACTTCCGCTTATCTTGGAGACCATCCCAACTATGGNAATTCCGAACACCAAATGCACCTCATCATCCGTTCGGCCATCGGGGAATGGATTGAAGCAACCTCCAAGATTGAGGTGCAAGGCATCCTTACCTACCAACAACGGGATCTTCGCTGGAGCCTCCAAGTGCAGGGACCGGAAATCCTGCTCGACAAAAATCACGTCGTGAACATTCCACAATTGGATTGGAACGCCCAAGCCACATGGAGTTACCAGTCTGGCCAGACCGTCACCATGACCGGCGTGTTGACCACCGCTGAGACAACATGGAGGCTTTACGGCCCGAGNGGTACATCCATTTGCGTGGTGCCAACCGATGAAGATCGTACCACCGAGGAGACCAACTCCTTGCACAATCAACTGCAAACGGTTCAAGGACGGTTGATGTGGTCCGAGACAGAGTCGGGCTGGTGCATTGACGCCAATTATGGAGCATCGCCAACGCTGGTCAATCCGGAAACACCCATGAGTCTGATGGCCATGCTTTCAGCTGACCCAATCGGCTTGGTGGCTGACCCAGATTCCACCTACACCCTCTCCGCCTTCGTGAAGTACGCTGTAGAACCCGGTGTTGAGAACGAAGAAGCGTACTTCGTTGACGCCGCTTCCTATTCACCCGGATGGACCACCGTGGCGGTTTCCGTCCCCGGCCCACGCACAGCGTGGTTGGAAACCGGTCAGAACATCATCGCCAATGTCTCGGTTTCTTGGGACGATGAAGACATGCGAATTCGCCTCATCGTCCACGATTACACCCTCGGAACGGTGCCCAGCGCCCGTACCTTGCTGTGGGACGACGGGGCGACCCAGTGGAGTTATGCCCGCGACCAAAACGTGCTCTTGAACGGTAAAGCAACGGACGTTGACGGACAGTGGCACCTGGTAAGGGACGGCTCGAACGAATCCATCGTGCTGAACTTGCAAGGCCAAGCCATCGGCGTCGACGAGTACCACTTGAACCAGTCCATGACGTGGGCTGGTCGGCTTCGTCAAGTCCAAAGCGATGACGGCATGAGTTTGGTCTACACCCTTGACCAGGCCGATGTGCTGGACAGCGACGGAGACGGGTTGGGTAACACCTTGGAAGACACCATCGGAACATCATCCACTTCCGAGGACAGCGATGACGATGGCATTGGCGATCGAGAAGAGCATGTAAACGGACAATCGTGAGGCGAGGGCATGCTTGAAGGTTACTTTTTGGATTTAGCGTGGCTTTTGGGCGCTTTGTTCTTTGGTGTCATGCTTGGTTCTTTGACGGGCCTCATTCCCGGGTTTCACGTCAACAACGTTGCCCTAATTCTTCTGGCCCTTTCCCCTGCCCTTCTCGATTTGGGCATTCCTCTGGCATCGGTCGCTGCCATCATCGTATCCACGGGAACCGTTCACACCTTTCTCAATTACATCCCGTCGGCGCTCATCGGTGCTCCCGACGGTGACACTGCGTTATCGCTTCTTCCGGGCCACCGCATGTTACTGTCAGGTAACGCTGCCCGAGGTGTCGCTTGGTCCGCTCGCGGTTCTCAACTCGGACTCTTCCTCTCCCTCCCACTCATCATCCTCGCTCGCATCGCTTTTGGTCCCGAGTTGGGGTGGTATGATGACCTCCGCTCGGTTCTTCCGTTCGTGCTCCTCAGCATCTCCTTGCTCTTGCTGGCCACCGAAACCACTCGGCTTGACTGGCCCATGTGGATGCAACGGCTCACTCGCGGCGCCTTCGGTCGAGACTCTCGTTTTGCCGGTTTCCTCGCTGCAACGGCTTTTTTCCTCCTTGCTGGACTCTATGGATGGGGCGTGTTTACGCTCCCTGCTCGCTCACCCGTGGGCATGCCAGATGCCAGCCTTCTCCTCCCAAGTTTGGCTGGTTTGTTCGGTATCGCTAACCTGCTCGACATCTACGCCACGACCTCTCACCTTCCACCGCAACGAGAAAACTGGGCCTTACCACCGACCCGGCCCCTCGTCGTTCCCTGCTTTTGGTCAAGCGTAGCTGGTGCCTCGATGGGGGTGCTGCCCGGCATGACGGCCTCGCAAGCCACCGTGTTGGTGATGGGTGGGCGAAACCTGGCGGCCAAAGCCCAAGGGAAGCAAGGTTTCGGCATGGATTGGGAAACCCGTCGGTTGACCGAACTGAGCGATGATGAACTCTTGGAAATCGCCAAGGCCGAAGCCGAAGAGGGTGTTGAGGGTCCACAAACCAAGCAGGACCTCGAAATCATCGCCATTCTCTCGGCGACGAACACGGCGGTCACCGTGATGGTCCTCGGTTTCCTCTACATCATCAGCCGTTCCCGTTCAGGGGCAACCTTGGCGTTGAAGATGATGTACCCCATTGAGACATGGTCCTCGCTTGAACCAACCTCCGATTTCATTCGCTTGTTGGCGGTGACCCTTGCCGCTGGCCTTCTCGCCATGCCCATGATGCGCTATGTCGGCATGGGCATGCTTCGCTTGCATGCCGCCATTCCACTGCAACAAATGGTGATGGGCGTCATCATCTTTGTCGTCGCCCTCGTTTGGCTTTCGACGGGATTCGTAGGCATCGGCGTGCTCATCGTTGGAACCATCATCGGTTTGCTCCCTCCTCGAATCGGCATCCGACGCTCTCACGGGATGGGCATCATTTTGGTACCCATCATGATCTACACCTTCGCCCAAAAATTCGACAGTTTTGGCTTCATTTGAACAGAGGATGTGAACCCCATGAAAAAGACCCTAACCGCCACCAGCCTGATGCTTTTGTTTTTGCTTTCACTAACATCACCGCTCTTGACCACCCTGCCCCACGACGAGAGCGTCAACATGGCCGGACGCGCCACAGCCTGCACGGGCTCCATTTGCATCAACGAAGTGATACCCAATCCAAACGGGTACGACGACGCCACGTACCCCGGCGGAGAATGGTTGGAACTCTACAACAGCGGAACCGTTGATGTGGACCTGACAGGCTGGAAGGTTACCAACAGTGCATCTCAAAATCTGAATTTCGATTCAAACAGCATCGTTGGCTACCAAAGCGGAAACAGTTCAACCTGGACCATCAGCGCAGGGGAGTACGTGGTTATCGCCCGAAACGGAAATTCCAACTTCTACATGACCAACACCGGCATGTCCATGACGCTGGTGGACAACAACAACAACAACCTTCACCAAGCCACCTGGGGAAGCGTGACTTCGGGCAAGAGTTACCAACAAGACCCGAGCAGCGCCACCGCCAATTGGGTTCAAACCAACAACCCCACGCCGGGTCAAGTCAACACGGCGACGGTCTCGAACAACCTCATTCCCGGCGACATCATCATCACTGAAGTGATGGCCAACTCATGGCCATCCTATGACAACGCCTCATGGCCCGAAGGCGAGTGGGTGGAAATCCTGAACACCGGTAACGGCGACATTGACCTCACCGGCTACACCATTGAGGACGCTGCTGGAAACGTCCTGACGCTCAACACCTCGCACCTCGTCAACGCTTCCCAAAGCATGCTCATCACGCCGGGTCAACACCGGATTGTGGCCGTCAACGCCACCGGCGGCTATGGCGTACTCAACAACGGCGTTGAAACCCTGACTCTGAAATGGCCAAACGGTAGCCGCTCGCAAGAAATCTCATGGAGCTCCACCGTTCAAGGATTCTCACTCATGGAATCAACCCAAACGAGTGCGCCGTGGACCTATTCGCCTTATCCAACCCCGGAAGGGATGAATCCCCTCCCCATGGAACTCATGCCGCGCCAGGTGGGCGATGTTGCGATGACAGAAATCCTGTCAAACGCCACCAACGATGGAGACCCTTTCCCTGACGGCGAATGGATCGAACTCCACAACACCGGCAGCGGTTCCATCGACCTCATGGGATGGAGCATCATGGACGGGATGGGGAACCTCACCTTCCTCGACCCGGGCACGTTGGTGTTCAATTCCACGCAGGGCTCCACCGTGATTGACCCGGATGGTCGTCGGTTGGTCCAATTCACCAGTTACACCGAACTCTGGGACAATTACAACCATGTGTTCCTCCGAGACATGACCGAACAGGTGGTTGATTCAGCGGACTACACCACCGATTATGGCGAGGACATGGCGTTGATTCGTGGCAGTGACCCCTCCGACTCATGGACGCCCGCTGCTTGGAAGACACCCGGCCAACCCGAGCCAGGGTCCATGCCATCAGCGACCACCGTTCGCTTCTCAGAAATCCTTCCCGATGCCGTTGGCTCTGACAGCCAAATGTGGCCAAATGGAGAATGGATTGAACTCTACAATTACGGCACAATGGATGTGGATGTCGCTGGATGGAAATTGCAAGCAGCCTCTCGAAGTCTCACACTCCACGAGTTCAACATGCCGCTCCAAGACAACACCATCGTCAAGGGCGGGGAAGCCGTTTTGATCGCCTTGAACGGCACGAGCAGCTTTTACCTCAAGCACACGTCTTCGGATTCCATTGGATTGGTGGATGGCGGCGGTTCAGCCGTGGATACCATCGCTTGGTCAGCGACGGTTGAGGGCGAATCCTTGGTCGCGCCCAACAGCACCCATGCAGGTGTTGGCCCCAACGCAACGAACGCCAGCGGCAACTGGATACTCTCCGCATGGGCCACGCCCGGAGAGGTCAACCCGGTTTGGGCCGCCTACAACGGTTCAACACAACTGGCCATCACCGAAGTCCTCCCGTACTGCAACGACGATTCCATCGAACCCACCGAAGATTGGGTCGAAGTCCACAACACCGGTTCAAGCCCGCTCAACATCAGTCGATGGTCCGTAATGAACGCTGAGGGGGAACGTCGATTCATCCGTCTTGATAGCCTTTGGACCGAAGGGAATCAAACACCAAAGGTACTCCTGAACCCGGACGAACGTGCCGTGTTTACCATGGATGAATACATCTTGAGCGGTTTGGGCGATGCGTTTGATTTGCTCCATCCCGACGGTGAAGCCATCGACAGCGCAGCCTGGACGGTCATCACGGACTGTCAAACATTGATGGCCGACGAGGATGATTCCAACGATTGGATGCACACGCTTTGGCCGACGCCGGGTGAGGCAGAACCGATTCCATCGGACTTTGCGACCAAGGATGACCTGCGGTTCACCCGTTTCATGCCCTCTGCATCAACCTCGATTTCCAGCGACATGGAATTCATTGAAATTTCCAACCAAGGCGATGACTTGGCCGTGCTGAACGGATGGACCCTGCGGACCACCACCGGTGCTGAGAATTCCTACAANGCCACCATCACGAGCTTGATGGTGCAACCCGGAGCCTCCATCATCTTGGCCAACGATGCCGATGCCGTCAGGGTCTACGAAGACGGAAATGTCGTCGACCTCGACGGTGTTTTGGACCGCAATTTCTACATCCCCAATTCGGGCGCAGCTTTGCAGCTTCTCGATGGCTCTGGAGCCCAAGCGGACACCTTGGTGTACGGCAACGGTCCTGTTTCCGTGTCTGGTTGGAGCGGCATTGCCTTGGCTGAACCATTGTCCAACCTTGACAACTTGATCTACCTCCGAGGGAACGGCTGCGGCGACACACCAGACACCGACACCGTCCTTGATTGGCACGAACAATGGAGCCGTTTGGGTGGAAGCACCTTCTGNTTTGACACGAGCCTCACGACCAGTGGGGTCATCACGCCCCTGCTCGCTCCCGAACACGGCTTAGCCGACCTCTTGGCGTGGATTGAAAGCGCCACGACGTCCCTTCACGTTCACATGTACCTGCTGCATGAGGCGAACCTCGTNCATGCCTTGATCGACGCACAAAACCGAGGCGTTGATGTCAACGTGGTCTTGGACTANGGCGACAGTTGGTGGAAACAATACGACCTTGACACACAACGGGGCATGGCGACTGAACTTCTTGCCGCTGGTGTTGATGTCAAGTGGTTTGGTGATACGGGAGAGAACCCCTATGCCTACATTCACAGCAANGTAGCGGTGAAGGATGAGCAGAGCGTNTGGATTGGTTCGGGCAACTGGAGGTCATCCTCCCACCCCGCACCGGGTGAACCNGGAAACAGAGACTGGGGCGTTCTTGTTGACGATGCTGGCTTGGCCACCATGGTGCTCAACCACCTTGCGTTTGACGAAAACGAAGCGAAGGGCCACGTCACACCCGTTCTCGCCGGTGATGCACCGGCCGGTTGGGTCATGCCAACTCCAGAATCCATTGTCGGGACCACCGCTCCTGGCATCGATGGTGACTTTGAGGCACAACTGCTNGTGTGCCCGGACAATTGCATTGACGAACTGGTGAACATGCTCGATGGCGCAGAGGAAGAGATTCTCCTCTCANTGCAATACCTTGACATGGACTGGTCGTGGGGCTGGGGAGAAAACCCAATCCTCGAAGCACTGGAAGAGGCTGCCCAACGCGGTGTCCGCTTGCGATTGATTCTCAACGGTGCCTTCCTTGATGAGGACATTCAGAGTGCCGTTGACCGCTTCAATGAAGAATGGAATTTCACCATGGGTTACGACGCCTCATCCATCGTGATGAGCAGCGACGACCAAGTGACCAAGCTCCACAACAAAGGCGTTATCGTCGATGGTGAGCATGTTTTGGTCTCCTCCATCAACTGGGGAGATTCTGCCCTTGTTCGCAACCGAGAGATGGGACTGCTCCTCTCAAGNGAGGCCGTCGCCAGCGTCTATGTCGATTCATGGTACGAGGATTGGAACCGCCTNGACAATTCCACCGATACCGACCAGGACCGGCTTATGGACAAGTGGGANGAGGAACACGGATTNAACCGAACACAGCGCAGTGTAGCCGGTGATGCCCTCCTCGATGAGTCATTGCTCGATGCTGACCAAGATGGGTTGACCAACTTTGCCGAGCAACTCCATGGAGGCGACCCAAACAACGCGGACACCGATGGCGACTGCATCACCGACGACCTTGAGGTGGCCTGGGCCCTCGCCACGGCCCTCAATGCCAGTGCAGATGACGTGGAACCCTTTGACGCCCTAACTCAGTGGGACGCCGACGGAGACGGCCAAAACGACAGTGCTGTGTTGGGATGTGATCTTGCTGGCGTCGACATCCAACCCGTTGACAACAACAACGGAAACGTCCAAACCAGCACGGACGATGACGAAGATGGTGTGCTCAACGAAGCCGACGATTGCCCGGAGACGCCTGCAGGCGTGGCCACCGANGCCNAAGGTTGCTCGTCTCAACAACGTGCCGAATTGGTGGAAGACAGCACTGAAAACACTTCAGGAGATTCCGCTCAGTCGTTCTTCTTGATCCTCATGATTTCAGCGTTGATTCTCTCTGCCGGAGCCTACGTGGTGTTGCGAGGCATGCGTTCTGAGGCAGAGGATGTCAAAGATGCCATCAGTGAGGCGGCCTTTGCGGACGTTGTGACGACGCCGGTTNCCACCGAGGGTTGGCAACAACCCGTTCTCAACGCCACCGGCTCAGGTGTCACGCCCGCTATGTTGGCCCAAGTTCCCGGATGGACTGCCGAGATGGTTGAAGAATACCTCAAGCAGGGGTGGACCTTTGACCAGTTGGTGGCCTACTACCAAGAACAGGTCGCCCAACACGGGCAATGAGAGCAACATTGAAACAGGACCCCGCCGAGAACGGAGCGATAGCCATGGAGATTCGCAGCAGCAATCCTGTCCTCAACCAAAAATTCTGGAGTAACTTGACTGGAACCGAACGGATGACCGTNGAAGGCAGCATGAGAAAAATCGGCTTCTTGCTTTCTTTGACCGTCCTCAGCGCCTTGGTTTCGGCCGTTTTGTGCATGAACGCCGTCAACAACGGCGACGGAGGCCTCTACATTTCCGCCTTCATGGGGATTGGCTTCCTAGGCGGGTTTATCGTTGCNCTGTGCATCATGTTCATCCGTCCAAAGAACCCTGCAGCGTTGATGAGCCTCTACGCTCTCCTCGAAGGAACGGCCCTTGGTGCCATGTCCCTCATGCTGGAACTCACGGCCTACAATGGAATCGCCCTTCAAGCCGTCTTTGGAACGATGGCCATCACGGCCACCATGTACGTGATGTACGCCTCACGCATCATCCGTCCAACGCCAGCCTTCAACAAGGTGATTGGAGGCCTCGTGATGAGCATTCTCTTGCTCTACCTGACCTCCTTTGTGCTGGGAATGTTCACCCCCTACGATGTACCGTTCCTCCACACCTCTGGCCCCATTGGAATTGGACTCACCGCCTTCATCCTGGTGGTGGCAGCCTTGACCCTGATCAGCGATTTTGGATTCATCGAATCCGGCAGCCGGTATGGGGCTCCGAAGAACATGGAATGGTACGCAGCCTTCGGCATCCTTATGTCGTTGGTTTGGATTTACTTTGAGACCATTCGCCTCCTCGCAAAACTCAACGCCTACCGGGATTGAGGAACCATGAGTCGGAGCATTCCCTCCATCGACTTCCGATTGGCCCTATCGGAAGCCAAGGATGAGCGACAACGGTTCATCAGCGAGGTTGGTGATGCCCTCAAGGACATTGGATTCTTTGCGTTGACCAACCATGGAATTCCTCGCTCGTTGATCGACGAGACGTACGCCCAATGCGATGCCTTCTTTGATTTGGACGATACCACCAAACGAAGTTATCTTCGCCCGGAAATCGGCCACCAGCGCGGTTACACGGCCTTCGGCATTGAACACGCCAAGGACAACCCTGCTCCCGACCTCAAGGAATTTTGGCAAACCGGGAGAACATACCCCCCCGAAGGGCCTGCACCAACCTACCCGAAGAACATCTGGCCAACCGGTCATGTCGAAGGATTCCAGGCCATCACCGAAGCCCTGTATTCTGGGATGGAAACGTTGGCCCAGCACCTTCTTGCAGCGTGTTCGGAATACCTTGGTAAGCCCGCTGACTGGCTACCCAACATGTCCCACGAAGGAAACACCATCATGCGCATGATTCACTACCCGCCTCTTGACGAAACCATGCCCGAAGGCGCCGTTCGTTCAGCTGCTCACGAGGACATCAATTTCATCACGCTCTTGGTGACCGCCACAGCGGATGGATTGGAAGTCATGGACCACGACGGTTCATGGATTCAAGTCAAAGGCGACCAAGATGCCATCATCGTTGACTCTGGAGACATGCTCCAAAATTTGACCAATGGGCTGTTCAAATCGACGACCCACCGGGTCGTCAATCCCAAGGATGCTAATACCCGAAGGTACTCCATGCCGATGTTTGTCCACCCTCGCAATGAAATCGACTTAACCCCGCATCCGGACTTTATTGCCATGACCAGTGGCACGGCTGAATATGCGTCCATCAATGCCGGAGACTACCTCCACCAACGATTGAAGGAAATCGGCTTGATTTGAGGGAGCACGATGGGAGTCGAGGACCTCATTGAGGCAGTACAGTCAGGCCAAGGTCAGCCAGCGAACGACCTCACTGCATTCGTAGGCGATGTCGCCACAGGAAAGGTCTCCACCGAGGAAGCGACCCGGTGGCTCAAAGCCGTTCATAAAAACGGCCTTCCCACCAGCGACACAGTTGTGCTTACGCAAGCCATGATCCGTTCTGGAGCCCAGTTGAAGTGGCCTGAAGGACCACCGGTTGTGGACAAACACAGCACCGGTGGCGTGGGTGACAAAATGTCGCTCATGCTGGCACCCGCACTGGCCGCCTGTGGGTGTCGCGTGCCCATGCTTGCTGGACGAGGATTGGGTCATACCGGCGGAACCATTGACAAACTGGAATCCATTCCTGGCTTCAATTGCGCACTCACGCCCGAAGAAATGGTGGAGGCCGTGGCCAACGTTGGATGCTGCATTGCGGTCCAAAATGAAGCGATTGCTCCTGCCGATGGTGTGCTCTATGCCCTCAGGGATGTTACGGACACCATCGACAGCGTCCCTCTCATCACCGCCTCCATCATCTCAAAAAAGGCCGCTGAGGGACTTGATGCGTTGGTGCTTGATGTCAAAACAGGACCGGCTGCCTTCATGCAAAGCATCGAAGATGCGAGAACGTTGGCCCGTTCAATGGTCAACACCGCCGAGGGCCTAGGCATTCGCACAGTTGCACAAATCACAGCCATGGGCGAACCCATTGGAACCCACATCGGCAACGCACTCGAAGTGATTGGCAGCATCCATGTGCTTCAAGGAAAGGGCTCAGCCGATACTCGGGAACTCGTGGTGTTCCAAGGGGCGGCGTTGCTCGCCATGACGCACGATGATGTGGACATGGCCGAAGGCCGGAGGCGCATTGAGGCCGTGCTGAACAACGGAAAAGCCCTGGACCGGTTCCGAGCGATGTGCATTCAACAAGGCGTGGATGAAGAGGTCGCCTCTGCCCTGATTTCAACCCCTGAGCGCATTCTCGGAACGGCCGTTTCTCAGACCACCATACTGGCAGAACAAGATGGGTACGTCGCTGGCTACGACGCCATGAGAATGGCTCAACTTGCAAGGCGCCACGGTGCAGGAAGGTTCGCACTTGAGGACACCATCGATGACCATGTTGGATTCATTCTCCAGTCAACCACCGGCACAGCCGTGGAAAAAAACAACCCGTTGTTCACTTTTTTCCACACGAGGGACTTGATTCAAGATGACCTTGAAGATTTGAAGAACATCTGTAAAACCGGACCAACCCAACCCGTGAATGCTCACCGATTGTTGGAACGGATTGATTCCGCCTCAACGAAGGCGTGATAAAGGGGATGCTTNTCGCCCACNTTGCCGATTTAGCTTAGCTGGTGGAGCGTGGGACTGTTAATCCCAAGGTCGTGGGTTCGAGCCCCACAATCGGCGCCAAAACAACGCACTGCGTCGGTTTTCCACAAATGGNTTCNAGGTCATGGTGCACATTTGCACCNAGNTTCAATCATCCCGAGTGGCCATTTCAAGTCCCTGACTCGGTCGCTCGTCGGATGGATAAACTCCCCAATAGGCTTCTCTGGCNTCTTGNTTGANNTGCATGCANANNTCCACNTCNCCCGGNCGGTCGGACATGGTTTGTGTCCCGTTCAGATGTTCGATCATCGGTTGNATGTTGGACATGTTCACAACACCCCANCCGACTTGTGTGCAGGGGGCGACCGGTGANATNGGCATGGTCCCTGCACTTGGATCCCAGGTAGAGAACGAAGGGTACCATGCAGACAAGTTCAGCGCATTTNGCACCACGGCGTTGGTGATACCGGCGTCCGTGCCAGCGTTGGGGTTGCCCTCCGGCCAAACACCGCTCACGAGCATGCCATCTCGCTCCTCGGATGACGCGCCAGAACCCATGTCGCCCACTTCCGAGCGAAGGTGTTCGAGCACAAACGAGAGGATACCTGCCGTTCGAGGTGTGGCAAAGGACGTCCCGGAAGTCTCGTGNTAACCGTCTACATCGTCATGATTGGGCAGCACCTGTGTCCAATCAGCGGCTATGTCAGGGTANGAGCCGCTCATCGTTTCTTTCTGGTCGTCACCTTCCTCGGCGTAGCCAGCGATGCCGATGGACCATGGTGGTCCTGCGGTGGCGTCTTGAACGGCAGGTGAGGGCGTGTTGTCGGCCGCCCCGGTATGGATCTTGTTGTTGACCACCACGGTTTGATGCGTNCCCGTTTCAATACCGGGAACNGGGAGTGAACCGATGGCACCGAACGAAGTGGTGACGATGTCAACGAGCGGCTGATTTCCAGCGGCCAACACAGCTTCGGTTGAGAATCCCTCCACGAAGAAAATCACCGCATCGGGGTTGGCATCGAGGACGGCTCCAGTGACAGCCGTGCCGTGGCCATCTGAGGGGTCGTCNAGAATGTGAATGTCGGTCCCGCCGTCGGGTGATGTTCCGAGAATTTTNGTACCTTTGAAGTANACAATATCGGAGGTNGTGATGGTGTCCCAGCAGGTTTCCTTGTCGGCCTGGTAACGNTCCTCCCATGTCCCTTCAAAGGTNGGNTCGCAGGTTTTCGTCACACCCAAGCCCTCCAGCAACCAATCGGGGTACACCTCTTCGGTGCGGAAATGGTCGTGGTAGACATTGATGCCCGTGTCGATGGGGGCTACAACGGAATACGGTCGCCAATCCGANGTCGGAGGTTGACCGTTTTCAAACGCTTGACTGACCTCTTCGTTGTCAAAGAAAACGTCCACACTTAATGCCAAACCAAGGAGCAGGCCCACCGTCAAGAGGGTTGTAATGACGGCCTCTTTACGGCNGCTTCGACCACCGTCTAGGACCAGAACCCCAGTGAGGATCGTGTCAGCAGCGTCCATTCCAGCCATGGAATTTCCTCAACAGTCCTCTTGAAGAAGGTATGCCTAAGCGGGCCTTCACTCCCATTCNATGGTACCGGGTGGCTTGTGCGTGATATCGTAGACCACTCGGTTAACGGCGCCCTTGACCGTGTTGGTGATGCGGGTGCTGATCTTTTGGAGGATGTTGTGAGGGATTTCAGAGTACCGAGCCGACATCCCATCCATGGACTGGACAGCACGCACCACAACGGTTTCGCCGTAGGCACGGACATCACCATGGACGCCGACGCTTCGTACCGGAAGCANAGCAGCAAAGTATTGCCATGGAATCTCCATTTCTCCTCGTTCTGCTGCAGCTTCAAATTCTTCTTCGACAATGGCNCANGCTTCACGAACCACGGCCACGCGTTCTGGAGTCAATTCACCAAGCGTTCGGACCGCTAANCCTGGACCGGGGAAGGGTTGCCTTTCAGCAACGTTGATGTCAAGCGTTCGGGCCAANTCACGAACTTCGTCTTTGTACAATTCTCGCAGAGGTTCGACCACGGTCAANGTCATGTCTTCAGGCAAACCGCCAACGTTGTGATGGGACTTGATGGTGTCTCGAACACCACCTCCAGATTCAATCCAATCGGGTGCAATGGTTCCCTGAACGAGGTATTTCGCNCCACATTTTTTCTGTTCGTCNTCAAAAATACGGATGAACAATTCTCCGATGACCTTTCTCTTTTGCTCCGGTTCAGTGACTCCTTTCAAGGCCTCAAAGTACCGGTCAGCAGCCTTGACAGTTACAAGGTTAATGCCCTGTGCCTCNAGGAGAGCCTCAATTTGTTCGGTCTCGTNTTTGCGCATGAAACCNGTGTCAACGTACACACAGTGAAGCAGGTCTCCCACGGCTTGGTTCGCAATCACCGCGGCGACGGTTGAATCAACCCCGCCGGAACAAGCAATGATCGCCACATCGTCGATGGTCGCTTTGAGGGACTCAATGCTCTCGGCAATGAATTCCTCAGCGTCGAACATCTCAGGCACCGCCGTTGACTTCCTTGTCTTGGGCCTTTACGCGGTCGATTTGGTCAAGCTTGTTTTGTTCAAGCGCAGCGGCGTACTTGGCATTTGAAAGCGCCAGCATTTGAACCGCAAGGTAGCCTGCGTTATCGCCTCGGTCAACACCGACGGTGGCTGCAGGGACACCCGGGGGAAGTTGGGCGATGGAAAGAAGGGAATCATAGGGAACTCGACCCCCGCANGGAACACCAATCACNGGCTTGGTGGTCAAGGCAGCCACGGCNCCGGGAAGGGCAGCGGCCAGACCAGCCATGGCGATGAAGACCGAGCAACCATCGTCCAGGGCATCGCCGACGATCTGCTCAACGAACTTGGGGGAGCGATGAGCAGAAGCGACGCGCAATTGGTACGGTACGTCGAAGTGTTCCAAGATTTTCGTGCATTTTTGGGCGATGGGGAGGTCAGATGAAGACCCCAACAAAATGGTTACATCCATGAACAACTGGCCATCGCGGATGGTTCTTTATGATGACTGATTCAATGAATGAGCGGCAAGTCCTCATTCTTCCGAAAGGGAGGGGTCGGATTGCGAGGCAAGCCGAGCAAAATCAAGGCCCATNGAGGCCAGACTGGGAGCCGATGATTTCGGGCATAAGCAGCCCACACAGAGGTAGGTCGAAGCCCCATCAAGCGCACCGAACAACGTCAAGACNGTNCCGTTTTCAAGGCGTTTCNTTCCCAAGTTCCCGTTCCTCCAACGTCCGTGTTGGATTCGCCANCCAANGAAAGCATCCATCGGGAGTNTTTNGGTGGCCGACCACGGTCGTCGGTAGGTCGGAGCGTCGCAGGANGCCANATGGTCAAGTCCGACGTACATCGTGGTCACCGTNCCAAAAACAAGTCCGTAGGAGACCCACCACCATTCGTTCAAATCAAGCCCCCAAAGGAGACCGAGGCTCNCCGCTGTNGCGCCCAAGGTGGCGNCGGCGAGTTGAATNCGAGGCTCCAACAGCGCAGAACGCCGTTGCACAACTCCAGTAGTGAACGCAAACAAGAGCATCACAAAGGCCACAGAAGCAAGCGTTAGACGATGCTCTTCGTACCGGTCAAACAGCGCCATAAGCACCATGAAACCGACCGGGAGCAAAGCCCATGAAAAGGCGAACAGCGTCATGGTGTAGTTGTGCTCAACATCGGCTTCCGCCCATGGAACAGGTAGGTCTTCCACAAACGGGGCTCGCCCGGTAGTGGAATAATCCTTCCTCAAATCAAGCATCGTCGTAGGGGTGTCGCAGGCAAAGGTTGCGAGCTGCATAGACTTCGTCAACCCGACGAACGGGGGTCGTGACCGGCGCTTCATGGAGCGCCTCTGGGTCGGTCTTCAGCACTTGAGCAAAGTGTTCTGCAAAGGTGTCCAAGGTGTCCTTTGACTCGGTTTCCGTCGGCTCAATCATCATGCATTCTGGAACCACCAACGGGAAGTAGACCGTCGGCGCCATGTAGCCTCGGTCGAGCAGTCCCTTGGCCACGTCCATCGCTGAGATGCCGTGCGCTTCTTTCGCAGGTTGCATCGATAAGGTAAATTCGTGCTTCGCCACATCGGTTTCCGCTCCGTCGACAAAGAGATGGTCAACGCCGGCTTTTTTGGCCTCTCGATGGATGGCATGGCGAAGATAGTTGGCGTTGAGGACGGCGTGCTCTGACATCGTCTTCAATCCAGACCCGTAGCGGCGGTAATAGGCCCAGCAGCGGATCACCGCTCCGGCATTACCGTGCCATTGCTGGACTTTTCCGATGCTGTGCTCGGGTTGTTCCCAATGGTACCAATGCTCGTCCACGGCCATGGAGGATTCATCCGCCGTCGCCTTGCGCCGAGCGGCCAATGGACCTGGAAGGAACGGGGCCAATTGGGCTTTCACGCCGATTGGGCCCGAGCCCGGGCCGCCGCCACCATGGGGTTGCGAGAAGGTCTTGTGCAGATTAAAGTGGACCGCATCAAAGCCCATCAGGCCCGGCGAGGTGATGCCCAAAATGGCGTTGAAATTCGCTCCATCGTAGTACATTTGTCCACCCGCATTGTGAACGATTTCGCTGGCCGCTTTGATGTCGGCCTCAAAGAGTCCGAGCGTGTTTGGGTTGGTGATCATCATGGCCGCCGTGGTTTCATCGGCGACCGCCGCCAGAGCGTCAAGGTCCATTCGGCCATCGGCAAGGCTCGGAATTTCAACGATTTCAAAACCGGCCATGGCGGCGCTGGCTGGGTTGGTTCCGTGGGCTGAATCAGGGACAATGACCTTGGTTCGCTGGTCTTCACCACGATGCCTAAAGTATTCCTGAATGCAACGCACGGCGGTGAATTCACCTTGCGCCCCGGCCACGGGCTGGAGGGTGACTTGGTCCATACCTGCACAGACTTCCAGCATGTGTTGCATTTCGTAAAAAATCGAGAGCAAGCCTTGCAAATGATGCTCGGGTTGATGCGGGTGAATGTCAGCAATGCCCGGCAATTGGGCGATGACTTCGTTCACGCGTGGGTTGTGTTTCATGGTGCACGAACCCAATGGATAGAACCCGGTGTCAATGCCGAAATTTCGCTTGGAGAGCCAGGTGTAATGGCGCACCATCTCCGGTTCGGACAGGCGAGGCCAGCGCGCCGATTGCTTTCGAACGAGACCGCTTGGAACCGTTGGTTGGTTCTCGGGTTGGAGGGAAACGGGTTGGCTGTAGCCCGTGTTTTCAGCACCATTGTGTCCAAACAGATGGCTCATGCGCTCACCTCCCCGTGGGTAGTCCAAAGCGCTAATTGCGCTGACAGGGCCTCTATTTCGTTGAGTGAGGTTTGGTCGGTGGTGGTGATAAGGATTTGATTGGTGGTGTCCTCATACCACGTGCTGAGGTCAAGTCCACCGATGATACCGTTGCTGTCAAGGAAGGCGAGGCACTCGGAAGCGAGCCCTTGGATTTCAATGGCAAATTCGTTGAAGTGATGCGAGGAATGAACCAACCGGACGCCGGGAGTCTGGGACAACACTTCCTTGGCTTTTTGACAAGCCATCATGTTGCGCTGCGCCAGGTCCCGAAGTCCATCGGGTCCAAGGAGGGCCATGTGCATGGCGCCCATGAGGGCGATGAGGGTCTCGTTGGTGCAGATGTTTGAGGTGGCTCGGTGCCGGCGAATGTGTTGCTCACGGGTGGAGAGCGTCAAACAGTAGGCTTCTTTTCCATCAACGTCGATGCTTCGGCCGACGATTCGGCCCGGCATGAGGCGAAGGTAAGGCTTGGTGCAGGCAAAGATACCGTACAGAGGACCGCCACCAGTGACCGGACTTCCAAGAGGTTGACCTTCACCGACCACGATGTCGGCGCCGTAGTGGCCGGGAGCCTCAACCACCCCGAGGGAGACGGGTTGGACACCCACGATGAGGGCCGTGTTTTTGCCGATGATTTCCTTGACGCTGGTCAGCCCTTCATCCAACACGCCAAGCGGGTTTGGTTGTTCAAGGTAGACGCCACACGAACCTGCAGCCTCGCTCAGGGCGTCGAGGTCAAGCGTTCCGTCCTCGTTGTGGGCAAGCTTGCGAATTTCAATTTCAGCGCCTTGGCAATAATTGAACATCACCGAGAGTTTGTCAGGTGGCGTCAACGATGAGACGTACACCGTGTTGGGCTGACTGGCTTTTCGGTTGTGGACTCGAACCGCACACGTGAGGGCTTCAGCCGCTGCTGTCGAGCCGTCATAGAGGGAAAGGTTGGCGATGGGAAGGCCGACCAGTTCAGAGATCAGAGTCTGAAATTCCCACATGGCTTGGAGCATCCCTTGACTAACCTCGGGTTGGTAAGGCGTGTAGGCGGTAAGGAACTCTCCACGGGTAACCAATTGGAAGACCGCGGCAGGGACGTAATTGCGATACAAACCCGCTCCGAGAAACGAGGGCCGGCTGCCCATGTCGGTGTTGGCACCGAGAAGCCGTCGAGCATCGCTGATGATTTCCTCTTCCGATTGTGGACCGGGAAGAGGAAGTTCGCCGTCAAACCGTACATTTGCTGGAATATCGGAAAATAAATCTTCCATGGAAGCGAGCCCCATTTCCTGCAACATTTCAGCCTCGCGTCCTCGATTGGGTAGTTGGTCGACCATGGCGCACACACTCCTTCCGGTGGGTATGTGAAAATCCATACGCGCTCCGCTCATAATGAATTGCTTCGCTCCACCTGCAGAAAGGGAACAGCCTATGATGCAACATGACCTGCGCAGGGCATGGTCCGAGTGGCGATGGTGGTCACCAATGCGTGCGCTCCAGACCCCCGCGTCCTGCGCCATGCTGTATGGATGCAGCAGGCTGGATACCAGGTCACGGTCCATGCATTTGACCGCAGTGAAAACCATCCCATGAGTGAAAATTACCATGGCGTACGAATCATGCGGTACCGAATTGGAAAGGTGGCCTACGGTGGTACCCTCTCAACCTACCGAGGCATTCGTCGGTTCCAGCGAACGGTGATTCGAACCCTTTCCCACGACCCACCGCACCTTGTCTACTGCCATGACGCAGACACGTTGCGCATCGGAGCCGAACTCAAATCCGATGGCGGTGTTCCCTTTGTGTTTGACATGCACGACCTCCAACACACGTGGGTTCTCTACGATGCCCCTCAATCGCGAATCCGCGCCATGGTGAGTGGACGGATGAAACAGCGCATGCTGTCGAGGGCTGCCCAAGCTGAAACCATCATCACCTCCAGCCAACAGGTCAAGAAAGATTCACATCGGGGTTTTGTTGAATGGTTGGCCCATCACGGTCTGGAATCGGAGGCGGTGGAAAACCGACCGCTTCCTCCCTTTGGTCATTCAAAGTCCCCACCGGCCGACCAGTGGACGGTCGGGTACATCGGGCGGGTTCGGGACATCAAGGCGTTTGAGTTGTTGGTTCAAGCAGTCAAAACCCTTCCACCTCTCCATCGGCCGAAAATTCGTGTCGCAGGCGATGGGACCGCTGCCGCCCGTGTTCGAACGATGCTTCTGGACGAAGTGGAAGCAGGTACGTTGGAGGCCGAAGTGAGCGGGGCCTTTACCCAAGCGGAGCTGCCAGAATTGTTGGGAGAGATTGACGTCATGTATGCCATGTATTCTCCCCGTCGCGGCAACATACTCCAGGGCGCTTTGCCCGTGAAAATGTTTGACGCTGCTGCTCATGGTGTACCGAGCCTGGTCAACGATGGATGCCTTATGGGTGATGTAGCCAAGAAGGAAGGAGCTGGATTGACCGCTCCGTGGGGCGATGCGGAAGCGATTGGACGTGCCTTGTTTGAACTGAAAGAGCAAGTGGCCGTTTTGGAAGCCACCGGTGAGCGGGAACACCAACGTTGGCTGACGGCCATGCAAACGGTTCTTGCGGGGCTTCAGTAGAACGGTGGACGAACCACGACGGCCCGTACCGATTTGCGAGGACTCGCGACGATCAACACCTCATCACCTTCGCTCACACCAGCGATGTAGCCAATACCGATGCCAGTGTTGTCCAAGCACGGTGATGGGGCCCCAGAAGAAAGGCGTCCAATCGGTTGGTTG
>PAWY01000038.1 GCA_002714305.1 Methanobacteriota archaeon | reverse complement strand
TTTGCGCGGGGGTCGCCCAGCTTGGTCAACGGCGGTGGGTTTAGGTCCCATTCCTTATCGGTTCGCAGGTTCGAATCCTGCCCCCCGCATCCCTTCAGTGCCACGGTTACCTCGTTTTATTTTTGGCGGGTTTGATAAAGGGGAAACGGAAGGCCAAATCGCTGCGGGGATCGCCCAGCTTGGTCAACGGCGCTGCGTTCAGGTCGCAGTCCTTATCGGTTCGCAGGTTCGAATCCTGCTCCCCGCACCACGGTAGTTCCCGTCTCAATGGCCAACCTAATGCCCGCAGGGAACATGTTTATACCCGTTTTTTTACTGATTGTTTTCATGAAGAAAAGCCTCGCAGCCTTAATGGTCATGCTCCTTGTGTTTTCTGGATGTTTGGGATTCGGCGGAAACGATGAAGAAAGTTCTGAAGAAAACACCTACCTTGGCCCTGACACCGACGGCGATGGTTTACTCGACGTCTACGACAGCGACGATGATGACGACCAATGGAAAGATCTCGACGAATTGAACTGCATGAGCGACCCACTCGATGCCACCGATGTGCCACTCGATACCGATGGCGACTACTTCTGTGATGTTCAGGACGTCGACGATGACGCCGATGAGTACTCCGACACTGACGAGATGTTGTGCGGGACCAACCCGCTCGACGAAACAAGCACCCCGTCCGACATGGACAACGACGGTCTTTGCGACCCCTTGGACGATGACATGGATGGGGATGGCGTGGATAACGAAAACGACTCGTCACCTGAAAACCCTGAGCGTTGGGGATCGGGCGGTTGCGTTGATGAAAGCGCCTACAATTTTGACGAAGGTGCAGCCCACGATGACGGTACATGCTTCACGTTGAGCGTTGCGGAAACCGCCGTGATAGAGGGNATGCAGCAGGGTTTCCAACTCGACGACCATGTGCTTGACCANTACCTCAGGGTAACCGTGATTTATCATGAAACTCAAGGCTTGAGCTCGTTCAAGTTTGAGTCGTTTCATTACCAAACGGGAGAATTTGAGCATTCCACGACCTACTTGCGCGACGGAAATGGATTCGTTCAAGTTGAACATGTGTCCGTGGAATACGACGATTACGNCGAACCGACCGGGGCCCTTGTTGAGGCCAGCTACCTCGTGGACGACATCTACCACCAACCCCCCGACATGCTCGANGATGTTTGGTCGCACTGTGAGTTGGAAGACGCAATTTGGTACTGCGCCATGANCTACGAGAACGATTACACCCACGAGATCTCGCTGAACAAGAACAGCGAAAACATGCAACTTCGAAACTTCGTGTGCGACGATGGTTCGATCATAAAACTCAGCGNCGTGAACGACGGAACGAAGGATTGCNCCGATGGAGAAGACGAACCCGTTTACTTGAGCACGACCTCGTACGAATGCCTGGACGGAACGACGGTGCCGCTCAGGCTGGTGAACGACGGAAACGGCGACTGCCCCGACGGAACCGATGAACCAAATTTCATCACAGCGCTTGATTGCGACAACGGCCTGACGACGGTTCCCAGCTACCGCGTGAACGATGGGACACCCGACTGCGATGATGGCAGCGACGAACCAGCGTACGATCTTGATGACTTGAGTTCATTCACCTGCGACGACGGAACCGTGGTCGGTATCAGCGACGTGAACAACGGTGTTCTCGACTGTGAGGACGGAACCGATGAGCAACCGAGTCATGTGATCGGCATACCGCTGTTCGATGAATTCGGCTGCGACGGCGAGGACGGCGATGAAGAAGAAATCGAATTTATTTTCGTCAACGACGGCAAGGCCGATTGCCCGGACGGTGATGACGAGCCGCAGTACGACGAAAACGGTCAAGAAACCAGCGATTTTGGATGCTGGGACATGGAGGAAGGTGAAGAGGAGTTCANGGAGNACATTCCCCTTTCAAAGGTTAACGACGGTGTCATCGATTGCGATCTGCGCCAAGATGAAGCCACGCTTTCCGGCAACGAAACCGTTCACTGGTTTGGCGAAGAAAACACCGACGATGCCTGCACNCTTTACGGTCAANCCTGGAACATTCCGTGGAGTTGGGTCAACGATGGGATTGCAGACTGCGATGACGCAACCGACGAGCCGCAGTACGACATCACCGGTGCTGAGGTCTCACAAATGTCGTGTTTGGACGGCCGCCAAATCGCTCTGTCCCTCGCCAACGACGGGAAAGATGACTGCAGCCAAGGCGAGGACGAAACGATCTGGGACACGCAAGCAATCTTCACGTGCGACGACGGGCAAACCGTTCCTTGGTACACGGTGAACGATGGATACCCCGATTGCGAGGGAGACCGTTCAGATGAACCGGTGTACGATTTGGAAGAACTCTCCCGTTTCACTTGCGACGACGGTCAAGTTGTCTTTTTGACCGACGTGAACGACGGTGAAGTGGATTGTTCGGGAGGCGAGGACGAGCCCACCTACGAAATGCGAGAGTACAGCACGTTTGAATGCTCAAACGGTGATGTCATTTTCCTCTCAAAGGTCAACGATGGTTCTCCGGACTGTGCGAGCAGCGAAGATGANCCGAGCTATGACCCCATCACGCAGGCTGAAATTTCAACCTATGAATGCTGGACGGGAGAAACCATACCCTTGTCAACCGTAAACGATGGCGATGATGATTGTCAATACGGCGAAGATGAGCCCCANATCCAAGAAGAAGAGACAAGCACGTTCACGTGCGAAGACGGCCGTCGCACGATTGAACTGAGTGATGTGAACGATTGGGTCAACCACTGCCAGGACGGGTCCGATGAACCGGTGTACGACATGGGAGATGATGTGAGCAGCTTTNTGTGTACGGACGGGTCGATCATCACGGTGACGCAATACNATGACGGCACCATCGATTGTCAAGACGGGTCAGATGAAGCCTCCATGTATGAATGCGTATCAATCTGGGGAGGAAACCAAATTCTCCTGACTCGCGTCAACGACGGGTACNNAGACTGCCANGNTGGTCTGGACGAGGACAGCACCCAAGACAGCAGTGAAATTGACTGCCAGGCAGANGACGGGCAGCGCATCGCTGCGTCGTTGTTCTTTGACGGAACGCATGACTGCAACAACGGTTGGGATGAAATGGAATTTCACGTTGCCTCGAATTGCAACTGGCAAGACGGTGTAGGATGGTCCTGCGATGNGCTGTACATGAACCCCGTTGCGACATGGACTTTCCACGAAGAGACGAACGAAAACGGGCGCGCTGTGTATGTTCTCTCATCGCTTGAAAGGTCGGTCGAAACACGGAGCGTGTTCGACGCCGAGACCCATGCCTTCCTCTCCATGAATGAAATCGAAAAGGACGAGAACGGGGCCACNGTCGGGCTGATGAACCTCACCACGCAGACCGGTAACCCAACCATTTTCGCAGGGCTTTCCGTCAACAACAACTTGCCCGTTCACGCACCGCCGTTCGCCGTTCTGGCCCTGGACGACCAAGATTGGCACGATGANGATGGCCACGGAGACCATGACGANGACCATGGTTCAGGGGACGGCCACGACGGCCACGGAGACCATGACGATGACCATGGTTCAGGNGACGACCACGACGACCATGACGATGACCATGGTTCAGGGGACGGCCACGNNGACCACGACGACGACCACGGAGACCACGAAGGACATTCCACNCATTCCCGCAGCGGANCCACGAACGGCCCCCACGGACACGGCACCTACATGTTCCAGATTGTCGGTTTGGACGTCGTTGGAAACGAAGATTTGTGGACCATGGGCACCGGTACGAACACCTTAGAGGTCGTGTTCGCGTATTGCGACCAGTACACGACGCAAACCACGCATGTACAACATCTGACGTACCACCTGCCAACCAACTGCGGTATGGAGTTGGCACGCTACACGCTTGCAGAAATCATGGCTGGAGGTGTGGAAGGGCTGGAAATCAACGACCAAAACGGGAACGGTGAGTTCGATCTTTGGGAGGACACCCTTGAGGTCGATCAGGTGTTNTCGTTGAACGGGTGGAACACGATTCGACTGTCAACACCAGATGGAGCATACGCGGACGAAAATCCCTCCGTGGTCCTACCGGCAGTTGGATTCAACATGACGGTGCTGACCCTGCTGGGTGCAACGCTGCTCGCACGGCGCAAAGACGACTGAGGCATGAGGAAGATTGAACGCCCTCACTGTGTTGGCGTCCAACCTTTGTGAAGAATATGGGCAGGGACAGGAGGCGTTCCTTCCTCAAGGTCAATCACCCGCTCAGCCAACCATTGCATCCACTCAAAATAACTCGGCCGGTTGTTCTCGTTTCGCCAGTCTTCAATCACCCGTTCTGTCTTTTGGAACGTGACGACGATGGCCCCGGCGAANTAATCGTACATGAGTTCCCANTCCAACTCATTTCGATAGATCATNGCTCCAATGGATTCCCATGTGGTCATCAACGTGACNATGTCTTTCATGTCCTCTNGNTGGTGNTCTTCAAATTCCTTCGCACTGAGGTTTTCAGGGGAGTTGAACACCACATGCATGCCATGGGCAAAGGTGGANGAATGGTAAATCTCTGTCAATTTGAACGCAGCCGCACTCCGACGGTCCTTCTTGAGCTGGTGAATTTGGTACCAACTGAACAGGACGGCACCAATGATGGTCAAGACACCAAAAACCTCAGCGTATTGGGCCATTGTTTCAAGATTCATGNCCATCCATNCTTTGGGCCATCATAGGTATTTCTGCCACTAACTTCAATAAAAATGGCATTTGACTCCCCTTTATGCAACGGCCAGCGAGAAGNGCCCCGTCCCGTCTTTGGGGATTGGAAGAGGACCGGGTTTTTCTGAACCATGGCTCCTTTGGAGCGACACCNACGGCGATTCGAGAAGAGCAACGGACATGGCAGGACCTCATGGAGAACGAGCCGGTCCGATTCTTCGAAGACCTGATGCCGGGTATCCTTCAAACGACCCGAGAGAAACTCGCTTCATTCCTTTCATGCGATGCTGACGACCTCGCCCTTGTTGAGAACGCCACCTCCGGTGTGAACACGGTTTTGCGTTCTTTGCAATTCGTGCCGGGCGATGAAATCCTTGTCCCTGACCACGCCTACCAGGCCTGTCGAAACACGATTGATTTCGTCGCACAGCGATGGGGTGTCAAGGTCGTCACGGTCAACATCCCGTTTCCAATCAACGACCCGCAACAGGCTGTGGACGCCATCATGGGCGGGGTAACCGACCAAACTCGACTCGCCATGATCGACACCGTCACCAGCCCAACAGGCCTCTTGATGCCGTTTGAACAATTGGTGTCCATGCTTGAAGCGCGCGGTGTCGAAGTGATGCTCGATGCGGCACACGGCATCGGCATGGTTCCACTGAATCTGAATGAACTCGGCGCCTCCTACACGACAAGCAACTGCCACAAGTGGTTGTGCGCGCCCAAGGGTTCAGCCTTCCTCCACGTGCGAAAGGACAAGCAAGCGGCCATTCATCCCCTCACCATCAGCCACGGCATGACCTTCCCCCTCGGTGATACAACCCGGTTCCGTCATGAGTTTGATTGGACTGGAACCCGTGATATGTCAGCACACTGCGCTCTACCAGCGGCCATTGACCATCTTGCCGATGCGGTGGAAGGTGGATGGCCGGCCATCATGGAGCACAACCACGAACTCGCCCTTCAAGGCCGAGACATCCTCTGCGAAGCCCTCGGTCTAGAGAAGCCATGCCCCGATGAGATGGTGGCTTGCATCGCCACCCTGATTTTACCTTCTGAGAACAAGAGCGGAGGCATACCGCTTCATGAGCCCGACCCGCTTCATGTCATCTTGAGCGAAAAATACGGCATTCAAATTCCAGTTTGGTCATGGCCTTCGCCCCAAGGTCGATTCATTCGAATCTCTGCTCAACTCTACAACAGCGAAGAAGAATACCACTACCTCGCTTGGGCCTTACAACAGGAAGGTATTGCTTGAGGATGGGAGCGCATGGATTGGGTTGCGCTGGGTGAACTGTTGACGATCTTGGCCATTGGTTTGCTCACGCCGGGCCCGAATGCATTGACCTGCTTTGGCCACAGTGGATTGTTCGGACCCAGAGCCAACATCAAACTCATTGCGGGCATGGTCATCGGGATTGTAACGATTGAACTGNGTGTGGGGCTTCTCGTCGATGCGGTCAGCGACTCCACCGCTGCGATGAATGTGCTGCACTGGATTGGCATGGCCTTCCTCGGCGCCATGGTGGTGGCGATGTTCCGCTTTGACCCCGCCAGCGTGGAGGTGGANAACAACATCGAGGGTATGCTGGGTTTGAAAGTGGGCATCGNGATGCAATTTGTCAACGGGAAAGAATGGGCCTTTGTCATCATCATGATGACGAAATTCATCGAACCGCTTGGTGGCGGCATGACGGGCATTTCGACCATCATTTTGGTCACCTTAACCACCTGCGTGAGCGCCATGGTTCTCTGGACNCTTGCCGGTGCTCGCCTCAACCACCTGTTCACTCAAAGCACCACTGGCAAGCGTATTTTCCAGTTCTGTGGTCTNCTGTTNGGGCTCTTGTGGGTGGTCTTCCTCATTCAAGGCCCCGTCACCGGCCCATGAGTTTGAAGAGGTCCCCTGCGTGGCANGGCTGTGAGCAACGCATCGCTGGAGGCCCTGTCGTGGCACGCCCGCTTCTTGGGTGAGGCGCCCGGAGACGATGTGGTGGGAGGCCNACCACGTCAAGTTCCCGGAAAATGCTGGTCAAGGGTCACGCCCACGCCAGCNCCCTCNCCNACCCTCGCTCTCTGGTCAANNGAGATGGGTGAAGAACTGAACCTCGAACGGACGGAGGAAACGGGTGCNGTCCTTGGCGGCGGCGCTCCTGTCACCGGCATGCAACCTTACGCCCAGCGCTACGGTGGGCATCAGTTCGGCAACTGGGCCGGTCAGCTGGGCGACGGGCGAGCCATCACCTTGGGTGAAGTCAAAACCGAGAACGGCTTCCTTGAANTGCAACTCAAAGGTGCTGGACGCACGCCTTANTCTCGCACCGCCGACGGCAAAGCCGTGCTTCGTTCCTCAATTCGGGAATTCCTGTGCAGCGAGGCGATGCATCACCTCGGTGTGCCCACCACCCGCGCCCTCTCCTTGGTGACCACCGGCGAACAGGTGGTCCGAGACGTCCTGTACAACGGCAACCCTGCCCCTGAACCGGGGGCGGTNGTGTGCCGAGTCGCACCCAGCTTCATCCGTTTCGGAAGTTTCCAAATCCACATGTCCGACGGCCATCATCAAACCCTTCGGACACTGGTTGACCATACCGTGCGCCATCACTTCCCCGACCACGATGTGAGCACGGATGACGGCATCATCGCCTGGCTGACCGAGGTGGCCGAAACCACGGCAACGATGATCGCTCATTGGATGCGGGTCGGCTTTGTCCACGGCGTGATGAACACCGACAACATGTCGATTCACGGACTCACCATCGATTACGGACCGTATGGATGGCTGGAACCCTTTGACGTGGATTGGACGCCCAACACCACCGACGCTGGCCGTCGCCGATACCGCTACGGCAACCAACCCCACATCGGTGCCTGGAACGTCGCCCGTTTGCTCGAATCCATGGCTCCGCTACTGGACGATGTCGGTCGTCTGCAACCCGTTCTCGACCACTACATGGAATACGCCATGAACGCACAAAGCGAAACCTGGGCCGATAAACTCGGGCTCGGTGTCTTGCAAGAATCGGACGAACCGCTTGTGAACGACTTGTTGACCCTGCTCGGTGCGACCGAGGTTGACATGACCATCTTCTTCCGTCTTCTCTGCTCCATCACGCAACCCGANATCACTCATCTTTCCGACGCCTTTTACGAAGGCGATGAACCCTCTGAAACGGCATGGAATGCTTGGTTGGGGCGATGGTGGGAGCGGGTGAAGGAAAAGCCTGACCGAGGCACGATGCGGAAGACGAATCCAAAGTACGTGCTGCGCAATTGGATGGCGCAGTTGGCCATTGATTCAGCGGAGGAGCACGGCGATTTCTCCATCGCCGAAGAGCTCCATGAACTTCTCAAGCGNCCGTACGANGAACAGCCCGAACACGAGGAACAATGGTTCCAAAAGCGCCCTGAATGGGCTCGCCATCGCGTCGGTTGCTCGATGCTGTCCTGCTCAAGCTGAGTCCAAGGTTTGGGGGTCATAGCGAAGCCCTAAGCCGAGCATGAAACCAAGGGTGTTCACCACCAAATCAGAGATTTTGTTGTCCCATGTCTCCTCAACGAATTCGAACGGGAGATAGAGTTCTAATATCTCCCAACCGATGGAAAGNGCGAAGAAAATCCACCAATTTCGAAGCAGAAAACGCCCGATGCCCGCCCATTGGAGAAAATGACCGAGCGACCACAGATTCAGCAGTACCATCCAACGTCCTCCTCACTCAGCACTTCATCTTCCGTGCTTATAGTCGCACCGAGGGCACGCTGTCGCAACAACCGGTATAGGTGAGAAATAGATGCCATGACCCATGGGGAGGAAGCACACAACCCTTGGAAAAGTGCTTCACTGGGGCTTTCTCGTCCTCTATGCTTACGGGATTTTCAAGCAAATTGATGACCTCTCCGAATTGGAAGACACGGCGCTTCTGTTGTTTGAAATCGCCTTCGCTACGCTTTTTCTTGTCATCGTAATTTTGCGCTATGCCTACATGCGCCAGTTTGAAACCTTCCAGGGTGCCACCGTTCCTGTTTCAGCGGTGCACAAGAAATCAGCGCGAGCCATCCACGTCGCGATGTACCTCTGCCTCGCCCTGCTTCCACTCACCGGTTTGGCCATTGCCGCCCTCTATACCCGGGGCGTGGGAGAAGAGGCGTTGGCCATGGACGTGGCGATTGGCCTTCACGGATTGTCGGCCGACCTCAGTTATGTCCTCATCGTGATTCACGTGGTGGCAGCGTTGTATTCCCGCGTNAAAGGCGAAGGGGTATGGACGTCCATGGTGCCGGTCTTCACCGAAACGGGGCCGAGCGAGAACCGCTACGTGGCCAAACTCAACGCCATGGAACACAAGGCGGTCAGCAAAGTTGAGGCGTTCATCGCTTCTCGAAAGAAGTGAACTTCACAAAGCGGCCTTGAACGACGCCATGACATCAGGGTTGAGCGCTTCCCATGGGAAGGTTTGGCCGCTGGGTTGGCGACCAAAGTGTCCACCGGCCGCCGTCACACCGTAAATGGGTGCGGCGAGGCCAAGGTCCCGGATGATGTGGCCAGGTTTGAATGAGAAATGAGTGTCGACGAGGTCAGCGATGGCCTCGTCAGAAATCTTGCCGGTTCCGAACGTGTCAACTCGAATACTGACCGGGTCGGCCACGCCGATGGCGTAGGCGAGTTGAATTTCACATTCGGCGGACAAGCCGGCAGCGACAACGTGCTTCGCGGCCCAGCGTGAAGCGTAGGCAGCGGAGCGGTCAACCTTGGTCGGGTCCTTTCCAGAGAACGCACCGCCACCGTGGCGACCACGGCCACCGTAGGTGTCAACGATGATCTTTCGACCCGTCAAGCCNGCGTCAGCGTAGGGGCCACCAGGGTCAGCGAAACGGCCGGTNGAATTGACGTGGATGGTGGTTGCATCGGTCATCAGCGCAGCTGGAACGACCGGGCGAATGACGTGCTCAATCACCTGTTGTCGAACCCATGCTTGTTCGGCTTCTTCNGAGCCGTGTTCGGCGATCATGTCNTTGTGTTGAACAGCGATAACGACGTTATCGGCGTACATGGGTTGGCCGTTCTCGCCGTGCATCAGGGTCACTTGCGACTTGGCGTCGGGGCGAGCCCATGGAAGCGTGCCGTCAAGGCCGAGTTTGCTCACCCGGCGGGTCAAGGCTTGGGAGAGGGCGATGGCCAGGGGCATCCAGCGCCCTTGGTGTTCGGGGTAGCGTTCGGTTTCGTTGCAGGCATAGCCAAACATGAGCCCTTGGTCGCCAGCTCCTTGGTCGTCGACGGATTGCACCACGCCTCGGTTGATGTGAGCGGATTGGCTGGTGATGAGTTCGGTGACTTCGCACAACTCCTCGGAGGTGGCGTCCATGCCGATGCCGTGGTCTACGTAGCCAATGTCTGCGGCGGTTTTTCGAGCGATGGCGATGTAATCCGGGGCTGAAATGCCAGCAGCGAGTTTGACTTCACCGGCCAAAACGATGTGTGAACGGTCTTCACGACCCTTCACCAGCGTCTCAACGGCGACCTTTGCTTTCGGGTCGAGTGCAAGGCACGCGTCCACGATGGCGTCAGAAATGGCGTCGCACAATTTGTCAGGGTGGCCTGCAGCCACGGATTCTGAGGTGAACAGCCATTCCTGCGTCATGTCTGCGGCCTGTTAGCGCCTCTATTCAAGACTTGCCGTTTTCACAAATAGCNCGTTTGNGCCAACGCATGACCNCCAACCTGAGGTTTCGGGTGTTCGATGGCCTNGGCNGCCCTCACGTACCGACGGTGTAATCGTCAAGGTAGGCGAGTTGGGCGTCAGTGAGCACGTCAATGCTGAAACCAAGGGTGTCGAGTTTGGTGGTCGCCAAATCTTNGTCTTGTTCNGTGGTGATGTCGTAGACCTGCTTGCCCATTGAACCGCCTTCCTTGGCCAAGCGGCAAAGGGAGAGGAACTGGTTNGCGAAGGACATGTCCATCACTTCGGAAGGGTGGCCTTCAGCAGCGGCGAGGTTGACCAAGCGGCCACGNGCCAGCAAGAAGATGCGGCGGCCGTCGGNCATGAGGAATTCCTCGTTGTCCTGTCGAATGGTTCGAACNGAGGNGGCTTGTGCTTCCAGGTCGGTGATTTTGATCTCNCANTCGTANTGNCCNGTGTTGCACACNANNGCCCCGTCNTTCATGGACTCNAANTGGCGTCCAACGATGACGTCTTCCATGCCCGTAGCGGTGCAGAAAATGTCACCAACCTTGGCGGCTTCGTCCATGGGCATCACGCGGTAGCCTTCCATGACGGCCCGTAGCGCAGGCAGCGGGTCGACNTCGGTGATGATGACGTTCGCTCCCATGCCTCGTGCACGCATGGCCACGCCGCTTCCGCAGTGTCCAAATCCTGCCACGACGAAGGTCTTTCCAGCGAGAAGAACGCTGGTGGCGCGGAGGATACCATCGAGCGTNGANTGGCCGGTTCCGTAGACGTTGTCAAAGTCCCACTTNGTGACGGCNTCGTTCACGGCGATGACGGGGTAGCGAAGGTCGCCAGCAGCAGCCATGGCTCGGAGGCGGTGAACGCCGGTGGTGGTCTCTTCGGTTCCACCGATGACNCCCTCAGCGTACTCGGATTTTTCACCGTGAACACGGACGATGAGGTCAGCACCGTCGTCAAGGGTTAGCGTCGGCTTGAACTCGAGCGTTCGGTCAATGCACCAGTAGAAGTCCTCGGTGGACTGGCCGTGCCAAGCGTGAACGGAGTAGCCCTCACGAGCGAGCCATGCGGCCACTTCGTCTTGCGTGGANAGCGGGTTGCAACCNGACCAGGAAATCTCAGCACCTGCGGCACCGATGGCTTCGATGAGCACGGCGGTTTCCTTNGTGACGTGNAGGCAGCCAGCCACGCGCATTCCAGCNAGNGGTTTGGTNNGTTCNGCCTCNNCCTTGAGTTTNGCCAGNACCGGCATTCGNGCACGNGCCCAGTCNACCANAAGCGNCCCNTTTTCAGCCAGTNCAATGTCGCGAACGGTGTAGTTTTCACCNTTGTNCAANTCATCCATGNNCCGNCGACCTGCTCGCCCCTCTTGAACTCTATCGTGGGACCGTTCGGCCTCAGAAAAGGGGAGTGGGGACGCCGAAAAATGNGNTCAACGGTANGCNTGGAAGGACATGCGTCCCTGATTCATCGTTTGNCGGAAGGAACCNCGNCCCTCAAAGACGCCCTTNAGNGANGANAGGTAGCGAATGGGCCACGCATAGCGNAGCCACGGACGCTTGGGGTAAACCACCTCGACCCGAGAGAATCCGAGGTCNTTCAGCATCCCTTTCATGGCGGCAACNTTGGGTGCCCAGTAGTTGGTGTCNTCGTTGTTGAACGANTCACCGGGGTAGTACACCATNGATGGCTTCCANCGCTGGAGNTCGTCCATTTGCGTCTCGATGATGAGAAGTTCATNGCACACNTCNGCGGCNACNCGCAAGCCCGCCATCGGGTCTTGCAAGTGGTAGAGCACACCGAGNAACATGACGACGTCAAATTTCCCCACTTTTTCTGGTGTGATGTCCATGGCATCGATGTCAAGCGTCTCGACCTTGGAATCAAGCGTCTCGTGAACAAGGTCAAAACCGGCTTTCGTGCCCCANCCGGGTCCGCTCCAACAGAAATGGTCGGTGGCCAGCACGCGCTTGGCCCCGTTGCGCTCGGCTTGGAAGGAAAAGAAACCGTCCCAAGCCCCGATGTCCAGCACGGATTTNCCCGTGAGGTCGGCGGGCAAGCAGACCTGTCCTAACTTGTCCANGGANTTGTCAAGACCNGGAGTGACGATACCGTCACGCAGAGGAATGGAGTGGAACCATTTGATTTCCTTCATCCGACGGATGAGCTCCTCGTTGTCTGCCATGAACCACGCTCATCACTTCTGCATTTATCGCTTCTTATCGTCATGAAAGCAGGGAAGATGAGAAATTCCTCTTGCTTTCGCTCAACCCTCTGGAAGCCTGAGGNCCGATGACCTCACTTCTTGTCCTTGTGCATTTGCTTGGCTTGCTTGGCCCACTCGTCTCGNTTGACACGNCCNGGGAAGAANTCGATGGCCACGTTGACCTCTTCTTCGATCTTNGCCGTCATCTTGCTCACCTGTTCAAAGGTGAAGATACCCAGGGCGTTCAACTTCTCTTCGATGAACGGCCCAATGCCCTTGATGGACTTCAGGTCGTCTTTCTCTGAGGCTGAAGCTACACCGAGCGTGGCGAAGTCGATCTTCTCTGCCTTGGCGGCCACGCGTTCGAGTTCCTCGGCTTGCTTGAGCGCCTTCTCGTCCAACTTCACGTCCTCGCCAAGCAGAATCTTGGCTTGGTTGGCCCATTGGTCTCGCTTAACACGTCCGGGGAAGAACTCAATGGCTTTGTTCACCTGTTCTTCCAGCTTCGCATTCATGTTCGCGATTTGCCGGTAGGTCGTGATGCCCAGAGCATTCAACTTCTCTTCGATGAACGGCCCGATGCCCTTGATGACTTGCAGGTCGTCCTTGGTGGTGACGATTGAAGCCTTTCCAAAGACGCGTGTGATGCCAGAGACGCCGGTCAATGCATTGCCGTCTTTGCCGGTCCAGGAGATCAGCGTGCTTCCGTCCTTGTCCGTCAGAGCGGCGGAACCGGCGTCAGCAAACTGCGAAGCGTCGGCCACTTCGAGGCTCTTAGCGCCCTTCTTGACCTCGGTCTTCAACTTGGATGAGGTCGCTTCACCGAGCACCTTGAAGTCGATGGACTTGGCACGTGATTTCACACGCTTGAGTTCCTCTTGTTTCTTGACTTCCTTGCTCGCAGGCTTGGCCTTCTTCTTGGCNGCNNNGGCAGCAGCAGCGGCTTCTTCCTTGGCCTTCTTGTCAGCCTCGGCCTTTGCCTTCTTCTCTGCTTCCTTGGCGGCCTTNTCTTCAGCAGCCTTGGCTTCCTTAGCGGCCTTTTCTTCAGCCTTCTTNGCAGCAGCAGCGTCAGCCTTGGCCTTCTTCTCGGCCTCCTTGGCTTCCTTTTCGGCAGCGGCAGCGGCAGCGGCTTCTTCCTCAGCCTTCTTGGCGGCAGCAGCAGCAGCGGCTTCTTCCTTGGCNTTCTTGTCAGCCTCAGCCTTCGCCTTCTTCTCNGCTTCCTTAGCGGCCTTCTCTTCAGCGGCCTTGGCTTCCTTGGCAGCCTTTTCTTCAGCCTTCTTGGCATCCTTGGCGGCCTTTTCTTCAGCCTTCTTGGCATCCTTGGCAGCCTTCTCTTCAGCGGCCTTGGCCTCTTTGGCTTCCTTTTCGGCNGCGGCAGCGGCAGCGGCAGCGGCTTCTTCCTCNGCCTTCTTCTTGGCTTCAGCTTCTTCAGCTTCCTTGGCTTCGGCTTCTGCCTTGGCTTGCGCTTCTTCCGCAGCCTTCAGGGCCTCTTCGTCGGCCTTGGCCTTCGCACCGATGATGTCCTGAGCCTGCTTGACCCATTCATCGCGGCGGATACGTCCCTTGTAGTGCTCGATGGCGTCGTTGACTTCATCCTCGGTCTTGCGGTCAAAGTTGGCCAGTTGTTCGTAAGTGAAGATGCCCAATGCGTTGAGCTTCTCTTCGCTGTACGGGCCAATGCCCTTGATGGCTTGGAGGTCGTCAGCGTTCTTCTTGGTCGCCTTGCCGATGCGCTCGAAATCAAACGACTTCTTGCGCTTCTTGATGCGGTCCATGGTGCTCTTCTTCTGAGTCTCAGCCTTGCGTTCGTCAGCCATGATGGTGACGTCCCATAGGAAGTACACGCTGGCCTTGCCCAGCTTGATGCGGGCAGTGTAGGTGCCACCCTCGTAGGTTGGGAATTCGCTGTCGTCGAACTTGAAGTTGATGACCATCTCTCCATCTTTGCCAACGGGCAAGACTCGGGAGCCTTCCATGCTGAAGGCTGATTCGTACATGTTGAAGCGACCGTAGTTGCTCTCATCGTTGTAATCAATCATCTCCACGCTGATATCAGCCATGTTGGTGATGGTGATTTCTTCAACCGTGGATTCGGTCGCCCCGGGGTGGAGCGGTCCAACCGGTGCGAGGATGAACGGGTCCTCCTCGGTACCAGAACCGGCCGTAAAGTCCGGCTCTGCGGACGTGTTTTCGGGTTCTGGGCCGTCGGCCATCATGACCAGGAGTTGGTCCCGACCGAATATCAGCAGGACGGCGAAGACCAGCAAGAGGAGCAACAGGCACGGGAAGCACCACATCCAATTGACGCCGTCATCCTCGTCATCGTCGCCACTGTTGAGGTCCAAACAAACGGTGATCCAGAGTTCCATGCCAGATTGGTTGTCGTTGGGGTCAGAACCGCAGGTGGATTCTTGCGTATCGGAATACCCATCGTTGTCGTCGTCCGTGTCTTCGGTCAGGTTGCCAACGTAGCCCTCAGGCAACTGGTCGGGTAGACTGTCGTTGTCCGAATCGTTGAACACGGTCAAAGAGAGCGGGAATGATTCCTGATAGAACGAGTTGTTCGCCCACACGGTCAGGTTCACCGTGGCACTGGCGTTCACCGGTGTACCTCGGATGCTGCCGTCAAGAGCGGCGTCTCGAGCTGGACTCCAGCCAAAGGTCAGGCCTTCGGGGAGTTCACCCTCCAATTCCCAAGTGACCACTTCGCCGCTGCCGTTCACGAACGGAATCAGCGGCTCCATCGTGCGGTTCACGAAGAGGTCCACGTACTGGGTGGAATACTCCAGGGTGAACGGCAGGTCAAGGTAGGGGTCAAGCGCATCGCAGATGCCATCGCCGTCGGTGTCAGCAGGGAAACTGGAAGCATCAACCGTGCTGGATGTTCCACAAGCCAACTCGTCGGCATCGGACCACGTGTCGTCGTCGTCGTCCAAGTCCTCCACCAACGGGGGCTGACTCGTTGAGGGCACGCCGGGCACCAGCTGGTTTGGCTTTCCGTCGCCGTCGGTATCCAGCGCACCGGCTGGGTCGAGCGGGAAGGCGTCAGGAACGGCTACACAGCCTCCGTTGGCAGGAGCCTCAGGGCCGTCGCAGGTACCATCGCCATCGCTATCGGGATTGCTACCGCTGGTATCGAGGGGGAGGCCGAGTTCGTCGACGTTGGGTATGCCATCGCCGTCCATGTCGTCGTCCAGCAAATCGCAGATGCCGTCGCCGTCCATGTCGTCCGGTCCGTCA
>PAWY01000037.1 GCA_002714305.1 Methanobacteriota archaeon | reverse complement strand
ACATGGAACTAAACAAAAAAGAATTGGCCGCCTCGTTTTTTTCACTTGGTGTTGCGTTTTTGTTTTTGAGTTATGCATACTCGGAACAAATAATCAAACCACGGTTATATGATGGTAGCATAAATGAACTCGGCCGCTATTCCTTTACATTTGATGCCTACGAATATATCGACGAAAACAGTGAAAATCCAATCATTGCCTTGGGCAGTTCAAAGATGAGGGAAATTTTTGACGGGCAACTCATTGAGGAGTCTACTTCATACAATGGAGAATTCTTTAATCTTGCTTACGCAGGCGAAAGACCGTATGTTCGGATGATTGAAATTGATGCAATCATCGACTTAAATCCGAAGTTGGTAATCATTGAGGTGGGGCCAAATTCATTTTCTGCGTTATCCGATCCTGCCCCAGAATCAATTATTTCCCGTATGGAACAATTGATCGCTCTTAACTCTCATTGGAATTCACAAACTTGGAAACCTATGTTGTCGGAGCAAGACAGAGACATACTTTCCTTTGATAGAATCGATCAAATAGAATATTTCGCATCGATTTCTCCAGAAGCCGTAGAATCCACTTTGGCTTACAAACTGAATTTTGAAGATCCACCCTATTCCTGTGATTTTGATACGGGTAATGTCCGTTGTGTGCCTGATGTAGATTCTCTTGAATATGATTCATATCTCAAATATCCGATTCAATTTCGAAATTCCTTGAAGACAATCAAAGAAGGTAATGGTAAATGGACGATTGAAGAATTCTACGGGGATAGATTAGATGTGTATTTGTCCCAAAGCTACCACAATCCAGAGGGCGTATTCAACAAAAATCAAGCCGCATATGAGTTCATGATTGAATCATTACTCGCAAATGACATCCAGGTGATGTTGGTCAACTTGCCCTACAACCCAGTGCTGATTGACCGACTATCCGAAGGCCAATGGGATTACTTGAATGCGACCATGGAGAATTATTCACTCAAATATGATATTGAGGTCGTGGACTACATGTGGTCAAATGATTTGATTGACGATGATTTCAATGATTATACGCATGCAGCAAGAACAGGTGAGGAAAAGTTTGCTGAGTTTATTGCACCAGAGATTGATAATTTTCTCACATGAGAATTTGTAAAGTCCACAATTATTTTTTTCGCTTTCCGTTGGCGTTCTGTTGACCAACAGTTATACCTCAACCCCATGACGGGAGGTTGTAGCCAATTCTTGGCGTGGTGAAAACATGAAGTATCAACTCAAATGTTTGAAGACTGGAGACCTCATCAACGACGCCTACACGCTTCACTACACAGACAACACCTTGTTGCGTGCCGTGTACAGCGAACCGTTTGAGCTCCAAGAGGATGCACAGGGTGTTTGGAAGTACCTCTCATGGATTCCGACCTCCAAGGCCAACGACTACGTTGCCGGCACGGTGACGTACAAAGCCGAGGCGCTTGGTCAGGCGATGGGACTTTCCAATCTCTGGGTTTCCTTCCACGGCTACTGGCCCGAAAAAGGCGGCATTTGTCCGACGGGGAGTTTCAAAGACATGGAGGCCGTTCCAACCATCCAACGCATGCATGACCACGGTTGCACCGGTCTCATCTGCGCGAGTGCTGGCAACACGGCTCGAGCCTTCACGCATTTTTGTGGTCTTGATGGAATGCCGCTTCTCGTGGTCGTTGGAAAAGACCACGCCAAGCGCATTTGGGCTCGCCCCGAAAACAACGCAGAAAGCGTCCGGCTGATCGTGGTCGAGGACGGCGACTATTACGATGCGAAGACCGTCGCCAAAGGCATCGCTGCTCAATTGCCTGGTTGGCAAATGGAAGGCAGCGTGCACAACGTCGCTCGTCGAGATGGGATTGGAAGTCTGATGCTTGATGCAGCCTTCACCATCGGCCGGNTGCCNGANCACTATTTCCAAGGCATNGGCGGCGGACCTGGNCCCATTGGCATCCACGAAATGGCTGAACGNCTNATNGANGCNGGANTGTTCNAGGGNCCNGCNCCNCGNCAACANGTTTCACAAAACGTTGANCATCACCCCATTCACAATGCCTGGCAAGCGGGGCGCGACCATCTTGTTCCCGAGGATTATCCTGCCGAAGAAGTCGAGGTGTACTCCGATTATCTGCTCAACAAAGGCCCGGCCTACGGNCAAGTTGGTGCGGTGCATGACATCCTCAAAGCCTCCAACGGCCAAACCTACATCGTCGACCGAGAAGACGCCATCACCGCCCGTGAGATGATTGAATCCATCGAAGGCATTGACATCATGACGCCGGGGGCCGTGGCTGCAGCGAGTCTTTTGCAAGCGGTTGAAACTGGAGATGTCGATCCGGAGGATTGCATCCTGCTCAACATGAGCGGCGGTGGCGTTGGGCGCCTCAAGAAGGAAATAGAAACGCGCACGGTGGAACCCTGGCTACGGGTCAAAAAAACGACGGCCATCGCCTCGATTCTCGCTCAACTGGCCGCTGAATAAGCATCAGATGCTCGGGCGCAGGTTCAAAGAAGGTGCTCTCCCTGCTTCGCTTGAGGCGTGAACATGGTTGAAGCGGCGTGGATTGAGGCTGAGGTTCTGAAAGCCGTGCCGGAAGCCACCGTCGAGGTGATCGACCTCCACGGTTCAGGCGACCACTTCCACGTTCGGGTCATTTCCGAGACGTTTGAGGGCGTTCGCCCTCTGCAACGCCAAAAGCAAGTGCTCGCTGTGATGAAAGCGCACATCCCTCATCCCATTCACGCCCTTGACCTCAAGTGCATGACCCCCGCCCAAGCAGAGACCGCTGGCGACACCGCATTCGACCCCCACGGGGGCGGACAAGGCGTACACATCCGCCGAATCAACAAAAACAAACAGGAGTGAATCAAATGGACTGGACCCCCGAAGAACTGCAAGCAATCGTCGATGAACACGCCCTCGTGCTGTTCATGAAAGGCAACCCGAACCAACCCCAGTGTGGTTTCTCAAACCGCGCAGCCCAAGTGATGCAACAATTCTCGCAACAAGTTGACGAGCCCTTTGCTGCCGTGAACATCCTCACCGACCCACGCGCCATTCCATCGGTGTGCGCTTGGTCTGACTTCCCAACCATGCCTCAAGTGTTCATCCATGGCGAACTCATTGGCGGGTCCGACATCGCCCTTGAGATGCTCCAAGACGGCAGCCTGCGCGAAATGTACGACGCTGGCCGACAAGCTTGAAGCAAACCCTTCGTACTGCGGTGCCAAGTCTAAAGCGGACTGGCTTGCACGGTGAATCGATGGCCGAGCTGCTTCCAGGTGGTGTCCACCCCTGGCACGTCCTTGACGAATCCAAGGCAGGCTACTACAGCCAGCTCCAACTCAAGCGATGCATCGAGGACCGTAACCCTCTTCTTACGTTGATGGAGGACAAATACCGTTCTCGTGAACTCGTTGAATCCAAAGAGGTCTGCCATCTCACCAAACTCTACCATTGGTCGGAAGACGTGAACATTGATTGGGACACTTTGCCCGAACGCTGTGTCATCAAAACCAACCATTGGTCAGGGGACGCCCTGTTCATCATGGACAACGGCCCCGTGCCGCTGGTCAACGTTCCTCGAAAGCTCCGCTTGTTTTCCCGCACCGACAATCGGTACCGTGTAATTCGCAATTGGCGCGATCAGAACGGTAAACCATGGCCGAAATGGCGCATTGAACGCTCCTTGCGCTGGTGCTTGCGTCAACCCTTCCCCGCACCGCTTGAATGGGGCGCTGCCAACATCAAACCAAGGGGCGTGATGATTGAAGAATTGCTCACCGATGACAACCACCTGCCCAACGATTGGAAGGTCCATGTCTTTCATGGAAAAGCGGGCTTCATTCAGTACGACACCGGGCGAATGACGTCGCATTCCCAGTCCATCTACACGCTTGATGGTCAGCGCATTCACCAAACCAACGGCCGATGGAGTGAAGAGCACACTCCCGATGAAATCGTTTCAATTCTTGGAAAGGACAGGATCGATGAACTCATTCACATCGGGGAGCGGCTGGCTGAAGACATCGACTACTCACGGGTTGACCTGTTTTTGGCCGATGGCAAGTGGTACTTTGGCGAATTTACCAACTACCACAATTCGTGCCATCCGCAATCCGTTGAGTGGGAAGAACTCGCTGGCGGGTTGTGGCTGAACAAACCAATCTAGGATTCAATACATTCAAAATCATCGGGCCTGAGGAATGGCTGAAGGGACCACCATGGAGTCGCCCAAGCAATCCCGAAAGCTCGTCGCTGAAGGTGGCGAAAGCATCGTTGATTTTGACAATAAAGCGTTCAAACCGATTCCACAAGCCGGGATTGATTTGGCGGTGAAAGCCATGAATGCTGGCGTGATGTACCGCTATCAGCCAAAGACCAAAGAGGCCTCCTTGACCGCTGCTTTCGAGCATAATTTCGCCAAATACATGGGCCTCAAGCACGCTGTGGGCACCAACTCTTGCGGCTCTGCTATGTTCATCGCCCTCAACATCGTGGGCGTCCAACCCGGAGACACGATTCTGACCAACGCCTTCACCTTCCACGCCGTTCCAAGCGTCATTGAACATGCCCGGGCCATCCCTGTGCTGGTTGAGAGCAACCGCGAATGGGCGATGGACCCAGAGGACTTGGACAAGAAAGCCACCGAAACGGGGGCCAAGGTCCTGTTGATGTCCTACATGCGAGGGCACGTTCCCGACATGGACGCCATCATGGAAGTGGTTGACAAGCACGGACTAATTTTGATCGAAGACTGTGCTCACGCCTACGCCACGCTTTGGAATGGCCAACTCCTCGGCACCTTTGGCGAAATCGGTTGCTTCTCAACCCAGTCGTCCAAAGGGCTTTCCGCAGGTGAAGGCGGCATTTTTGTCACCAACGACGATGAACATGCTGCCCGAGCGGTTCTCTATGCCGGCTCCTACGAGCGACTTTGGATGAAGCACTACGATTTGGATGCGGACCTCATGGACCGCTTGCAGAACCAAGTCCCTGGCTATTCGATGCGCATGCAGGAGGTCACCGCCGCCATGCTGACGCCGCAAATCGACCGCCTGGCCACCATCAAACAGATTCACGTGGAAAACTGGAACCTCCTTCACTCGCTGATTCACGACCATCCAAACATTGAGATTCCAATGCCGTTGGCGCAAGTTGACCCCTTCTGCGACACCATGCAGTTTCACCTCGTGGGGTTATCTCGGGATGTGGCTGACCGGTTCATCGACCTCATGAAAGAAGAGGGCATCCCGATGCAAATTTTCGGGGCTCGACGCAACGCTCGAGATTATCGCCAATGGGAGTACGTCAAGGCCCACCAAGACGAATTAAAGGACACGATTGCGAACATTGAATTCGCCTGCGACCTTTCCATGCAACCCCACCTCACACAGGACAACATCCGCGTGATGGGGCAAGTGATTCTTGATGTCCTGGCCTACATCGCTGAACAATCTGGCCAATGAAATGCCTCTGCAAGCCTTCCATTCATGGGTTTCTTTGTTAAATGAATGACCTTTAGGAAGTCTGTTGTTATGGCGAAAGACGGTTCCCCTTCACTGTTCAGAAAGTGGGTGATGCGGCAATACTGGCGGATGCAACAATCCCAAGCCGTCGTTGGATTGTTGCTGTGGGGCACCACCATCACGCTGCTGGTTTGGCCGTACGTCCGCTGGCGGTTCGAAGCCTCCTGCGGCGACGCTCTTTGTTTCAACGACACCATCCTTGGTGTGCCGGCAACCTACTTCGGTTTGCTTTCCATTTTCCTGACCGTGATGTTGGGTGTCCTCACCATCGGCTACCTCTACGACCAAGTCTTCTCTTTGTGGACGGAGTGGCGAAGTGTGGACATGGAGCGAAACCCCTACGTGACCTACGCCCTCACTCCAAATTGGATGATGATGACCGCCCTCCAAGCTGAAATGCTGCGCCGCCAATCCGAAGGCGACGAGGCCATGCAAGCACAAGCTGAATGGTTCCTCAACTGGTGCAAGGAGTATGCCGACGGTGAAATGTTTGCCCGCGCTGTGCAGCGCTGGGACAAGGACCTCGGCCACACCCCTACGTTTTGGTTCACCGATGATGCCGCCATGGAGCGGGCCAGAGCCCTCAAATTCGATGATGAAGATTGACAAATCTTCTTGGCCTCTCGGCCTTTGTTTCTTCCATGCCTCGCCCCTCTCGCTGGAGCGAGGAACGAAAAGCCAATCGCGAACAAGCGGATTGGATCGTGGGTTGGCTTCGAACCAACGGACCAGCCACCACCCCCGAAATCATCCAAGCTTTGGAAGCAGAGGGGCGACAAGTTCGCGCTCACATTCTGCAGCGTGCTTTGCGCAAATCCCCCTTCGTTCAGCGGATTGGTTCAGTGGAAGGTGAACGAGGAACCGTGAGCCGTTGGGCGTGGGGTCTGGAAGAGGATGACGGCCCCTGACATCCGAGGAAGCCATTGAAAGCCGCCTTACCCAGCCTCTTGCATGAGCGCCGCCAAGCCGCGTACCCCTTCCAGTGGGCGCGATGCTTCTTGGTTGGTCGGTGCAGATTTGCTGGCCGTTGGCCTTGCCTTCGTCGGTCAAATCATGCTGACCCACGCTCTATTGGCGGAACACTACGGCTGGATGGTCCTCGCCATCGACCTCTATGCCTCTCTGTTCTTGGTCATCGACCTTGGCCTGCCCACGTTGCTGGCGAGGGACGGAACCCGAGCGCCGGCACTGGTTCCTGCTGCCGTTTGGCGCACCTACCGGTGGCAAGCGATGGCTACGCTTCCTTTCGTGCTTCTCGCCGTTTTGGTCCGTCCAGAATCATGGCTCAACATTGACGCACCCCTCAATCTGTTGATTCTGGCGGCGCTCATCGCTTTGGTTCATGTCGCCTCCTACGCACCGAGGTCAGGCTTGCGCGTGTTGGGGGAGGCTCGCCTCGAGGCCCTGACGAAGGTGGTTGAACGGGGATTGACGGTGTGTGGCTACGGCGTGTTGGTGTGGATGGGTTCCACCTCAGTTACGGCGTTCACCACGGCGTTCCTCATTGGAGCCCTCGCCGGTTGGGCTCTGGCGCTCTTTTGGGTCCTCCGCACCGCCCCGCCCGCCCCAAAGACCGTGGATTGGAGCCATTTTGGAACAAGCTGGACTTCACCCCGNCACCTCTTGATGTCCGCTCTTCCCTTCGCCATCACGCTGGGCATTCTTCCATACGTGATCCGAATTGAGAAGTTCATGGTCGCTGCTTCAGGCGGGGCCACGCTGGGCGCGGTGTTTCACGTTGCTCAATTGGCTTGGCTGGCTGGGTTGGTGGTTCCTGCCGCCATACGTTCAGCGCTTTTGCCGGTGTTGGGGAGGGCGCGAACCAATCCATTGGAGCATCGAAGAGAACTCAATCAAGCCACGGACCTTTGCTTTGGGTTACTTCCCTACGGCCTTTTTGGNGGCTACGCCATCATGACGTTTTTTGCGCCCTTGGCGTTTCCAGAGGCTTACCTGGACGGAACACATGGGGCTTCAGCCGTTGATGTGTTCACCGTTCTTCTGGCAGGTTGGGGCTTGACGTTGCTGGCCACTCCAACCTACACGAGCCTCATGGCCGGTCAACATCCTTGGCGCTTTACGCTCTTCATACTGCTCGTTCTTCTGGCCGCCATAGCATTGGGTTTTGTGTTGGTGTTGGAAGGGCCAGCCGAGCCCGGACGGAAGCTCTACGCTGCCGCCGTGGCCAGCAGCCTTTCTGCCGGCGTGCTCCTCATGCTTTCTTGGTGGATGAGCGGGGAGTTGGAGGTTGTCCGCCATCGCCGGGACGAATGGACATTGGTGTTCATCGGTGGGTCGTTTATCATCGCCGGATTGGTTTCACAAACCCTTTGGTGGACGTTGGGTTTGCCCCTTTTCCTCTTTACGAAACAAGGCTGGAAAGCAGTTCGCTCCACGCTTGACTGACCGATGATTTGGAGGCGAAGGCCAACCGTTCGTCCACGTTTTCTTCCTCTTTCCAACCATCGCGGAGAGCGGCCTCAATGCCATCAGCAAGGGCCTCGGGGTCGTCTTCACAAACCCATTCCTGAGGCAGGTATCGAGCGACTTCACCGACCCTGACACTCACCACCGGTGTGCCGCACAGCAGGGACTCCCGTGCGACCAAAGGCCCGGCTTCTCGCTTTGAGGTGACCAAGGTCACGTCAGCGGTCAACATTCGGTCGTAAACGATGTCCCGTGGTTGCTGCCGCAGTGAGGTGATGCCAACCACCCAACCTCGTTGCTCAAGGGCTTCGCCGGTTTGGAGGGCCAACAAATGCCGCTTCTCAGGCCGCCGAGGGTCGGCCGGGAACAAGATGTCAATCGGCTCTTTCTTCCAGGACTTTTTCATGGGCCGAACAGGTCGTCGCCACTCGCGGTGAATTTCGGTGACACAAGGAATGGTTTCAACGCGCTGGGGCGGGGTTGGCCACGAAGCAGCGATGTCGGCCAGNCGCTGCGAAGCGCAGACCAAGGCGTCGCAGACCACGGCCGAAGATTGGATGGCAGAACCAACGCCTTTCATTTCCAAGCCAACGTCGAAATCAAAGCCATGAACCACGCCNACCAATGGGCAAGTCCATTGTTCAGCCAACCGTTGGGCAAGATGAGCGACCGGCCACAAGGTATGGCAAATCACGATGTCCGGCCGCCACTCACCAAGTTGCTTTTCCACCCATTTCCAACGTCGGCTGACGCTGGAGATCGTCAATCGTGGATAAGGGTGGTCCGGGAGAGCAAAAAATCGGGGCACCAAGGTGGGGACCTCGTCATGCACCCACCGTCGTGGGGCCTTTGAAACGCCCCTCATCGTTGAACGTCGTGCCTCGGCGTAACGCGGCATCCNTGGTAGCGGGTTCACCACCCTCACCTCGTGGCCGAGTTCCTTGAGCAAACGAACATGGTCGTCCACAAAGACACCGCGAACCTCATTCAAAGGAACGGGATAGAGGAGTGAAACGACGAGAATTTGGATGGGAAACCCCTCCTCAATTGAGTGCTTGATGAATTTCTGCAAGGTTTTCAGCCACNCTCGCACGGTCGTTGAACAGGCCTGAGCCGACCACACAGTTGCTGACGCCCCAATCTCTGAGCATAGCGATGTTGTGCGCCTTGANGCCACCATCGACCTGAATTTGCACCGCTCGCCCGCCTTCAGCCACCTGCTTGTCTATGGCATCAGCCAACCGTCGAATCTTGCTCTCAACGTTGGGGATGAACGATTGCCCACCAAATCCGGGGTTGACGCTCATGACAAGGACGAGGTCCACCTCGCTCAGCACCTCAAGGGCGGCTTCCACCGGCGTACCGGGATTCAAAACNATCCCTGCCGTTGCGCCGCCTTCACGAATGGCGCCAAGCAGGCGATGGAGGTGTTTGACAGCTTCCACGTGAACGGAGAGGTGGTTACACCCCGCATCGATGTAGTCTTGAAAACACGCTTCAGCGTTTTCAATCATCAGGTGAGCGTCAAAAACAGCGTCGGGGCCAAGGGNGCTACGTAGGCTACGAATCACGGGTGGGCCAAAGGTCAGGTTGGGGACAAAATTGCCGTCCATCACGTCGAGATGAAGCCAGGGAAGTCCTGCGTCCATGGCCTCTTTGCAGTCGGTGGAGAGGTCTGCGAGGTTGGCCGTAAGGACGCTGGGTGCGATAATCATGTCATCCCTCATGTCAACCCAGTAGACTCCATTTGATGAGACTTGCCTTTTCTACGAACCATNGGAATCGGGCCAAACGCCTATAATGCTTCATCNGGACCGTTGGTTAGGTGAAACCATGGGTGAAGTGAGGAACGTCAGTGACAGTGAATTCAACGATACGGTCAACGAAACCGAATGGGTGATCGTTGACTTTTGGGCCCCTTGGTGCGCCCCCTGCAAAGCCATCGGACCTGTTCTGGAAGCGGTTGCTCAAGAGCGAGAAATCTTGGTCGCCAAGGTNGACACGGAACAAAACACCTCCACNGCGGCCCAACTCGGCGTTCGTAGCATTCCTGCGCTCTTCATCTACCGCAACGGCACCGTTGTTTCCCAGAAAACCGGAAGCATGCCGAAGCCCAAACTCTTGGCGTGGATTGACGAAGTCATGACCGCTGACGACTTTTGAGTTCAGTCAAGCCGCTGTTTTCGAGCCTGTTGTTGCTCGCCAACGTCCCTCAGCAAACGCTCTCGCAGGGCTTCATGCAGCCACATACCGTCCTCAAGTTCCAACAGCAAGCCGTGTTTGACAAGGTTTTCTGGAGGAACACCGTTCCACCCAACGCCCTTGGCCAACACNTCCCAAGGCACCGGTGATTGGGCCACCGCAAGCGTGGCCAAGAGTTCCTTTTCTTTGTCGGGAAGGCGCAGGAGGATCTCCTCATCGAGGAACCTCAACCAGTCTTTGTGGGTTGGTTGCCCGTACAATTCCAACAGTTCCATGGCGAGCGGGTGGCCTCCAGTCGCAGCATGAACCTCCTCGGCGGGCGGAGCATCTTCGTTTTCGAGGGTTGAAAGCCATTTTTCGGTNGCTTCGAGGCTGAGGCCCTTGAGAGGTAACTCGCGCACAGTGTCCCGGATGTGAACATCCCGGCGGTCGTAGACGCTGAGTTCCGTTCGTGAAACCAGCAGCACCCTCAACGGGCCTTTCTGGGCGAGCTGGAGCAGGGAGCCGAGCAAATGTCGAGCCTTTTCGCTGATGTAATGCACGTCATCAAGCACGATGAGCCAGTACGGCGGAGGCCCTCCGGCGCTGTCTTTGAATCGCTCGCGGATGGTGTTGGCGTCGGTCATGTAGGCCATTAATCGCCGGCGCCAAGCATCAACGTCCATGTCAGCACCCGGTGTCAATGGAAGCGTTTCGATGATGCGATAGGGGTCGTGGGTCTCGTCAATACCAAAGCGGTGCAGCAGGCTGGTAGCGAGCCCCAACGCTCGGTCCCACGGTTGGCAGGTGTACCAACAAACGGAAAGATGCGGGTCGGTTTCCATGTGTTGTTGAAGCCAATGGGCGATGAGCGTTGATTTTCCGATGCCAGCGATTCCATGGACGACCATGCAAGGGTGGCGGTCAGCGAACCAACCGTGCAAAGCCTCCAGTTCTCGGTCCCTCCCGTACACTGGACGGGTTGTAGGTGGGCGGTTAGCGTAGGTTGCGTGAACGCCGACCAGCGGTGTCAAGCGTCCTGGTTTTGGCACGTCTTCGCCGGCTTGTTTGCGAATGCTTCCAAATCGGATGTCCCCGTAGGTTAGCACCCCTTCGTGCTGCGCATGGAGCAATATTTGGAGCAAGGAGAGGTCGGTTTCCAGAAGGGTGGACGCCTCAGAAGCCTTGACTTCCAATAAATCGCCGTCCATGTTGCGCACCAAGACCTTGGTATCGTCCAAAACGACGTGCCTTTGCTGCGCTCGAAGCCGCCCTTCTTCGGTCAATTGCCATGTTTTTTGGCGTCGTTCATCGCCTTGCACAGCCCGGGTGTGCTCTTCGACGAGCAGCTCCTTCAGCAAGTCCTTCATCGTTCGACTGACGTTTGGTGGGTGCTGTGCACACGCCTCAGCGATTCCCGGGCGCGTCATCGTGGAGGGAACCATGTACCGGTCTGCCCATTCATCGTTGGCCAAGAGGTGGAGGAGCACGCGGTCCTTAGCGGCGACATTGACCTTGGGTATGTCTCCCGCCATGGTTCCCGGTATGCTCACCATGTGTTCAACGCTTCGTGTCAGTGCTGTACCGACGGATTTTGTTTGAGCATTTTGGCAAAAACCCCTTTATATTGACAAGTATGCGGAAACCATGGCTTATTCTGCATCCCCCCCCCCCCTGCGGAAACAAGCGGCTTTGTTCCTCGTTTTCCTATTTCTTGTTTCGGTGACCAGCATCGCCGCTCAAGCCGCCGATTCGGACGGCGACGGCGTCCTTGACAGCGCCGATGATTGCCCTTGGGCAGCAGGAAATTCGACCGTTGACCTTGATGGATGTCCGGATCGAAATGGAGATGGAACCTCCGATTTTAACGACCCGTGGAGTATCGGCAATCCCAATTTCCAGAACGAGTTCACCACCAGTTCAAGCGATGATTACTACGGCGTGGATTATTCGCCAAGCGGTGAGTTCATCGTCACGGGTTCTGAGGATGGTTTCGTACGGGTTTGGAATGCAAGCACCTGGACGAACCTTCGCTCAGCCAACACAGGTACCGACGTCAACGAAATTGATTTTTCACCCGACGGTAACTACGTCGCCGCCGCCCTCAACGACGACACCATCAACATCTACTACAGCTCAAACCTTTCATCCTTGCATGGAAGCATCAGCGTTGATGTTGGAGGAGGGGACCGGGTCAATTCGGTTCAATTCTCACCCGACAGTTCCCGCGTCGCCGTGGCCATAGGCCGGTCAGGAAACGGCGGAACCAATGGCGAGGTAACCGTCATTGACGTCATGACGGGCCAAGAGTTGTATGCGCTCAATCCAAACGGTGAAGACCGGTTTTACGACGTTGCTTACTCCCCTGACGGGCAACACATTGCCTTGGCAGGAAACGGTGACATCTACGTTGTCAACACCTCGACAGGCGCTGCCACATGGACCTTCACCAATCCGTCTGCTGCCGTCAACGCCGTCGCATGGTCGCCCGACGGCAATTATATCTCCATGTGCGGTGCTTGGGAAGGTTCCTCAGCCAGCTTCGACATGTACCGCTATGTCAGCGGATCGTGGAGTTTGGTGTGGCAGAAAACAGTCTCAACCTCGTGTTATGCCACCGCATTTTCATCCGATGGCTCTCAGGTCATTGCGGGCATGTCTTGGTACGGTGCTGATGGCGCCACGGCCCGAGTGTACCACTCGGACACCGGCAATCAAGTGGACTCCTTTAACGGACCTCGCCCAGGTAGTTGCAGTTCTGGCAACAACAACAACTGCGGAACGATTTATGGCGCGACTTGGAGTCCCGACTCCAGCCATATCGTGACCGCTCATGGCCGAAACGATGAGGGCGTTTACTACTGGTACGCTGACATTGATGAGGACAACGATGGCTACAACACCACCGACCAAGGAGACGGCATCGTTGACGCCTTCCCATCCGAAGGAACCCAATGGGACGACACCGACGGTGACGGCTTTGGCGACAACCCAGCCCCCGCTTACCAACCGGATGCTTGTCCAACCACGGCAGGCACGTCCACCGAAGACCGCTACGGGTGCCTTGATGGTGATGGCGACGGTTGGTCTGACGAAGGCGACTGGGCTCCAGCTAATCCAGACCAGTGGGTCGACGCGGACGAAGATGGATACGGCGACAACTACCTCTTCGACTTGGACGAGTACCAGCTCCATGTGAATCAATCCGGCGACGCCTTCCCGAACGATCCGACGCAATGGAACGATACCGACGGCGATGGCTACGGGGACAATTACGAAAACGCTTCTTGGGATACTTATCGTCCTGCTACCTGGCCCGGACTTCTGCTCTCATCGGCCAACCAACCCGACGTTTTCCCGCTTGACCGCACACAGCAAATCGACACCGATGG
>PAWY01000036.1 GCA_002714305.1 Methanobacteriota archaeon | reverse complement strand
TGTTGTTGCCGTACATCACCGACGTTGCGGGCGAATGAGCGACCACGGGTTCAGCGTCATCCAGCGTTTCTTCGTCGCTAGACCAGGTGTTCATGAGGTCAAGGTACCCGACTTGAGTCATCAGCACCATGAGGATGGAAAGGATGAGGGGAGTTCGTACTTCGGTAAGGCGTCCGCCGGACATGGCCGCCCACTGCGGCAGAGGGCAAATAAGATTGAGGCCCTATCATGAATGGAATGAATCCCGTCGTTCAAGAATCAATGNTCGTTGACAAAAGCGTGNATGATGGATGATTCNGCGGATTGAAGATGTTCGCTGACCGTGGCTTGCTTGATGTTGAGGGCTTCAGCGATGGCCCGCTGTGTGCATCGGCGTGGGCGGTCGTAGTAGCCCATCTTGATGGCCTCATCGAGCACGCTGCGTTGCTTTTCTGGAAGCAATTCAAGGAAATTGGACGTGTGGGCCGACTGAGCCCCCAGCTTCATTTTGTANCTCTCACCCAACAACTCTGANAGGCCTTTTCGAGCCGCACGGAGGGCTTCCTTCGTGCCGCGAATGGTCACGGTGAANCCNTNNGAGGAGAGGTANGTTGGNGTGACCCACCAAACGTGTTCCAANGCTGCAAACACCCGAGGGAGTGGNCCCTTGGCGATTACTTCGAGCAGNGCNGCGTTCTGGCTTTTNTCAATCACATCGAGCACTTCAAGCGATGGAGAAGTTTGAGTGAGGGCCGCCTCGTCCTCGTATTCNACGCGAATGAGGCAGCGCATGTTGCCGCCCACGGTGCTGATGTGTGAAAGGAATTCCAAGGATGAAAAGGACTCCATAAGGGCCCAGCCNGGGAGGGTTGCTCCCGTCTCAGGCATGATGGTAATCTGCATGTAGCGCAGGTCGGCTGACGCCATATCTATCATGAACGGTTNGNTCTAAATAAATCCGCCGTCAAGAAACCATGTCCTTGTGGGCCGTGAACGGTTGACTGAGGAAGGGTTTGNCCTCAACTGTCGCNAGCCTCAAACATGCTCAAGACACGGTTGAGTTCACGGAGGGCATCTTCCAAGGCAGCGCGTTCTTTGCGTTCAAGATCAGGGTCCTTCAACTTCTCAGTGATGGCTTCAATTTCCCACTTGGCCTCAGCACGCTCCCGCTCNAGGGCTTTGTCTTCCTTGATCATCTGCAANCGAGCGCGGCGCACGTTGGTGGCCTTGCGTTGCTTGTTGTAGGTCGACTTGAGGGTGGCTCCAATCTCCACAGCGGTTGGGAACGGAATGCCGATGCCTTCTGCTTCAAAGCGTTCGGCGATGTTCTTGAACAGCCAGTCCTTGGCGACGAACTCGTCCGAGTAATCCTCGACCCAAGCGTACATGCGGAAAACTTTGGCGTATTCACCGAGTTCGTTCAGCAACACACGAGGTTCGGGCGTCTCAAGGATGNAAGGACACTCTCGAAGGAGTTGGAGGGTGGTGTACTTCACGTGAGCGATGTCCTCATCGTACTCAACGCCGACATCAAGCACGAGGGAAATACGGCGGCCTTGTCCGTCGCCGCCACCACGGGCGTGGTTGATAACAGTGGAGTTGACGAGGTTGTTGTTGGGAATCACGACGAGGTTTTCTCCAATGGTCAGGACNTTGGTCGAGAGGATGCCAACCGACACCACCGACCCGAGGTGGCCATCAACTTCGATGCGATCACCNACTTCGAACGGTTGGTCNAGAGCGAGCATGAAGGAGTTAACGATGTTTCCAAGCGTCTGTTGCATGGCCAGACCGATGATGAGCGAAAAGACCGCCAAGGAAGCGAGCAGCCCCATCAACTCNAAGCCAAGTTCATCCAAGGCCAGGTAGAGACCGCCGAACCAAATAGCAGCCCGGAGGAGGAAAATCACGAGCGAGTTGCTGCCCGATACCGTAACGGTGGAGGGATTGGAGAATTTGTCGATGANNACGGGAATCATGACCTTNACGGCCACGCTGGCCAANGAGGCGGTCAGCAAGATGTAGGCGGCGCTGAACAACGGGTCGAGGGCCACGTTGAGGTCTTCTTCTTCACCGCGAATCCACAACAGCGTGAGTTGGATGCCAACGAGGAGAATGAAGGTGTAGAGGCGTTGAGTGACCGGNTTGTACAGGTGGTCGTCCCACGTGAAGGTGGTGGCTTTAACGAAGTCAAGGATGACTTTCTTCATCAAAAAGCGCACGATGGCGAGGGCCACCACGGTCAAGCCGAGACCGAGCGTGTATTGGGCCCAGAGGTCAAGTCCGTTCGCCTGTTCAATGATGTCGTCAANAACCGTCAAACCGCATCCTTCCTGCCACGGCGTCCCTCCACCCGTTCATAACAGGTTCGCCGATAAACCTGAACAAAAAACGCCCTGTTTTCCCATTTTTCGCNAAAAGACCAAACCTCCCAATCCACATGGATGGGTTTCGTTNGCCTGTGATTGGGGCGGACTAAAAAGAAAAGAAATGAGTGAAAAACATTCCTTCAAAAGGTGAGAGTNCGGGCTTNNACCATGAGCCGACGCTACGACCGTATCGCAGCGTGGCTTCTTCCTCGCAAGCGAGGGGCTCACATCGCTGTGGTGCTGCTCACGCTGCTGATGATTCCCGGAGCCATGACGGCCCTCCAACCCATTGACATGGAATCCTACGAGATGGAATCNCCCGAGTTGTCGGCTCAAACCATCGTGAACGATGAATTTCCCAATTCNGAAATCATCCTCGGATTCCTTGTCTCTGCCCGCAACCCCGACCTCGTTCCGGCCATTGAGGAGTGGGAGCCTGTGCCAAGGATGGCGGATGGTTCACCCGACTACGCTTCACTGGTCCACCCCTCCGAGATGATTCCGGCCGGTGAACCATGGAGCGGCATCGATGCTCCAACCGGAGGNATCCTGAACCTCACCGTTTTGCGAGAATTGGACACNAAACTCGATTTGGTCCTCGAGCATCCACTTTCCCCCGCCCTCAAACCGCTGGTCAACGACGTCACTGGCCATCAATCCAACGGCGCCATCTCCTTGTCCGACCACTTTCGCGGCTTCATGAACAACACCTCAATCCTGACCCAGCCTGGCCTCACCACGCTNGGGGTGGTCACGGAACCGCCGACGAACTGGTCGGATTGTTTTCCGCTCGACTGCTTGACCTTTGACGATGCCAACATCACGCAAGCTCACATTGACATGGCCGCCGCCCGAATGGCGGAAGCATCGGACAACAACTTCCTTCGCTGGATTTCCCTCGACCGGGGATTCAAGGCCGATTACACCGCCTTCCAAGAAGGNCCAATCTACGGCCAACTGCTTTCCAACGGAACGTGGGANGGAGCNTTGTGGGGCAAAGGCCGATGGACGGGTTCATCCACATGGCTGTTGGTNCAACTCGACAGCACCAAGCTTGAAGAAATGGGTTGGGANGTCGTTTGGAANGANGCNCATCAAGAAAAGAANGTCCGNTTCAGNGACGAAGGTTTCCGAGTNGGNGGCTACCGTTTGGCCGATGGTGAACTTGTTCTCCACCCTCCNCAATACACCGAAGANGAATGCTTGGAACGCCAAGCCGAAGGGGCCGGTTGCGCCACCGAGTGGACCTACATGGACCTCGAAGGGCACCTTCGCTCCCACGACCGCACCACGGTCACCCTCCTTCTGGGTCAAGGCGTGAACGTNGAGGTCAACCGNGAACTTCAGTCCAGTGCAGGGCTCATCGTCATGATGGGTCTAGCCATCGTAGTTCTGCTGTATTTCAGCCTGCGCCGCTGGTCGGATGTCGCCATTGTGATGTTCGCCCTTGGCGCTGCGCTGCTCTGGATGCAGGGGCTCATCGGTCATTTTGCCAACCTGACCGGCTGGCTTGGATTGAGCCTTATCGCCCGGTCTCAATTNTCNAACCTGTTACCGATTCTGGTGCTGGCGCTGGGCATTGATGATTCACTGCACGCGCTGCANCGNTACAAGGAAGANCGCGCCAACGGCAAAACCTCCGAGGAAGCCGGAAGCATCACCTTGTCCCGTGTTGGCCGTGCCATCACCCTGACATCCCTCACCACCATGGCGGCCTTNGCNGCNAANCTTTTCAGCGANATNGCAGCCCTCCGTTCCTTCGGAATCGAAGCGGCGCTGGGCGTNTTGGCGGCCTTCATCTTGACCGGTTTGTGGGCCCCNTTGATTCGGGTNAGCGTTGACGATTGGTTGGATGCTCGAAAGACCAAAACCAACCACAAAGAAGTCAAATCCATCGTCAATCCGGAGTGGTTGAAGGGCGTAACCCGTGGGTCTGGCCAGAAAAAGACGGCCGCCCTCATCGCTTTTGTCGCCGTCATGATGACCGTCCCNGCCGCCATTGGAATGGCCCAGTTGGAAGGGGATTTTGCCGTGGAGGATTTCCTTGACGAGCGTTCGGACTTCGCCATCGGCGTGGAGGAAATTGCTGAACGGTTCGCTGACGAAGGAGAGCCGGCTAACCTGCTCATTCTCGGCGATGTNTTGGACCCGAGGGTCTTTGCAGCCATCGACACCTTCCGACAGGACATGGATGCCTTGCCCGAAGGGGTCCCCGACAAGATCACGCGGCAACCCGACGGCACCATTGACATCTTGGCCCTTGACGAGATGGTGTTCGCCGCCCAAGGCAGCCTCGTGCTCGACNGCACGCCGTTCGAGGCGGCNGGCTGGCAGACGGACGTGGACGGATTTGGAATGAACTGCTCCTTGGCCGGCAACGGCCCAATGGTGGACACGACCGACCGAGAATGCCTGGCCTTCTTCTACGGCTTCCTATCGCTGTACGGCGTGCCCGGCGTCGGCCCCATTCCTGACATTCCCGCCAGCATTGTGCAACTCTACATCATGCCCGTCGTGGACCTCGACCCCGACCGACCATGGCTGGATGTCAACGGCGAGGATGCNGCCTANGACATGATGCAAATCCGATTTGGCATGACCCANCCCGANGATTTNCCGGGCATGCAAGGCGGCGTGGCNGAAGTCTGGCGAGACCTTGAGGTGTTCACNAANCTCTCNAGTGGNACCTANGAGGAGCCCGGNGAGGAAGAAGACGACAAACCCCTGACATGGGTCATGCTCACGGGACGACCCATCACCCGATTCACGGCTTCAACGGCCATGCAAGACGAAATGCAGTCCTCGCTCCTCCTCGGCTCGGTGTTTGTGCTGGCTTCCCTGACCATCGGGTTCCGCTCACCCAAGCAAGCCGTGGTGACTTTTGTGCCCATCTTCCTCGTCGTCGTTTGGCTCTACGGTTTGATGTACGTNGCCGGCGCCTCCCTGAACATCGTGACCGTGACCATTGCGACCATCTCGCTTGGCGTTGGCATCGACTATTGCATTCACGTGACGGAACGTTACCGAGAAGGGCGTGAAAACGGNGAGTCACACAACGATGCCCTCGCCGCNGTTGGCGGNGCGTGCGGCTTNGCGTTGCTCGGTTCAGCGACTTCTGACGTTGCCGGTTTCCTCGTGATTGCGCTCTCACCGATGGGCCTCTTTGCCAACTTTGGCATCTTCTCTGCGGCGATGATCGCCCTGTCGCTGTTCGCCAGTTTGGTGCTGACCACCGCCGCCCTCGGCCTCATCAGCCGGCCCTCCGAGGAGGCCGCCATCAGCTCAGCGCACGCGGCGTCGGAAGAAGAGTCGTGAACATTGGAGAAAACATCATCAATCAACCGAGGCAAGCACCAACCGATGTCAGCCGCACAAGATTACTACGACCAAATCCTTGGAATGGGCCATTCCCCTGAAAATGCCCTTGCCTACACTCGGCAGCACTACCCAAATTTCGTCCCNGGTGTGGCCGAANCCGTGGCCCCTCCCGTTCTTGCACCCGTCTCGCAACAAGCAGTCCCAGCCGTGCAACCGGTCGCACAACCGGTCATCGCTGCCGCTCCCGCCATGGCTGCGCCCGTGGCGGCGGTTGCTCCAATCGAAGCACCCGCTGCGGCACAACNCAACGCCCACGCGCCCATGGCCGCTACGCCCCTTCCTACGGGCGGCACGACGCCCATGATGTGGGGTGCTGTAGCGTGCATCGTGTTCGCCCTGCTTCTGTCCATGGCGGGGCAGTTCAGCCATGCATGGACAACCTACACCGACCAAGANGGGTACAGCAAGGGGCTGACCACCATTTTGAGAGACTGCTCGTTCTCAAGCGACGTTGAGGAATGCAAGGAGAGCACCTACGCGTTGTATTCAGAGGATTGGATGAGCGCCTCATACCCCAAAGATGGGGAGGGCGTGGGCAACGTCATCATCGGCGAGTACGATGATTATTGCAACAACCTCTTCACCAAGCGAACCGAGAACGGGGCGTCGCAGGAAAGCGCTGGNGAGGCTCGAGACACNTGCCTNNAANCCCCTGCTGCTGGAGCGACGGCCAGCCTCGTTCTTTGGGCAGGCTCCATCGGTGCACTGCTCGGAACCGTCATGCTGAGTGCGTCCGCCATCGGTCGAAGCCTGCCTGCTGACGCCGAACGGCACGGCAAGTGGGCCGGCATCGCCGCTGGTGCGCTGATCTTGTTGGCTGTTCTCGTCTGGTGGATCTTGATGCCCGAAACCATGATCGAAACAAGTGCAGGCATGGGTGTGTGGATGACCGTTTTGGGCGGTGTGCTCGGCGTCGTGGCNGGCNTCTTGGCCTTCCTCGACCAAAAGTGAGCACGAAATCATCGGTGACTTCATCAAGGGTTGAGCCTGCGCTTACCNTGCCGTCTTTGGGGTTGGCCCCGGGAAGGTGGTGGCGACATGGCAGGCAACGAACCCGACACAGCCGAGGACATCGACGACGATGAAGACGACTGGATGAAGTACGCCAACGCTGGATTTGGTGAGACGGATTACTCCCTGTGGGACGACGTTGAACCGGTGGAAGAAGACGAAGTCCACCAGCAAGAAGTCGCCATGCAACTCGGCACGCACGTTGAGGAAGTCCCTCGGGCGCCCCGCCCAGCCGGCCTCAAGCATCTGGTTCGCCAAGGCACCTGTGATTCCTGTTTGGGTCGCGTGGGTGGAAAGCGAACCTACGGGCAATCGCTTGAGGACGCTGGTCAAAACATACGAGCCTCGGTTTTGGAACAGGACAGTCATCTGGTCAACGCACGAGAGGAGGAGCCTCTTTGCCCGTTTTGCGAGAACTTGTTTGAGGAGGTTGACCTGTTGGCCGACATCATCTTTGAGGCCATCGAACCGTACGATGTCAGCCGTCTGCAACTTGGAGCCCGCGTTCCAAAAGACCAAGTTGAAGAGGAAGAGAAGTTGCGCAAGCGCCTGGGTGCTGGTGGCTCGGACGCCCTCAAGCCTTCCCTGGTCGAAGAAATTGGAAAGCGATTGAAGGACCGTTTGGATGGGGTCACGCTGGTCAACGACAAGCCGGACGTGCTGGCGCTCATCGATGTCTTGACCCTGACCGTTGAATTGGATATTCGTGCCGTCTATGTCTACGGCCGCTACCGCAAGTTAGAGCGGGGCATTCCCCAAACTCGCTGGCCTTGCCGAGCATGCAAAGGGCGAGGCTGTGAAAGTTGCAATCAGACCGGTCTGCAGTACGAAAAGAGCGTACAGGATCTGGTCGGAAATCCGATGCTGGAAATTTTCCAAGGAACCGAACACGCCTTCCACGGCATGGGCCGAGAAGACATTGACGTTCGCTGCCTCGGGCGAGGTCGTCCGTTTGTTCTTGAGATCAAGGAGCCAAGAAAGCGGAGTTTCAACGCCGAAAAACTGGCCGAAATCATCAACGAGGCCGCCAAAGGCTCGGTTGAAGTTTCCGCCATCCGACCGTCGACCCGAAGCGAAGTCGTTCGAATCAAAGACACGCCCGCTGAGAAATCCTACACCATTCGGTTCACCATTGAACCGATGAATGAAGCTGAATACGCCGTGTTGACCGCTCCGGTGGACATGACCAAAGAGGACGTGCAGGACCGAAGCAAAAAACGACGGCGACAACGACGTGGCGACAAAAACGCTGACCGCACCAAGCCATTGGAGACCACCATTGAGGTGCCAGCCGCCGGCCCAAGTGAAGCGGAGTTGAAGGCGATGAAGAAGCCTGAACTCGTGGCGCTCGCCGAGGCCAACGGCCTGAAGAAGACCGGGAAGAAAGACGAGCTCATCGAACGGATTTTGGCGGCTTTGCCGCCGGCCCCTGAAACGTTTGACCTGCCCGACGACGAAACCATTCTGAACATCGTCGAAGGGCTCAATGGCCTCAAGTTGGCTCAACGCACACCCGAACGTGTGGCTCATCGTCGTTCGGACCTCATCCGGAAGCGAACGGTGTTTGAGGCCCATTCGCCGTTCATTGAAATCAATGAACACGGGGAACGTGAAATCGAATTCACCTTGCGTTGTGAGTCCGGCACCTACGTCAAGGAAACGGTCCATGGCGACAATGGGCGCACCCAGCCGTCCGTCGCCGCCCTCATCAAAGCGAAGTGCAACGTGCTGTGGCTTGACGTGGGCGACATTCACGCTGACTGACCGCCCTTGAGGGGCGGCGTTGCCCGTCGCGGTGCTTATATGGGGATGGTGGGTCGGCAACTTGCTCCGAAGAGGCGCTTGCGCTGATTTGGAAGATTGGAGGCGAAGAAAATGAAGCGCTCAAAGGGTCAGCGAGTAGGAACTCGTAGCATTTTGCGACGACGAAAGAACGAACGCAGCCGCTTGAACATTCGCCGTGTGATGCACCAGTACGAGGAAGGCGACCGTGTGGCCATCGTCCTTGACGGTGGTCAACAAGGCGGAATGCCTCATCGCCGTTTCCATGGACGTACCGGCTTCATCGAAAAGCGCCAAGGCGTTGCTTGGATCGTCGCTGTGAAGGACGGCAACATGCAGAAGACCGTCATCGCTCGCCCAGAGCACCTCCGCCCACTTGAATGAGGGATGCACCATGACCGAAGAAGAGAAATTCCTTGACTTTGCCACCGTTCGCGAGATGTTGTACGATGCTCAAGAGCGTCGTGGCTCGCTGAAATACGAACAGAAGTGGGCTTTGCAACACGCTGAATGGGCCGCAAGCGATGCTCGAAACGGTGTTCCAACCAAGGCCGAAGTNTTTGAAGAACTCCGAACCAAGCTGCTTGGAGTCGAAACCTTGGCCAAGCACCCAGCTCTTGCCGCCAAACTCGCCGAACTCATGCCCGCTGCACCCGAAGATGTGAAAGCGGTCTTCAACTCAAAGCGCATCGTCATCGAAGACAGCGAAATTGATGCTGTTCTCGAAATCGTTGCCCAAGTCATTTGATGCACGTTGCATCTCACCGAGGTGATTTCCGATGTCCGACCCACGGCGAAAGCGTCAAATTAAGTCCCCCTCAGGTCCTCGAAAGAAGGCCACTCAAGACCTTTCCAAGTACTGGAGCGCACCCACAACCGGCCGCCAAGAGGTTCCCAAACCTCAGCCCAAGCCCGACCCTTCCAAACAGCGAAAGCAGGGCGGACAAGGAGGCGGACGCAGCGGTGAACGTCGTCAAGGTGGTCGTGGACAAGGTCGTCGCGGACAAGGAAACCGTGGACAAGGCCGTCAAAACCAACCGCGCCCCGAGCCCGAGGCTCTGAAAACCGAATCTTGGGCGCGTGTGCTGGAGCATGATGTCAAAGGCGGTGTGGCCACGGCCATGGCTGAAAAGAGCCTCGCCTTTTGCCGCTTAAAGGTCAAAGGCAACGATTTGATGCCCATCAATCAGCGCATCTACATCGGGAAAGACCGCTCAAAACGAACCGAGGTGCTCGGAATTTTGGGCATGGCCCACCTTGACAAGATGTCCAACATGGCCAGGCAAGACATGCCTTCTTTGGTCCAGATGTTTGTCGAAGAGCACGGCCAGTACTTCGTGGACGAATTTTACAACAAAGCCGGCCCCATGTCCCTCAANCAACACTCCTACGAATTGTTGCCCGATGTCGGTCCGGTCAAGGCCCGCAACATGGTGAAAGCCCGCGACCAAGTTGGCGTGTTCGCTTCAATGGACGAGCTCAATGCGCTGGCCAAGATCAAAGGTGCCGAACTTCTTGCCCAGCGCTTTGTTGAAGAAATGGAAGACAAAACGCTTGTGCCTCGGCTCACCGAACTTCTTCTCCCGGTGGAAGCATGAACGGCGCCCGCCGTCTCGTCGATGCCCTCCGCGCCAAGCAGCCGTTCAAGAAGGCNCTTGGTCAACACTTTTTGGTCAACGACGAGGTGCTTCAGCGCACCGTTGCGTGGGCGGAAGTCGATGTTGAAGACCACGTCCTTGAGGTTGGACCTGGCCCCGGCGTGTTGACCGAAGTGTTGCTCGCCACGGGATGCAAGGTCACGGCGATTGAGCTGGACAGTGGCGCCTGTGAACATCTGCGCTCGGTGTTTGCTACGGAACTTGAGGAAGGGCGATTGACGCTTCTGGAAGGCGACGCTCTTCAGCTGGGTTGGCCGGCCGACATCACCCGTCTGGTGGCCAACATTCCCTACCAAATCTCCTCTCCCCTCATCGATGTGATCACCCGCTACCACCGAAATCCAAACACCACCCCACTTTTGGACATCGTGATGCTGGTGCAAGAGGAGTTCGCCGAACGCGTGGTCATGGAATACGAGAGCGACGTTGGCTCGCTCGGCATGGTTGTGGCGTTGGACTTTGACGCCGACATGGGCGAGCGTGTGCCTCCGCACGTGTTTTCTCCAATGCCAAAGGTCCATTCCCGTCTGCTCCGCTTAACGCCTCACGATGACGAATGGCCGTGCGACCGACGCTTGCTGGTTCAGATGATTCGCTCCGCCTTCGAACAACGAAGGAAGAAACTCAAGCGAACCCTGAGCAAACCGCCCCGTCGGTTGGCACGCATCCCCGGCTGGCACGCCACGCGATGGATGAGGGCCTACAACGCCATGTCGCATGACCCTCGTCTCCAACGCCGGCCGGAGACCTTTGAATTGGAGGAGTGGGCCGATTTGGGCGTTGATTTCGCTTCCTGTGAAGAAGAGGCATGAACCTTCAATACGGGTAGAGCGAATGAACACCATGGGGAGAGACTTTTCTTAGGAGCGTCTGCTCGCCTCAACTTGTCGGGGGGATTTGGATGGCAAAGAAGGACACCTATCTTGCACTGCTTCGTCGTGGTATTGACGACACGACGGCCAACCAACTTGCTGACGCAGGATTGAAGATTGGCGATTTGAAGAAAATCGACAAAGACATGCTGGTCGAGAATTACGGCCTCAAGGAAGAAATCGCTCAAGGTGTCATCGAAATCATCACGGCTGGACCCCAGTCTCACGGAAAGGAGCGTTTCCTTTCGAAGGTTCTCGCACCCGAAAAGAAGCAAGAATCCCGAATTGAAGAGATCAAGTTCCAGCGCAAGCAGAAGGACGTTCTCACCGAACTCGCCGAGCAAAAAGAACGCCTCAAGATCGCCAAGGTGGAAGCCTTCCGTGCTCAGAAACTCATCATGAACCGTCTGGGCAAGACCGTCGAACTCATCGTCAAACTCGAAAACAACCTGCATGACGAAGGCAAGGACGACCAGAAGGTCAAGATCCGAGACCAACTGGAAACCCGTGGACTGGAAGCCGCTCGAGACCACGAAATGCTGGAGCTCGAAGGCACGCCTCAAGACATCGTTGACTTCCGCCGCCAACACGTGCCCGGACTCATCTTCCATGCTTGTCCAGAATGCGGCGACGAACTCGACCCCCGCCAATCCCGCGACCCCGACCAGCCGGATGCGTGGGCGTTCATCTGTTGGGAGTGCGAAACCAGTTTTACTCCAGCCTTGGCCACCCAAGTGGAGACCATTCTTGACGAAGAGCGCATCGTCATCGACCCGGACAAGCCTCCCCGCAACCCTGTGCCTCCAAAGCCAGCCAGCATGGACTTCTCCTCGGTCTCCGACCTCATCCGCAAGGACCTCGAGCAGACCGGTGCAACCGCCGACGAGATGACACGTGTCGTTGAGGAAAGCGTCGTGGCCGGTGGCCTGATGGACATCAACGACTGGATTGACCAAACCCTTGCGGCCAAGGATTACATCCAAGCCCAAGAAGACCGTGAAGACTTCATCCTGCGAACCGGTGCAGGAGCGACCAAGTTCAACAAGTGGATGAAGAAGGCCGGCCTGTTCTTCAACAAGCAAACGGGCCGCTGGACTCGAGAAAAGGCTCGATGAGGTGCCGCTCATGTCCGCAAGTCCGGCCAGCCTGACCGCCGACGAGCCCCCCAACGTCACCGCACCGCCTTCACCGGTGATTCGTTTTCTACGAGGACCGCATCTTTTGGGTCAGTGCGCCGTCAACCCAGGTGAAACCATCGTTGAGCATGCCGAAGCCTGTGGCGTCCGACTCCCGACAAACTGCACCTCCGGCACCTGCGGCACCTGCATGGTCAGCCTCATCCTCGGTGAAGTCCCGCTTCCCGAAGAACTCCCTCCAGGCCTTGACGATTGGTTGGTGGAGGAAGGAGCCCGCCTTGGCTGCATTGGAAAGCCCCGGGGCGATGTTGACATCGATATTCGCCCCCCAATTTGAGGAACCAACATGTTCGAGGAGTGGACGGCAAGCACGTGGCTGATCCTGCTCGTGGACATCATCGCCATCGTGATCGTGGTCATGTTTCTCAAACGAAAAATTCAGCACAAACTGCACGAAGTTGAGGCGAGACAGGCGCACCAACGACTGCAGCGAAAGCGAACTCAGGCCGCTGTGAACGATGAAACCCCAGCGGAAAATGAGTCTTGACGTCCAAACCAGATGACAAAGGGCCGTTCTCGTTCGCCCGATGCTTCAAGAACCCTTGACGACACAATGCGACCATGTCAGCGGGTCATGAAACCACGACGGGCCCGCTGCCCATCGGTCAGTTTGCTCAACTGGTGCAACAAACGGTCAAGAACGACCCGATGTTTCAGCATCAAGCGCTTTCTGGAGAAGTATCACAGTGGAGCGTACACAACGGCAACATCTACTTCACGCTGCGGGACGATGTCGGCCAGATGGACTGTGTCATTTGGCGCAATGCTCGATTGAACGTGGACCCGGCGATCAAGGTCGGCAGCGAAGTGGTCATCATCGGAAGCGTGGACGTGTGGCCCAAGCGAGGGCGCTTGCAAATCGTCGTCGCTCGCATTCAACCGATCCAAACCCTTGGAGCCATGGAGGAAACAAAGCGCCGGTTGGTGGCTGACCTCAAGGCCGAAGGTGCTCTTGACCTCCCCCCTCGTCGCTTGCCGTCCCCTCCAAAACACGTCGCCATCGTCACCGGGACCGGTTCGGCCGCCCTTTCAGACATGAAACGCCTGATGGCCAACCGTTGGCCGGACATGCGAACCACCGTCATTGGTGTGCTGGTGCAAGGCGAGCACGCAGCCCAAGAAATCGTGCGTGGCCTGGCCATCACCCGACAATTGGCTCAACCTGAAGTGGCCGAGCGCCTCGGCCTTCCTCCCGTTGACGTGGTCATCGTTGGGCGAGGAGGTGGGTCTCCCGAAGACCTCTGGGCGTTCAACCTTGAACCGGTAGCTCGGGCCATTTTGGCCAGCACCGTCCCCGTTATCTCAGCGGTTGGCCACGAACAGGACCACCTCGTCTCGGATCTGGTGGCCGATGTCCGGGCCTCAACCCCATCAAACGCCATCGAGCGATTGGTCCCTGACCGCAACGCCTGGCTCCAGTTTCACGACGAGTTGGACGAACGCCTCAACGCCTCCGTGGTTCGCCGCATCGGTGAACTTCGTCAGCGTCTGGACCTGCTGGCCAACCAATTGCGCCACGCTCCCGGCAAAGGCATCTTCACCGCTAAGCAGCGATTAACGGCGATCAACAACCGGCTCCAACGTACGATGGAGGCCAGCCTCTCAAGCCACCAACAACGCTTGGCTCGCCTCGGTGCAACCCTTCAAGCCGCCCACCCACAACGGGTGCTGGAGCGTGGCTACTCAATGGTTCAAGACAACAAAGGCGGCGTAATTTCCGACATTGGTAGCCTGACCGAAGGGCAAACCATCCAACTCCAATTCGCTGACGGCCAAGCGGCCGCCGACGTGCACACCATTCAACCCCTGGAGGAACAACCATGACGAAAGAAACGATGACCTATGACGAAGCCTTGCAACGACTCGAAGCGTTGGTAACCCAACTTGAACGAGGCGGAAAAAACTTGGATGAAACCTTGGCCATGTTTGAGGAGGGAACAGCTCTTCTCAAGCGTTGTCAAGACGAACTGGGTGAAGTGGAAGGCCGATTGGCCGAATTACGCCTCGATGAAGCCGAAGCATTGGTCAAGGACGAGGATTGAGGGTTCATCATGGGACGGAAGCACGTCGCCCTCCAGCGCCGTGTCGCTCGCGTGTTGGCTTCGTGGAACGACCCCCACGACACACGCCCCTACCCCGAATTGGACATCGTTCAACACGTTGATGTCGCCGAAGATGGGGAAGTCAACCTGACGGTNAGGCCCGCCCGCCCGCATTGCCCCTGCTGTTTGCTGGACCTNGATGCTCTGCGGAAACGGCTGTTCAACGTCAAAGGCGTCACCTTNGTTCAAATCGATGTGGTCGGCATTCCCGGCGCCCCCCGATGGACTCGAGCCGTCAACCGTTGACCTTGCTGTGAACACGACGCAGGACGAGGAAAGCGGGAATTGACCAGCCCAGCACCGAGCCCACCCACGCCACCACGGANCCCACCACAACGCCGTAGGCCGGCAACGACCACATGGCGATGTTCGCGTACACGGCCACACTGGCGCCTCCAAGCATCATCGGCCCCGCTGCTCCTTGTGGAACGGTGGGTCCTTGTGCCAGCCAAAGGGCCACCATGCTGGTCAGGAAAATGGCTGGAAAAACGCTGGCTAAACCGGCCAGGAGCGGAAAGCCAAGACCAGCCATCCAAACGGACACGCCGATAGCGGCAGCCGCCATGCTTCCTCGAGCAAAGAGGACGGTTTTGGAAACGGCGTTGGTTCCTTTCGGTGTGGGTTGAGGGCGACGGTTGAACCACACTGCAATGAAGGACAACAGAGCAAGCCCGACGACCGCAAGTTCCTGCTCCGTGAGGAGGGTCCCGACGACCGTGTTTTGGAGGAGAAACCACACGCCCATGCCTAAAACAAACCAAACGGCAAGGGCCCCAATGGAAGTCAAAAGAAGCGGATGGGAGGCGTTGGAGAACCAACGAGGAAGCACCAGCCATGCACCCAGAAACAGCGCATTGAGCAACATGCCAAGCGGCACCACCGCCATGCTGACGACGAGGGCATCTTCGCCGCCTGCGAGGTACATGCCAATGCCGGCAGGGACGATGGTTGACGGGACGGTACCGAGCAAACCACCAACCAGGCCGCCCCATTTCTCAATGGCGACCGTCACGGCGGTTGCCACGACACCCGCCAGCAAAGCAGAGACAAGAATCGATGCCAGGACCACGGCTAGACCTCCAAAGCGTTGAGACTGGCCATCAATCGCTCCATGTCGCCACCGGCCCACTGGTCAACGGGTTCACCGTCCACATAGAGCAGGTTGAACGGAACGGATTCAATGTGCTCAACCCATGAATACAGTTCACGAAAAGCTGCCCCTTCTGGGGCCCGGAGGTTCAACGTCAACACCTCCATCGGCACGGGAGGATCCCACGTTGCGAGTCTGGCGTAGAAGGCTTGACAGTCATCGCAGGTCGGTCGTCCGAGGATGAGCAGGGTCGGCTGGTCAACGCCCAACCTACGGTTCACGTCGGTCAAGACCTGCGGGTCCATGCCATCACTCCGGGGCGTAGGATTGGCTGTCAATGATGTCCTGAAGTTCGATGACTTTGTTGCCACGGCCTCGGGCATGCTCAGCTGCACGGGTCAATCGAGAGCGCATCCACCCCAGCGTCATCATGCCCCGCATGGCGTTGATGGATTCGATGAAATGAACGGGATTGTTGCCCAGTTGCGCATGGTTGCGGATGTCTTCCTCCAAATCCTCGAGCACTTCGGCGTAGAGGAAGAGCAATTCGTCCAAAGCGTCCTTGGTGACGCCCATGCGGGCGATGCTCTTGGCCATGGCGAGCAAGGCAGAGGGTGTAATGAGCCCGCCAGCTTGGCTTGCTACGAACTCTTCAGCAGCGCTCACTTCCGTTGATGCTTCGTCCTCGCCTTCACCCTCGGCCGGTTTCATGTTGAGCAGGGCCCGGTCCAAGTGTCGGGGCTTGATGGTCGCCACACGGTCGCGTTCAGCCGCCTCAGCGGCTTGACGTAGAATCTGTCCGAGGTGGGACTCGAGGTGGTCAATACCGGCCTGAACCGCTGCTGAACCGACCGAATCGACGTTCTTGATGCGGTCGATCATCAATTCACGGGTGCGGTTGTAATTGAGGCGGCTGCGGCGTGGGTCATCGAGGGTTTTACGCTCGGGGTCCTGTTCCAATGTCTCGTCCTCCATCCGAGGAACAAGCCGGTCGAGTTCCTCACACATCAGCGTCACCAAACGGCTCTTGACATCACCCGAGAGGCGCATGGTCGTGAAATGCGAAGCGACCGCTGCGATATGGCTGGGGGAGTAGGGCTTGGCGACCATGGTTTTGGTCGTGGTCCTGCCGCCCTTGAATGATGTGGTTCAATTCCTTGGCTCATTCGGTCAGGCCATCACTGCGACCCATGGCTTGGCCAAATTCCCAAGCGTGGAGGCACTCATGACCACCGAGGAAACCACCCGCTTCCCGAGATGGCCCAATGAAGGACGACCCGCACATGGAACAAAACACGTGAACGATGAGTTCGTTGAAGTAGGTTCCATTGGGCGTGACTCGCTTGACGATGCGCTTGCCAACGTCCTCTTCGTCCCAGCCTTCGGTTTTGTCTGAGGTTTCGTCTTCATCGTGTTCTTGTTTCATGATTCCCACTCCATTACCCAAGGCAAGGCGCCATCGGCCGTGATGGGGCGCATCCCTTCGTCGTCGCGAACCCATGTGTCTTCACTGCCAACGCTGCCTTCTGCGTAGACCACTTTTGGCTCGATGGCCATCGTTCCACCCACGGGCAGAGGACGGTCAAAGCCAGCGGCGACGACCGGTGATTCATCCAGTTGCAGACCAATGGAATGCCCCAAAAAGCGGCTTTGGTCGGGTTTGGTCCCCATCAAATGGTCGCCGTAGCCCAGTTCAACCGCAAGAGCATGCCCTTGTTCCCATGCTTGACTGCAGGGAAGTCCTTGGTCAAGCACATCCACCACTTCTTCTTTGACCGCGATCATGTCATCAAGCCGTTGCTGCCACACTTCATCAAGTTGGCCTGAAACAAACATCCGCGTGGCATCGACCATGTAGCCGCGGTGAGCGTGAACCAAATCGACAAGAACGGGGTCGCCTTTCTTGACGCGGGTGAATCCCGAGCCCATGCCGCTCAGTGGATGAGGGCCTGTACCGCCAACGGCAGAATCAAAGAACGAAGGGATGCCACCGGCTCGTCCAGCCACGATGACGCCCCGGTCGCATTGCAGCGGATAGCGTCGCATCTGGACGTTCCCGCCAAATCCCTCGCTGCGGCTGACGGCTTCTGCAGCGGCGACCATGTCCAATTCGCTGATGCCTTCGCCACCAACGGCTTGAACGGCTTCGAACATGCGTATTTGCACCGAGGCTCCAATGTCCATCTGTTCAATTTCCCAGTCGGATTTGACTTCCCGTTGGCGATGAATGATGCTGGTCGCATCGCTGCACTCACCCAATGAAGAAAGCGCCGAAGCAAAACGTGCCGTGAAACTTCCCGGTGCTTCACCGAATTGGAGAGCAGGGGCTCCGTTGACGCCCATGCCACGAAGGGTTTCAGCAAAGGTGGAGAGGCGCGGAAAAGCCTTGACGAGATGCGGGGCGTCATCGCCACCCGCTTCCCAAACGGCCCGTTTGAACGAACGACGAACGAAGGCTACGGGTCCGTCGCCCCCGGCCTCGACGCTTCCGCCCGCTCCCCTCGCAGGAATGAACAGTGAACCGTCTTGCCGCCCTCCTCCGTAATAGTAGAGGTCGACGGGATGTTGTATCAACGCCCCCGGCACCTGTGCTTCAGCCAGCATGTCGGCCAAACGGGTCTGGCGAGCCGCCAACTCGGTGACTGGAACGCGCCAGTCCTCACCGTCGGGGCCGACGATGTCCGAGGTGTCCCATGAGGTCATGATGCGTGGTGAACGGCACCCGTTCAAAACCCATTCCCTTCCATCTGGGAATCCGTACCTAAACTACATACTGGACCACAGCAACGCGAGAGTGTGGAGAAAGCGAAGCTAATCCGGCTCGTCCGAGTCATTGGAGTGATCATCGCCATCGTTTTCCTTGCCCTCGGTGCAGGATTGATCGAAACCAACGCCAACGGACTGGTGAACCATTGGGATGGTACAAATGGGAGTTTCACCGTTGATGAATCACGTGAAAACCAGACCATCATCGTGTTTACCGAAGTGAGCAGTGGTAACTGTCCGGAGTTTCGTTTTGAGGTAATGGACGACGAGGAAAAGACGCCTCTGCCCGTGGAAAAAAAGGATTGCAGCGAGTGGTATGCAGACGATGTTTGGCAGTACCGTATCGGGACGTTGGAACCCGGAAGATACACCTTCACTGCCAGCGATGACGTTTCCATTGTGGCGGTCAACGGAGACGTGGACGAGTACTTGGAGAACTATGCATTGGGCAACGGGCTTGAAGACATAGGAACCTGTTTCTGCTGTCTCAGTTTCGTCGTTCCATTCATTCTTGGCCGCATGTCATCGCAGACGATGGATTCTAGCCATCATTTCGAGTTGAACGATTCCTTCGTCATGCCCACACCTTATGAAGGGCCTTCTGAAAGCCCTTCTACAGCACTGGACGCTGAAGACCATGGTGCTGAATCGGCAACTGAAGAGCCTGATGCTGAACCAGCAACCGAAGTCGAGGATGAAGAGTCAACGGCCGAAGTCCAAGACGTGGAAGCGGCAACCGAAAAAGAGGACGAGCAGCCTGATGGTGCTTTTTGGGGCGGATTAAACAACGACTGATCCCTAAACCAAACCGTCGATGATGTTCACGGCCGGTGTTGAGGCAAGGCGTTCCTCAGCGATGGCGCAGTAGTCAGCAGACAGGTCAACGCCAAGGTAGCGACGTCCATGCATTTTTGCCGCTACACACGTGGTTCCTGAGCCNTTGAACGGATCGAGNATNACATCGNCNGTNAAGGAATACATCTCAATGCATCGCTTGGGCAATTCCACTGGGAATGGAGCNGGGTGGTTCACGCGAGAGGCCCGTTCAGTGGCAAAGGACCAGATGGATTTCGTGTGNTGNATNAAATCGTCCCGTGGNATGGTGTCCAAGCGACCNTCGGCCCGCTCGGTCTTGGTTCTCGGAAGTTTGTAATCACCCTTCGAAAAGACGAGGAGGTATTCGTGCACATCGCGCAAGCATGGATTGGAAGCGGATTGGAAGGAACCCCATGCACATGAGGAACCGGCACTGGCTGATTTGTCCCAAATGATTTCNCCGCGCATCAAGAAACCAATTTCGGTCATGATGATGTTGATGTGAGAGGAGAGAGGAATGTACGGTTTACGCCCGAGGTTNGCCACATTGACCACCATTCGTCCACCGGGCGTGAGCACACGATAACACTCGGCGAACACTTNGTGGAGCATCGTCAGGTATTCTTTGAGCGAGAGGTCCTCATCGTAGTCTTTGGAAGCGTTGTAGGGCGGNGACGTAACCACCAAATGCACGCAATTATCGGGAAGTGGAAGGGTTCGTGAATCTCCGCAAAGCACCGTGTTGGCGTGCTCCTCTGGAAAGGCATTGGCCGGCCCCACGGGTCGAGAACTGACCAATCCCTCGTTGAGGCGACTGGTGTAGTAGACACTGGCATCGTGGCCTTCACGTCGCGAAACGCCGAAGGATGACGTGGCGGTTGAGGCGCGACGACGAGCTCCCTCCAANGGAGCACTGTCTTTGGGCGCTTCATCGACCATGACCGTGAAGGGCGTCGCGGNCCTTATCAGTTTTCGCGCTCGAACGATGGGGAGGACGCGCGTCTTGCGACCTTCGCCGCATCACCGTTCTCACCCTGGTCCCGAGGAGAGGGATGAAAAACCCAAGGCGCTTGGATTCAATCAATGGCCAAGGTCCTGACGCTGGACGACGTCAACGTCGACGGCAAAACCGTGTTGCTGCGGGTGGACATTAACAGCCCGTTGGACCCAGCCACCAAGGCCTTCCTCGACGACACTCGGATTCGAGCCATCCTTCCCACCTTACAGAAATTGGTCAAGGCCAAGGTCATCATCCTCGCTCACCAATCCCGGCCCGGAAAGGACGACTTCACCAGCACGCTGGGCCATGCCCGTGAGCTTGGTCGCTTGCTTGGCCGCCAGGTCAAATGGGTTGACGACATCCACGGCCCCAAGGCCATGAAAGCGATTGAAGAGCTTGAANCCGGACAACTCCTCATGCTCAACAACGTCCGCATGGACGAGCAAGAAACCTCNGTCAAAGGCGATTTGAAGGCCATGGGCGAGACCCACCTCGTGCAACGTTTGGCCAGCGTGGCTGACCTGTTTGTCAACGACGCCTTTGCTTGTGCCCACCGTTCCACCCCGTCCATCGTTGGTTTCACAGGCTTGCTGCCCTGCGTGGCTGGAGAATTGATGGGGAATGAAATTCGCAAACTCGACCATGCGTTGGAAACCCCCGAGCGACCGTGCTTGGCGGTCCTTGGTGGCGTGAAGGTCGATGATTCGATTCAAGTCGCCGACAACATGCTCCGCAACGGCATCGCTGATGCACTGTGGCCCACTGGNGGGGTGGCCAACCTTCTGCTGGATTTGGCTGGCTACGACATTGGTGAGCCAAACCGGGCCTTTCTCAAGAAAGAACTCGACAAACATTGGGCACCCACCATCAAGCTCGCCAAGACCTTGATTCAAGATCACGGCGACAAAATCCACTTGCCGGTTGATTTGGCAGCCAACATCGAAGGAAACCGAGTGGACATACCGCTGAAGGATTTCCCCATTGAGGCCCCATTCTGGGACATTGGCATCAATTCCGTCTTCCACCTCTCGGCTGCCATTCGCAACGCTGGAACCATCATCCTTAACGGGCCATCCGGTGTTTTTGAAAATCCAGATTTCGCCCTCGGGACNATTGAGATGCTCAACGCTTGTGCTGAATCCGAAGGTTACGCCGTGATGGGAGGGGGCCACACCGCTACCCTCGTCGCACAGCGAGGCCTCGCTGACAAAATGGGCCACGTTTCGACCGGTGGAGGCGCTTGCCTCGACTACATCGCAGGCCGCCCNCTTCCCGGTGTGGTCAGCCTTGAACAGAGTGCTGTAGCCTTTGGCATCGACATCAGCCACGCCGAGAAGAACGCTTGAAGGAGCCACTGGGGAGACTCGAACTCCCGACCTTCTGATTACGAATCAGATGCTCTACCAACTAAGCCACAGTGGCGGCAANCNCCCGCTGTCCCAATCAAACATAAGACCCTCGGTGCAACCATCAGCATTCATGAATCATGGCGAGCAGGGCCAACCATGAGCGACACCCCACCTGTCCGCTACCGCAACACGGTCCTGTACGACCGTGGCGGGCAACGAACGGTGGGTGATGTCTTGCTCCATGCCGATGGACGCTCCTCCCCGTCAAACGGCGACGAGGACGTGCTCGAGGACATTGATGGCTCCAAACGCCTCATCACACGCAGTTTCCAAAACTGGCATACGCACCTCGCCATGCAGCTCAATGCCCGGGATTTCAGCGATGGGTTTCCCCTTCACCGATGGCTTAACGAAGCCATCTTTCCCACCGAGGCACGCATCACTCCAGAATATGTGCGGATGGGGAGCCGGTGTGCTGCAGCGGAAATGATTCGAACCGGATGTTCTTTTGCGGCGGACATGTACTTTTTTCCCCATGTCACTGGACAAGTGCTCACCGAGGCCGGACTTCGCGGACTCGTCGGTGGCCCTGTTAGCGACGCCGCGCTTCCAAGCCATCCCGATGCAGCCTCCGCACTGGAGGAACTCGACGGATTGTTGGCCACCAACGATGAGGACGATTTGGTCCAATACGCCATCGCCACCCATTCGGTCTACTTGTGTTCGGAAGAAACCCTCCAACGGGCTTCTGAACTGGCAGAAAAGCGGAAAGGACGGTTGCACATCCACGTCAGTGAAACCCGGAAAGAAATCGCCGACTGCCATGCGAAGACCGGTCTTTACCCCGTGGAGTACCTTGACAGCATCGATTTCTTCCAACCCGGGACCATTTGCGCTCACGCTTCATGGGTCAAGAAAAACGAAATTCGTATGCTGAAGAAACACGAAGCCACTGCCGTTCATTGCCCTTCATCCAACATGAAACTTGCTTGCGGCGGCACACTTTCTGTTCCAGCCTACATGGATGCAGGCGTTGATGTCCGGCTTGGAACGGATGGGGCAGCCTCTTCTGGAAACGGACTCAACATGCAAGCCGAAG
>PAWY01000035.1 GCA_002714305.1 Methanobacteriota archaeon | reverse complement strand
AGACGATCTTCTTTGGATTCATCACATAGACTTCGTTCGTTCGAATGCTCGTGTCAAGCATGGAATAACGAATCACACCGTTGCTCAGTTCAAAGTACATGATGAGAAGAACAGCGTAAACAACCACCAAGACGGAGAGCATGGTTGGGCTGCTTTGAAGATTAAACAAGTCGTTGGACAAGGAGGTTTTGGATGATGCAAAGCGCAAAATGGCGAGGATAAACAACAGATTGCTGCCGAGCGAGAGACGAGCATCGCGACGGAATGTACCCATGAAGCCAAGCACCGTTGCGCCAGCGATGATGGTCAACTGCAGAATGTTTGCTAGGCCGAGGCTGCCGGTAAGAATGTACCAGATGGTTCCTTGCGGAGGAGAAATGATGTAGGTCAAGAAAGCCAAGGCAACAAGAACGCCGTATACGCCGATCTGAAGGTTTTGTACCATCTTGTCAGGAGGAAGGAATTTCATCTTCGGAACGAGGGGGCCACCCAGGAGGCTTTCGATAAAGCTCGGGATTTCCACGGTAGGAATGGCGTCTTGAGGTATTGCACCACCGGATCCAACTTGACCAGCGAGCTTCTTTCTGGAGGGAGCAGAAGATCGGACCGTCTTGCCATCGTACAGGTGGGAAGTGTCTCCAGATGGTCGATTTAGTGTCATGGTTTCACCTCAGAATCCTCGGGCTCCTGCAAGAGCGGTTGAAAGCAACATGTCGGGCTCCCAGTCCATGATGTTCACACCAAGACCACGAAGTTCACCGATCAGGACGTCGCGTTCGGTCTTCATGACCTCGTAGCCGGTTCGGTCGATTCGCTTTGCATCAAATTCAAACTCAAGGGACGAAGGGGTGAGAACGGTGACGTCAAAGTTGCGAGCACGGAAGTCCCTCAAGGCATTCACGATGGTTGGGTCATCTTCCAAATTGGAGAGGAAGATGATTGGACTGCCTTTGTTGATGTGAGGCAGGATTCGGTTGACGACCACTTGAAGCGGGATGTTTCCACGGGCAACAGCGCCGGCCAGTTTGGTAAGAATCACGTAGAGTTGCTTCTTGCCAGTGTCCCGGTCGACGCTGACAACCTCATCGCCGTACACGATCACGCCGACAGAGTCACGTCGGCCGAGGAAATACTTCGCCAGAGAGGCCGCTGCGCGAGTGGAATACACCAACGCATTGCGCGAGACTGGACCGGTTTCGGCGACGGCTCGTGAATCAACGATGATGATCACGTCCGACACGGCGTCCCGCTCACGCTCGTTGACCATGAGTTTGCCCGAGCGTGCATAAGCCGACCAGTTGATGGCTCGGAATGAATCGCCCTCGAAGTATTCTCGAAGGGAGTAAAACTCCGAACCAGGACCGGGTTGTCGGATGTTCACGGCACCGGTGAAAATCTTTGGGACGCGAGATTTCACGAACGTCTCTTTCAGGTCTTCCATCTTTGGGAACACGAGGAAATCGTTGTAGACATGCAATTCCTTTTCCTTGTGGAACAAGCCAAAGGCGTCTTGGATTCGTACGGTAACAGGTCCAAGACTGTAGAAGCCCCGAAGCGGGCATTCAACGGTGTACTCGATGAAGGTCTCACGGCGAGGTCCAAGTTCCATCAAAATGTAGTTCGCACCTTCTTTGATGCGCATCACTTCAGGAACACGGTCACGCACTTCCAAGATCTTTGGAAGGGACGATGTGTTCTGCATTCGCAGCGTTACGTTCAATTCTCCATCTTCAAACATGCGTGCGCTTGACAGCTTTCGCATGGCGACAACGTTGCCGAGGGCAACGCCTTCCTCTCCACTCCACTCTTCGGCACGACGACCGCTCGATGCAACATCCGCATGGTTCCCAAGGAGCGCAGCCCAGGTAAGGAACACGAAGATAACCACGGCAATCGTGACGAGTTGGGTGTTTCGGAGCGTCAAGCCAAGCAGGTACATGGCAACGGCTAGGCTGCCAAGCATCGCTGACTTACGACTCCACATGTTTGATTCACCTCGTAGTGTAAAGTTTCAGCTTCAAACCGTAGGCACAGGGACCTCGCGGAGGATAGCCTGGATGACTTCTCCGGATTCAAGGCCCTTGATTTGGTGCTCAGGCTTCAAGATGATACGGTGGGCGATGGCGAGTTCGGCGATGGCCTTCACGTCGTCGGGGGTGACGAAATCGCGACCACGCAGTGCAGCGGCTGCACGGGAGGTCTTGAGCAAGGCTTGCGAACCACGAGGAGAAGCGCCGACGAGAACACGTGGGTCTTCACGGGTGCGGGACACAATCTCAACCATGTACATGCGCAGAGCAGGGTCGACGTAAACGTCTTCGCAAGCTTGTTGCATGGCGATCACACGGGCAGGGTCGGTGATGACATCAACGTCAACAGCGTCTTTTCCACGTGCGATACGGCGGGCAAGGATTTCGTCCTCATCAGCACGGTCGGGGTAACCGACGGACATCTTGAACATGAAACGGTCAAGTTGTGCTTCGGGGAGTGGGTAGGTACCTTCCTGTTCGACAGGGTTCTGCGTGGCCATAACGATGAACGGNGCAGGCAACTTGTGCGTAANCGTTCCGATGGTCACTTGCTTCTCTTGCATGGCCTCAAGCAGAGCTGCTTGGGTCTTGGGAGGAGCACGGTTAATCTCGTCAGCGAGGAGGAGATTGCAGAACAAAGGACCGGGCTTGAACGTAAATTCGCCCTTCTTGGCGTCGTAGATGTTCGTACCCGTGATGTCAGCTGGAAGCAGGTCAGGCGTGAATTGAACACGCTTGAAATCACAACCAAGGGCATCGGCAAAGGNGTTNGTCATCAACGTCTTTGCCAGTCCGGGATAATCTTCGAAGAGAAGGTTCCCGTTGGACAGGATGTTGATCAACACGTTGTCGATAACGTGTGACTTACCGATGATGACCTTTTGGACTTCGGCGGAGATTGCTTGGGCAATCGCGCCAACGGCCTTCAGGCGTTCACGGACTTCGGGGGTACTCTGGTGCTTCGGCTGGGCCGGAGCGGCCGGTGCTGCAGGCGCAACGGGTGCGGCTGGTGCTGCGGGTGCCATGGGGGCGGCAGGGGCAGCAGGAGCCACAGGTGCTGCGGGCGCTGCAGGAACAGGCGCGGGCGGGGCTGCTGGGGGGGCGGGTGGTTGCATTTCTTATCCTCCTTGTTTCAATTTCCCCAACGACGTATCTGCGGGATCAATTCCCTCAATTCTTCGTTGGAGTAGTCGCGGTTCGAACTTACGAGTTCGACCAAGCGGGGTTCGCGGATCATCTGCATGATTTCCGCAGGGGACTTGCGCGCAAATTCATCGCGCGTCAGGTCGTTGAAGTTGCGAACCTTCGATAGGAAGGCATCTCGGGTTCGCCGTTGGTATTGGGTCGGGTCCAACTTGGTTGGACGCTCCCTGAATCGGGTCAAGTCAAAGACGTGACGCCAGTTTTCCTTCTCTGGGACNACCATGATGGCAATCGCTAGAAGAGCAAAGAGGTTGAGGATGATGAGCCACTTGAGGACTCCATCGCTGGTGAGCAAGACGATGGCGCCCATGGCTTCNGTGAACGGCATCGAGAGGGTGCTTGAGACGTGGCGGCTCTCGTCAAAGACGACGTTGAAGGAACCGGNGTTACGAGCGATGGTCGCTGAAAGTTCATCGTTGTCAAATTCCATCATGTCGTTGATGAGGGCGGTGAAGAAGGCTTCATTTCCACGCCAGGTTGTATCACCAAGACCCTTGTTCAATCCTTCAGAATCCGTGTCCCAGCACATGTGCCCAAATTGAACGTACAATTCCGAATCGCACTGTTGCTTGCCCGTTTCTTCGGCGTAATCTTGGTCCCAAAGGTGGTTAGCGAGTACGGAGTGGTCAGAGACGAACACAATGCTTCCAGTCGCGCTAATTTCACCAATATCGCCACCCAAATCAAGGGAGCGCTGGTCAAGCACGGTTTGGCCNGCGTAGTCAATGCGGATGATNAATCCNGTCTCGCCTTCACCGAGGGTGGGGTTTGAATCGCCCTTGCCTGCATCAATTTCAGCCGAGGTTGAGGCCGCAGCGAGCACGNNGACGTCTCGGTTTTCATCGGCTTGTTCATCAAGCACTTGGATGGCCGTTGGCCGATGGAAAAGAACAGGCATGCGGCAGTTGTCAACGTTTTCNTGGAGCACGTCGTCTTCAGAACATGGAGTTGCCTTTTCNTCGCCCATGGTGCTGACGTCTCGGGTCACGCTGGCCACGGACCAGAGTTTCTTCGTGTCCGGCGAAATGCGTTCNTCGTTTTCGTTGGTCACCTCGTAATACCGNCCGGTATTGATGTCNTCTCGGACCGGTGCGTCGAAGTATTTGACGCCGAATTCTTCAGCAACGAGCTGTGCNTTGGTGGAATTTGAGGCGAGGATAACCTTGCCAGCCCGTTCGGTGACGAAATCATGGATGGCGGCTGCTTCTGCAGCATCGAAGGGTTTCTCGGGCGCTGCGATGACCAGGAGGGTGCGATGTGGGTTCTGCCAATCATTGACCAGCATGGGCGTGGACATGGTGTTGGCCACAGAAAAGTCATCAAGGCTTTCCCGCATCAGGGTAAGCTGGAGTTCTTCGTACTCATCGCCGTTCTCGTAAGGTGAAAACACCGTTGTCTTTCCAGCGGAAACGGCGGCGATGACCACCGTTGAGAGGGCGACTGAAACAACAAGGCCGATCATGAGCCACGCTTCGAGGCTCAGACTGCTCTTTTCTGCCTCAGCCATCCGTTCACCTCATTTCGCTATGGTGAAAACCATAGATTTACATCCTTCGGAGACACATTCCCCACATAATAGTTGCTCAAGGATGGGCAAGGAAAATCGGGGGTTTTCTTCGTACAGTGCACCGGTTGCTTGGTTGAAAAATACCGGCTAATTTCCCAAAAATTACACTTTGAAGCCGAGAAGTTTACCCTCACAAGGGACCCCTTCGCAGCGCCATCATGGCCAAGAAGAAGACAACNAGCATTTCGGTCATCGAAAGCCATGGCAGTGAAGAAGAATCCGATAGGATTGGTGCATCGTCATCGTCGCTTTGATCAGGNGTGTTTGTTTCCTCGGTGGATGGGGCTGAAACGGCCATGTTGAATGTGCTTGACCGCTGAGCGTTGTCCCCCTCTGACTGCACGGAAAGCATGACCTCACAGGTGCGCTCTTGGTGGCTTGAACTGGCTTCNAGTCGGAGCGTGAAAACGGCTTTGTTGTCGCCTTTTTCATTCGTCACTTGGACCACGGTGTTCTCGAGCTGCTCCAANCCTGAAACACTGAGGTGGGGGCAACTACGAATGGTTGCCTCGCCCGTGGTAATGGCGTCTTGCGTGTTGCCAAGATTGCTCACTTCCAGTGTGAACTCAACCCAAGACCCTGCGAACAAATCCTCCGTAGGCTGGATGGCTTCTGGGACCAACCGGTACATTCGAGGAACGGTAATGTCGGCTTCGAGTTCCTGATTTCGAAGGGTGGAGTCCCCCACCTTCTCTTCGCCGACCACCTTCAACTCAATGCTTGAAGAAGGAGAAAAAGCCCGAACGATGTCGGCTTCAGCCCCCGTAATGGAAACGGTGAACGTGTCGTTGGTGTTTCCGGACACTTCAATGCTTTCCGGGCCGTCAAAAGAAAACGGGCCGTCCTCGTCGTAATCATACGTCAAGTCAAGGTTCAACGCTGCAGGTCCTTCGTTGGACACGAAAATCACGAGTTCGCCGGTTAAGTCCCAGTCTTCCTCGAGGTCAACGGTGTATTTTGGGTCAACATCCGTGACCCACCCCATCTCCCACGATGGGCCTTGCATGTCTTGCCCTTGAACGGCAGGAAGCGAACAGAGGAGCAGCATGATGGTGAGGAAAGCGCCGATTTGCTTCATGTTGCCACCTCATTCCAAAATACCGAGCAAGGCTCGCTTGGTGAGCGTCTTCACCATCGACCGGCGATACCGGGGGGGAAGCGCTGTGTTGTTGACGGGCTTGACGGATTTTTGGACCATCTTGGCCAAACCTACGGGGTCAAGATCGCCCGATGCAAGGTGTTTCTCAACCTGTTCTGTGTGAATTCGTGGAATGGATTCGAGGGCCGTGCTTGCGACGAGAAGGGTTGAGGCGTCGCCAGGTAGCCACGAAGCAGCAATGCCGGCTTCGGGGAAATCCCACGAATCCCGGACTCGGAGTTTCTGATAACATCCCTTTCGCTTCATGGATTCCTTTGGAAGTTGCACCTTGAGCAAGAATTCCCCGGTTTGAAGCACGTTTTTCTTCATGCCATCAAGTTCGTAGAACTCCGTTAAGGGCATGGTTCGTTCGCCCTCGGGTCCAATGAGCACCACACTCGCATTGAGGACCATGAAATTCGGAGCGAGGTCCCCTTGATAGGTCGCCACACAAAGGGTGTTTTGATTTGGAATGACACGGCAATCTGCGCCGGTTCCACAATCGGCCTTGTGGCACCAATCAATGGAGCGCCGCCAGTCCTCGCTTTGATTGTACCAGAAACAGCGGGTGTCAAGGCAAAGATTGCCACCAACGGTAGCACTTTTTCGAATCAGTGAAGAGGCGACCTTGGCTGCGGCTTCCGCCAGCAAAGCATGCACGCCGTTCTCCTCAGTGAGGGAGGAGAGAGGCACCATGCATCCAATCTCAGTAGCCGAGAGCGCGTGGGCTTCTTCGATGCCCGCCAGTGAAATAACGTGGGGTTTGGGATTGATGCGCCATTTGTAATTTGGAAGCACATCGGTCCCACCAGCGACCCAATCAAAGGCTTCGCCCTGGCTCATCAAGGAGGCGGCGAGTTCAACCGCTTCCCCGACGCTTGTCGGGTGATGCAGTTCGAATGGAGGCATCAACATCAAGCATCATCCTCCATGTGCCGTTGTTCCTTCTTGAGCCACGCTCGACCGGCAAAGCCGAGTTCAGCCAATTGCTCCGGTAGAGGTTCATCCGCCTCACGCCAACCTTCAACCTGTTCGGAGAGGGGCCGGTCCGGGTCAAAGCCGAACAACACGCCGTTCACGTAGGCAGAAGTGTCTTCGCTTCGTTGGCGCAAACGGTCCCGTTCTCGGTGCTCATCACCGCGTGCCACCAACACCTCTTGCAGGGGCCCGTGGCTCAACCGAGGCGGTTCAATGTCTTCGGGCTCTTTAAGGCCGTTTTTCTTCAGGTGCTTCTGAATGCCAGAATAAACAACATCGGGCGTCAACGGAAGGTCCCTCATGCGGACACCAATGGCGTCGTAGACCGCATTGACCACGGCTGGTAGAATGGGGAGCAAGGGGCCTTCACCTGCTTCTTTTGCTCCGAATGGACCCTCTGGGTCGCTGGATTCAACGATGATGGCTTCAACGTGGGGCATCTCGTGAACGGAGGGAATCTTGTAATCCAGAAGATTCGCATTTTGGAGGTGCCCTGTTCGACCGTACACCATTTTCTCGGTCAGAACTTGGCCGAGGCCCATGTGGCAAGAACCGATGATTTGCCCCTTCACAGCCAAGGGATTGAGGGCTTTGCCACAATCGTGGGCCGCCCAAACGTTGGTGCATGAGACCAAACCGGTTTCAATATCAACGTCAACTTCAGCGACGTAAGCCGAGAACGAGTAAGCAGGCGCTAATCCTGCCGCAGCTCCTTTGTGGACGCCGCCCATCGGAGGTGATCGGTACGCGCCTCGTGCAATGAGTGCGCCCGTGTCGGCCTGAGCCTTGTGGAGAGCTTGGAGGTAGGAGACGCCGATGGCAGGGTCGTGTTTGTAGTAGATTCGTCGGTCGTTGAGGACCAAGACGTTCGGGTGGTAGCCAAGCATCTCCCAAGCGGCTTTCAACAACTGATCGCGAATGCCGATGGCGGCCCGAATGGCGGCGTTGGCATTCATGAAGGTCACACGGCTTGAATACGAACCGAGGTCAACCGGACTGGTGTCGCTTTCATGGCTACGAACGTGAATCATCTCAATGGGCAAAGCGAGGACTTCGGCCACCACCTGNGCGACGGCCGTTGTTGACCCTTGCCCGATGTCGGCGGCTCCGGTGTGAACCGTAACCCCTCCATCCATGTCGACCTGGATGTGGACGGTTGCGTGTGGGAAATTCTTCGGGTCCCAGTGAATGGGAAGTCCGGACCCTGAGATGAAGAAGCCGCATCCGATGCCAATGCCTTTGCCAAGCGGGAGTTGGCGGAACTTGCTGTTCCAAGACGAACCCTCTCGCACACGTTCGAGCGCCTCCCGCATGCCATTGGAAGTGATGCGAAAACCACTGATGGTACGGCTGTGGGGCGGCAGAAGGTTGGCGAGGCGAAGGTCGATGGGATCGACGCTCATTTGTTCGGCCATTTCGTCAAGCCCCACTTCAACCGCACATCGCGTGTTGACGGCGCCATGACCACGCATGGCGCCCGAAGCAGGTTTGTTCGTCCAGACGCGAGCACCGGTGTAGTGGAAGGAACCCAGTTCGTAGGGAGCGGTGGCGAGAACGCCGTTGTAGTATGATGTGACGTGTCCAAACGAAGCAAAACCCCCACCGTCGATGAGGGCGTCAATGTCAAAGCCAGAAATCCGACCTTCCGTGTCGGCCGTCATCTTGACATCGATGTGGCTTGGGTGCCGACCTCGGTTGATCCAATACACCTCTTCTCGATCAAACGTGATGCGAACAGGGGCCCCTGATTTTCGTGCCAGAAGAGCGGCGCACATTTCGTGCGGGAACGGGTCNGACTTTCCACCAAAACCACCGCCGACGAAGGTTCGAACGACGTTGATTTGGTGCATTGGAACATCAAGCACCGTGGAGAGGGCTCGATGCGTGTAGTGGGGAACTTGCTGAGGTGTGTAAAGTTGCAACCGACCATTTGGGTCCCAATGAGCCACCACAGCATGTGGTTCGGTGAAACCGTGGTGCACCCCCAACATGGTCCAAGAGCCGTGCGAGGAAGCGTGAGGTGTTTTCACCAAGGACCGNTCNCCGAACTCTTGGAAGACGCGCTTTTGCACATTGGTTCGTGCGAGGTGGTATTTGCCTCTCCAGTGGATTGGTTCATCGTGATCTTCGAGTCCCTTTTTGGGGTCAAAAACCGGTTCAAGTTCTTCCCATTCAATGTCGAACAAGGACAGTGCTTCAATGGCGGTGGCTTCGTCAACCGCCGCCACGCAGGCCACCAAATCTCCGACGTGACGGACCTTGTCCACCGCCATGGCATGCTCGTCCTTGGTGACCGGGAGGACACCAAAGCGGTTGGGTGCGTCTTGTCCGGTGGAAACAGCAACGACGCCGGGGAGCGCTTCAACCCGGGACGTATCGATGGATTTTATACGAGCATAATGATGCGGTGAACGCAGGATTTTCCCGATGAGTTCTCCGGGNAGGCGAACATCGTCGCCGTACCAAGCCTGACCGGTCACTTTGGCNTTGGAATCCACCAGCGGAATGGCCTTGCCGACAATGGTCCCGGTTCGGTCCCGGTCGTGTATGTGGTCTCCAGCGGGTTTCGGTTCTTTTCCACCGACCGTTTCTGGAATGTAATCAAGGTCTCGTGGCCTCATTTTTGGCTCACTTCCACCCGAGCCAGGTGGTGGGAAAACTTGCTTTCCAGCGACACGCTTGCCGTCCTTGCGAACCTCTGAAGGTGAGGCGCCCGGCTGCTGACGATAACTTCCCATGGTGATCACTTCGCGTGGCCGGGTGGCATGGTTGGCTCCTCGGGNCCNGANGGATGNGGNTCNGGNTGNGGNTCNCTNGCNGGNGCANNGGCNTCGGNNTCGCCTCGGTGNATGGCAGCNGCGGCCTCGATGGAATCGATGATCTGCTGGTAACCTGTGCACCGGCAAAGATTGCCTTCAATGGCACAAGCAATTTCCTGACGGGTCGGATTTTCGTTTTCGTTGAGCAAAGCCTGTGAGGCGACGAGGAAGCCTGGCGTGCAGAAGCCGCATTGAGAGCCACCATGCGTGGCAAAGCAGGTCTGAATTGGAGCGAGGTGAGCTCCATCGGAGAGACCCTCGACCGGGATGATGTCAGCGCCTTGCACTTGACCCGCCAAAGTGAGGCAGGACAGTTTTGGCACACCGTCGATCATGACGGTGCAACAGCCGCACGTGCCCAAGTCACACCCGCGTTTGACGCCAAGCGTGCCGACCTTGTCTCGCAGGACATCCAGCAACACGGCATTGCTCGGTGCAAGAACTTCAAACGGGCGGCCGTTCACGGTCGCCGTCCATCGCTTTCCTGCTGGAGCGGGAATCATGGATACGTGCTCTTCGCCAACCATCGCCCTCACCCATCCATCCGTAGGCGATGGACTCTTTGATGATTGGGGCTTGGTGGCCTCTTATTCTGTTCAAAAACGGAACCGTGAAGGTCCATTCAAAATCGACAATGCTTCAACGGAAAGGGCACCGATGATGTCGATGAAGCCATGCTTGTGCATCGTTGAAGGAGAGGCTCAATCAAGAAGCGCTGCTTCGTCAACCACGGCTTCAATGTCTGAATCGCTCTTGGTCCAGTCAATGGATTCTACAATCACAGAATCCTCAGCCTTGTTGAGGACGATCATGCCCATGATGACCAAGAAGAGAAGCAAAAGGAACGCCGTTGGAGCAATCCAACCGGGCAAATCACCGAACAATCCATCTGCATTCTGTTGGGTGGATGTCTTGGCATTGGCCGTATCCATGAGCATCACGTTGACCGACACGAGGGACGTGGCTGAGTGACCGCCGCTTTCGTTGCCCACCAGACCTCGTAGGGAGAGGGTGTGGTTTCCTTCGAGTTCGATGCCCGGCAGGTGCTCAAGTTGGTTAACGATGGTGGAGATGTCAAGTTCTGCTTGTTCGTCGCCCTCGCTAAAGGAATGGAGGTTGGCCCAATCGTCGCGAAGGTGGTTGCTGCGCCACTGGACCGTGTCAATGAACCCGCTTAGGTCAACCTCGATAGCATCGCCTGGCATCAAGTGAATGCGGTTGTCGAGGCCGGCTTCGGTGGCGATGGACAAAGAGACGCTGGTATCGAGCTGGTAATCGCGCTGGGCCGCTTCCATGACGGCAGCGAGCGCCTCCACGTGACCGTGGCCGTAGACGTTGTTTTGTCGGTTCTTTGGAATCAAATCTTCAGCGCACGGTTGATTGGCGCCCATGTAATGGCACTCACGATAGGTGGCTGTTTCTTGGAGGATGTTGCGCACATCGAATGGTGACATGTCGGGATTGGCTTGCAACATCAAGGCCACCGTTCCCGCCACACCTGGCGTCGCCATGCTGGTACCGCTGAACGCCACATAGCCGTCCCCGGAGTTATGTTGAGTTGACATGACATCCGAGCCGACGAAGGCAATGTTGGGTTTCACGCGCCCTTCCTCGGTTGGACCCTCGCTGCTGTATTCTGCGATGGCTGTGTTTTTGTTGAGGGCTCCCACCGTGATGACGTCTTCAGCACCTCCGGGCGTTCCAATGGTGCCTGGGGCTGCAGAATTCCCGGCGGCGATGAGCATGCTGATGCCCGCTCGAACCATTTCGTTGGCGTAGCGGTTGACGCTGTCCTCCTCGGCTGAGGTCCACTCGATTGGGCCGGGGCCACCGAGGCTCATTGAGGCGGCTCGAATGTTGAATTTGTATCGGTTTTCGACGGTCCACTGCATGCCTGCCATGACCACGGAGAAGCTGCCAGAGCCGCCTGCGTCGAGGACCTTGACTCCGACGAGGTTGGCCTGTGGAGCCATGCCAGCGTGTTCGTAGGTGGGTGCACCGGTTCCTGCAACGGTTCCGGCACAATGGGTTCCGTGGCCTTGGTCGTCATAGGCTTGGATTTCTGTACCGTTGGTCTTGTCTGGGTTGTTCACGGGGTCGTAAAACCCAATCACCTTCGGATCGTGTGTGCTGTTGTCGTCGTCCAAGTCATCCAGTCCGACGTGCAGACTGTCAATGCCGGTATCGATGACGGCAACGGTGACACCTGACCCATCGTACCCGGTTTGTTGCTGCGCAAGGTCCACCTCGTGGACCACGGCGGCATCGCCGTTTTGGACTTGGAGAATGCCGTCCAGTTCCAGCATCACCACGCCCGGTAGGGTGGTGGTTTCAAGAATCATGTTGTGAGGTACCCGTCCCGCAACAGCGTGGATGAGGGGGAGGTCCCACTCATGCAAGTAGCCAACCTCGCGCTCGAGCATGGCCACGTCTTCTGCTGTGGGTTCATGGTCAAAGTCAACGATGAGGGGCAAGGTGTTGGCTTCGTCAAGGAAGAGTTCATGGTCGTGGTACTTCTCTACCATATCACCGATTTTGTTGTTGTTGCGGTCCATGTTGGTGTTGTCCCACCACGCTTCATCGGCGGACTGGTCGGTGGGGGATTGGACTGGAACGGCCATGGCCAAGGCAGGTGTGAGCATCAAAAAAAAGCAAAAAACACTGAGAAGAGGGCGGCGCATGTGTATCTCTCCATGCCGTCCGACCGGTCGGAAGGATTTCAATTCATTGGAGCCTTGATGGAGCCCCCGTCATCGCTTGTTCGTTCTGGATTGGCAAATGTAACGCCAAGTGTCGGGTCAAAGATTAAGTGAATGTTTGGGCCCACGAATCTGATTGCTATGGCAGCACCAAGGAGAAAATCTGCCCCCGTTCGACCCCAAAGCCAACCCGTTTCAAACGCCTCGCCCCTTTCCGGAGGAGTGATGGCTGGTGCTGTTCAAGAAGCCAGCGCCATGACCATGGTCCGACCCAACCAAAAAATGAACGCAGACGACTTGTTCTTGATGAAACTCTCTCAAATCGTCATGATGGGGATTGGTTTTCTCTCCATCTGGGGCGGTGTTTTCAGCGTCGCCTTTGACGAAGACGCCACCAATCAAAACTTCCTCGTGCTCTTCGTGGGCGGATTGGCCTCGTTTGCGGTATCCATCGGACTGATTGAACTTCAGAGTAAAAAGAACGGATATCGCCTGCAGGATATTCAAAATTATTTCCTGGGCATCGCCTTCTTTTTCTCCACCGTCGGCGTGCTCTGGGGTACCCGTTTCATGATGGGATTCATGACGGGTACGATGGAACTCGATTGGTTTGGAACCCCCGAAACATACACCGAAGTGGATTGGTCACCCAACGCCAACGGGATTTACGCTCAATTGGTCACCTGTCTCTTGTTGACCTACGGGCATTATCGACTCCTCAACCGCTACAGCGGCGATACCAGTTTCGGATGGGGCGTAGCCACCTATGCACCCATGGCGGTCCTCATCGCTGGTGTTGGGCCCTGGATTCGATGGTCTGAAGGCGAAGTTAGTTGGGAATTAGGCATGGCCATTGTGTTCATCAGTTTCGTCTCCATGGAGATGGCACTCCGCTCAAATCGAGCCTTGAATTTCGTAGTGGTCGCCGTTGCGGCTGGTATCGTTCCCATCATTTACGAGATGCTCAACGAAAATGCACCGGTTGACGGTGCAGGCGGTGCTCTTTCACTGATGGTGTTCATCATCGCAATGACCGGTTATTATGCCGCCCGACCCGACCTTCGAAAAGAGGTCATGGAACGGGCCTCTGTGGTCCTCATCGGTCTGGTCGTGGTCGCCATTGGACTGGCCAGAACAGCCCCTGAATTCAACCTCATCCTTGGCCCGTTCAGAGCCATGGACCACCCCGAACTCGCCGCCTACATCAACATCCCGGTGGCGTTGTGGGTGGCCGTTCTGCTCGCTTACTTCCCGGCCGTCCTTCAACAGCGCGTGCCTTGGATGCCGATTGGATTGGCGGTGGCTCTGGTCGCTCTGCCACAGGAGTCATCCACCTTGCCTTGGCTCCTCAGCATGATCGTCATCCCCTACATGGTGTTCATCTCAAAGATCGCCCGGGCTTGGGTCGTCAACATCACGCTTCTCGCCTTTAGCGCTTCGTATCTGCTCAGCGATTGGATTGGCATTGATGAGGGTCTCTCAGCCCAAGCTACGTTTGGTGGCACGTGGCTTCATGTCGCCATTCCCATCTTCCTTGTGGCGGTTTCCGAACTCGGACGTCGTCGGCAGAAGCTCGAGACGAGCACCAGCCTGGCCATGCTTGGAGCCGTCATTCTTTCGCGTGCGGTTCTCGACCCTGAATGGTTCCTACCGTGGTTGCTCATCGCCTACATGTGCATCATGAACTACAGCATGATGGTGCAAAGCAAATCTCCATCATTCAAAGAGCGGAAGGATTTGACTCTTGCCTTGATCTTCACCTCGGCCACCATCCTTCTCTTGGCCATTCTGGACAACCTCAAACTCCCTCCAAACGGTGCCTTTGACGGCGTAGTTGAAATTGGTCTTCGACCGCAATTTTTGGTCTTGAGCGTCGCCATGTATGCCTTGGCCGCCCGAGGAGCAAAACTTGAGTTGGACGCCGGTGCACTTTATGCCTGGCTCGGGCAGGGCAGCGAAGGCGATATGATTTACAATCCAGAAACCAATTTTTGGGAAGTCACTCAAGAAACAAAACCAGAGATGGAACAGCGGATTCTTGACGCAGTCCTCACGCCACTCGCCCGAATCAGCCTCCTGAGCTCCTTGGTGTTGTTCACCTTCACCGTGAGTGACGTAACCACTTCAACGTGGTCAAGTTCGCCCGCCCTTGTTCTGCTCATGCTGCTCCCGGTTGGCATGCTCATTCGCGAAGTCATTGCCATGGACACCATCAGTTCAGCAACACGAGCAACGGCCGTCACGTTGCTTGTCCTCATCGCCGCACCGCTTTCCTTGGCGCTTGGACCCAATGTTTGGGGAAGCGGAGAAGGCATCAACCAAGCCACCTTCCTCTTGGACGCCATCCTGGTCAGTGCGCCACTCATCGTGAACGCAGTCATCAGCAAGCGAGGATTGGATGTCGGTGTGTTGAACCGAACCAGCGACGGGGTCACCTACGCGATGCTCCTCTTGCTCGCCATGCTTGACACCTCGGGCGGTTTGTTGCTCATCCCGTTGTTCGTCTTAGTGACCTGGAAAACATTGCAATATCGGTTCTACTGGCTCCTAGCTGGCATACCGTTTGTGTTTATTTTCCTCGGCGACGGTTGGTTCACACACGGCGTTGTTGGATCAATCTTGGACGGTCTCCCCAACAGCATGTCATCGTACCTTGTTGACCAACACAGTGGACCATTCCCTGCCTTTATCGGGCTGATTGTATCCATTCAAATGATGCTCGGCTTGTCCGGCACACTCACCAGCCCCGACGAAGACGCTGAAACCACGTTGGTGCTCTTTGGCATGAGCGTCTGGCTCATCTTTGGATTGTTTTCATCGATTCCAGACGGGTACTGGGCCCCAGCGGTTGGGTGCATGGCCCTGATCCCGTACTTCTGGTACACCAACAACAGCAAGGTGCTCCCCTACATGCTTGGAGCGCTCTTCATTTCGCTCTACATCGGATTCACCCTAAGCGATACCTTCCAACCACTCAGTGAAGCTGACGAATGGGGATGGAGCGGCCTCATCACCGGACTGGCCGGTGGTGTGATGTCGATCATGCATACCCAAGGCGTCTTTTTCCGCACACCACCGACCACGGACGAAGAAATCAAATTGGCCGATAACACGGCTGCCCTCGCTACCCAACTGGCGGCGCTGGGCTTTGTAGCGGGCTATTCCGTGTTCTTCGGAGTGGGTCCCGTTATCGGATTGGTACTCTTGGCTCGCTCTGCCCTCCAAGATGGACGGCCAAACAGCATGATTGCGATGCCGATTCTCCTCACCTTCAGCGTTGTCAACTTGATGGCTCAAGCCGAGGTTGGCTCCGATGAACAGCGACAAAGCATCACCGGGTTGACGCTGGCGGTGCAAGGAATCATCCTCACCCTGCTTTCCGTCAAAGACGATGTAGTGTACGATTACGAGACCATTCAGTGGGAATCCGACGAGGCTTTCTTCGCCTTCATGGACCGCTTGGGCATCAGCGGCGTGCTGTACTCCATCATCGGGTTGTTCATCGCCTTTGACAGCCTGAACCTCGACTCCATGGCCTACTTGTTGACCACGGTCTACCTCGTCGTGGTTGGCATCCAAGGCTTCAGCGACGAAGCCGATGCACGATGGCGTCGAGGCGTGGGTGGATACGGCTCAATCCTGACAGCCTTCCTGTTTGCAAATTCGCTTGAAAGTGATTTGTTCAGTGCCGTCGCCAGCGTGATGAGCGGCATGGTCGCCCTTGGATTTGGCTTCCTCTTCATGCAGCGCATGAACGAAGATGATGGCATTTACGAAGAGGCCCCCGCAACGGGCGCTCCACCTGCTGAAACAGGAGGCGCTCAAGTGCAACTGCCCGTGGAAGAAACGCAAGAGGAAGAACAACCAACGCAAGAAGAACCAGCCATGGACCTTGATGAAGAGGAAGANATGGACGTTGAACTCGATGATGAATTGGAAGAGGCGTTGATGGAGCTTGGTGAGGTTTCAGAAGAGGTCGAACTCGATGATGAATTGGAAAAGGAGTTGATGGATCTTGATGAGGTTTCAGAAGAGGTCGAACTCGATGATGAATTGGAAAAGCAATTGTTGGAACTTGACGAGGAAGAGGCCGTTGAAGCANAACCCNTCGCTGAGGTTGAGNAAGAAGAGCCCGTCGTTGTTGCTGAGCCGGCCGCAGGCCACAACGGCCTTTTGGACACCGGAGAAGGATTCTCGTTGCGACTTCCCAAGGACGCCGTTGACAACATCATCGCCTCNTTGGATGCCACTCCACACGACGGCTTTGTCCCAGTGGTTGCCTTTGGGCCCTCAGGTCAGATCATGCTCACCTTTGAGTCGTCTGACAAGAGCGCCTGATGGATTCAACGGATGAACGAAGAATCAAGACCCCCCAGCGACCCAGGGGAACCATGGACCAGCGCCACCACCGCATGGTATGGATTGACCTTGAAATGACNGGGCTTGACCTTAGCCGTGAATCCATCATCGAGATTGCTACGGTGATCACGGACGGAGAATTAAACGTCCTTGCAACAGGTCCAAACCTCGCCATCACCGTGCCTGAGTCGCTGATTGAAGGCATGGACGAATGGAACACACGNCACCACCANCGAAGCGGATTGGTCGACCGAATTCGCAANGAGGGCGTGAGCGTGGATGAAGCAGAACAAGCGACGCTTTCCTTTTTGCGAGAATGGGTGGATGAAAACACGGCCCCCCTCTGTGGAAACAGTGTTTGGAATGACCGGCAATTCATGGCCAAAGAAATGCCAGAACTTCTTGACTTCCTCCATTATCGNATGGTGGATGTTTCAACGGTCAAAGAGTTGAGNCGACGATGGTACAGGGACGTTCCCCGCTATCCCAAAAAAGGAGCACACCTCGCCCTCGATGACATTTTGGAGTCCATTGAGGAACTCAAATACTTCCGGGAGCATGTGTTCGTCGATCAACCTTGACGCCAGGTTGGATCGTTTGGGTCAATGCCCTTGTGCATGGCCATGATCTGAGCCACCACGGCGACAGCAATTTCTTCAGGTGATTGAGCTCCGATGTTGAGTCCTATTGGACAGATGACTTGGTCAAGAAGGGTTTGAGGCAGCCCAGTCTCGAGGCAGGTTTTTTCGAACGCCTGCCATTTTGAACGGCTCCCAATCACGCCAATGCGTGGATGANCTCGGCCGTTAAGGCTCACATCAGNNACATTGAGCAACGTCAGCAAACCGAGGAGNCGGTCTTGGTCTTCAGCCCAATCATGACCGAGGAGTAAGACATCTGAAAATCGGCCCAACGTCGAGGCGGATTCACCCTCCAGCAAATCCGAAACGGAGGNTGAAGAGCGCTCGAGAGCATGCGGATATTTTTCTATAGAAACGTAGTCTTCCCGTGTGTCGTGGACCGAATAGGACCAACCAAGGCTGTGAAGCGTCGTGGCCAAGGCTTCACCGCAATGTCCNCCGCCCATGATGTGAACGTGGGGCATGGGCATCATCACCTCAATGGCNATCGACACTCGACCGCCGCANAAGGAATCAAGCGGCGTCACCTCATAGCCCTTCGCCCCTTTGTTCAAGCCAAAGGTGAGCACCTCAGCAAAGGGATGGTCCTGCTCGGCAAGCAGATTACGNCANCGCTGCAAGACCCGGTGCTCAAGTCCAGCCCCACCCACCGTTCCAACCCAAGATTCNTCAAAGGAGGACATGGCAAGGCGGGCACCCGTCTTTCCTGGGACGCTTCCCGAAGTGTTCAGGACGGTTGCGAGAACAACCGATCGTTGTTGTCCCAACTCGCTCAGCACCCAGCGAAGGACATGAGCGGTCATGGTANCGCCTCAGCAGAAGGCCCTCATATCCCTTCGCCTTGAGAAAAGCAGGCCAAAAGTGCTGCACTGTTTNATTCCAAAAGCGCCACATCATCGTCAGTATCGATGTTGTAATGGAGCCATGGCGCCACAACTGCAACCGGTTTGAACACCACCATCTCCCGCAGCGAATGATGAGGTTCAGCGTTCTTGACGGCTTCAATGGCGGCCGGTGCGAGAACGACCGGATGGCCCTTCCGGCCATCAAAGGAAGGAGCGAAGTCNCCTGGACCCTCAAGCAGCGCCATCAGCACCTCGTCGTTCCAAGCCGGCCGGTCAACCGGCGCCATCACCAACCGCTCCACTTTGGCCTCCATCACCACCTCCAAAGCCTCAATGCCCAATTGCAACGAGCCGGTTCTTCCGGCATCAGGGTCGGGATTGACNACAAGGTGAGCCTCCGGGAGAAGACGTGCGACCTCAGACTCAATCTCGGCGTTCACCACCACAACNGGAGTGCACCCTGCGGCGACCAGCCGTTCGTGAACCCACCAAACGAGTTCTTTCCCATTCACTTGGACCAGTGCTTTGGGTCGGCCAAGGCGGCGNCTATGTCCNNCGGNAAGCACCACNGAAGGAATGGAAATNCTGCCCATGNCCCCCACAAAGAGAACCGACGCTTGGGGTTTTTCCCAATGGACCTTGATATAGGCTCAAGAATCAGAACGGCCATGATTGCATGGAAACCGCCCGGACATTGGCTCAAGGCCAACCGAGACGCGTATGCACGGTCAATGGAATTCTTGCAAAACATCGTCAACGGTTCTTCTCGCATGGAACTTCAGGTCAATCAACAATCCCTGCCACGCGTTCTCATCCAAGGTGCCTCCCGGCGCTGGTATTGTGTGAACACGCGAGCACATTATGGCGAGGAATACATCGACATCGACGGAGAATATCGAGAGGTAAAGGAAGTCAATTGGAGAATGGACATCGATGGAGCGGCTTGGAAAAGCGACCTGTTGGAGCGAACGCCATTCGCCGTATCCTTGTGCATGCATGCCCGCCGAACTTCCATGCATTTGCCCATCGGAGACCAAATCGCAGCCTTGGCTTTGGCGTTGCAAAACGACAAGACCACGGGCATGCGAATCCCCTTGCTTGCTCAATTCATCGTCTCACCGAGGAAGGCGCTGGAGGGCGTCTATCAATTCAGCGAAGAGGGAGTCATCATGGAAGAGGAGGTCTACATGGAGGACGAGTACCAAGACGACGAGGCAGAGGTGTTTCTCGATGATGAAATGTGGGCGCATTGGCACGCCGATCTTTTTGAGGCGGATGAATTTGAACACCAAGCCACCCGAATTGAAGATCAGCAGTACGATGCGTGGATTGACCGCAGGGAAAATGAAACCAACGCTGGACGGTCAAAGAACTGGCATCATGACGCCGACCAAATATGGCAACTTGAAGACAACCTTCGGAAGGGTTGGCGATGATCAGAGTCCCTTGGTGATTTCTCGGCCGATGATCATCCGTTGGACTTGAGAAGACCCTTCGTAGATTTGCATCACTTTGGCTCCTCGCATCAAACGCGCCACGGGGTATTCCTCTGAGTAGCCGTAGCCCCCGTAGACCTGAACGGCGTCGGTCGTGACCTGCATGGCCATGTCAGCAGCGAAACGTTTGGCGTGAGCTGCCGATTCCGTGTTGCGCACACCAGCATCAAATTCGGCGGCGGACTTCCACGTCAACATACGAGCGGCTTCGAGGTTCGTCTTCATGTCGGCCAACATGAATTGGATGGCCTGATGCTGATGAAGCGGTTTACCGAAGGTTTGGCGTTCGTTTGAGTATTGCAAGGCGTGCTCGTAGGCAGCTCTGGCCAACCCAGTGGCATGGGCGGCGATGTTTGGCCGGCTCATATCAAACGCCTTCATGGCGTTCATCCACCCACCGGATTCCGAGCCCCCGATGAGATGGTCAGCAGGGACGCGAACATCATCAAAGGAGATGGAACGTGTGTCGGAACAACGCTGGCCCATGTTGTTCTCTTTCTTTCCCAACGAGAAGCCCTTCGCATCCTTCTCGACCACAAAACCCGACATGCCACGGTAGCCGGCATCAGGATCGGTTTTGGCTAGGACAAAGAAGAAGTCTGCATGACCTGCTCCGGTGATCCACATTTTTGAGCCGTTGATGACGTATTCATCGCCGTCTCGAATGGCTGTGGTCGTGCAAGCGGCGACGTCGGAACCCGCGCCCGGCTCGGTGACGGCGTAGGAAGCTAAGGCCCCCTCTTCAGCGATTTTCCTCAGCCAGTGCTCTTTCTGTTCGTCGGTGGCTCCGGTGATGATGGGGGCACTCGCCAATGCAGTTGCGTAGGCAGCCGTAGCAAATCCAGGGTCACCCCAAGCCAATTCTTCGTTGACGAGAACCTCTTCAAAGGAACCTAACCCTGCTCCGCCGTAGGCTTCTGGAATGTGAAGGTTGAGCAAGCCCATCTCATGAGCGGCTTGGATGGTCTCCTTTGGGTAATGCGCCGTTTCGTCCCAGTGTTCTGCGTTAGGTCGAATTTCATCTTGGGCGAACTCGTGAGCAAGTTCCTTCAACATGGCTTGCATCTCATCGAGTTGGAAGTCCACCATGATAGAGCCAAGCATCGCTCCCTTAAGAGCGATTAGATGGAGTTCGGTGGGCAGGACCTCAAAGGGCAATGATTCCCGTCCGTTCGGCCGCCAGTGCTGCAAGGAAAATCACGTAAATCAGGATGAGAACAACCCCTTCCCAGCGTTTGAATTCATATTGCGACCGCATCATGACCAGGGCAACTCCAGTACCAACAAAGGTGGCTGGAATGATGATGTACGCCGTCAGCGCAAAACTCGCATCGGTGAGAGCCAAAGGATGCACCATGGATGCGATACCAATGGAGAGAAGCGGGTCGGTGATGTTTGAACCGATGAGCGTCCCGATGGCA
>PAWY01000034.1 GCA_002714305.1 Methanobacteriota archaeon | reverse complement strand
AAGGCCAAGGTCAGGGCCAAGGTCANGGNCAAGGTCANGGCCAAGGTCANGGCCAAGGTCAAGGCCAAGGTCANGGNCAAGGTCAGGGCCAAGGTCAACAACAAGGCCAAGGNCAAGGTCAGCAAGGTCANCAAGGTCANCAAGGTCAGCAAGGTCAGCAAGGCCAGCAAGGTCAGCAAGGCCAGCAAGGTCAACAAGGCCAGCAAGGTCANCAAGGCCAGCAAGGTCAGCAAGGCCAGCAAGGTCANCAAGGCCAGCAAGGTCAACAGCAAGACAACGGCCAAGGTCAACAACAGCAAGGCGGCCAGCAAGGCGGCCAGCAAGGTGACCAGACCAGCCAGGACCAGAACGGTCAGAACCAGAACGGTCAGAACGAGCAGCAGCAAGGTCAGACGCAGAACGGACAGCAGGGTCAACAAGGCCAGCAATCCGAACAGCAGCAAGGCCAGCAGCTCGACAACCAGGACGAGAACGACAACGATGGCGATGGCATCCCGAACGACGTTGACAACGACGACGACAACGACGGTATTCCAGACGTTGTTGATGATTCACCATTGGATCACGACAACGATGGAACCGACGATTTCGAGGATGATGACGCTGACGGCGATGGCATCGACGACCGAGAGGAAGTAAACGATGGCGACCCGAACACCAACATCTACGACCACGACAACGACGGCATCTCCGATGCTGTCGATCTGGACATCGACAACGACGGCATTGACAACCGAAATGACATTGGCGACATGGGCGAGGACTTGTCCCGCGACCACGACAACGATGGTATGGACGACGCAGAAGACGACGACGACGACAACGACAACATCCTCGATGTTGACGAAATCGATGGCGTCGCTGGAAGCTACCGTTACGACCATGACAACGATGGCATTTGGGATCTTACCGACAACGATGATGACAACGATGGCCTCATGGACTGGTTTGAAATCAACGACGGTAACGACCTCACGGGTCAATTCGACGCTGACAACGACGGTCTCGACGATTACGAAGATGATGACGACGACAACGACGGCATCCTCGACATCTACGAGTTCTGAAGTTGAAACGATGACTGTTTGTCAAAGAACCGTCTCTGACGGGTACAACAGGCGCTTCGGGGCTAAGGCCCCGGAGCACCTCTCTTTCTGATTTCACCTCATGCACTTCGGCCCGTTTCAATGTTCTATGGNCGTTGATACGCAGACGCACTCGTGATACGGAACCGCACATTCGCGCCACGCCCTTGAAATAGGGTATTTCGGTGGAGGAGCGATTACGAGGTGCCCGTATGCTGTCAAAACAACACACTCAAAAAATCGAAGACCGACAACAATTCTCCATGGCCATCATCATTGTCTTTTTGATGCTGGCCAGCAGCCTGCTTGCCATCGTCCAAACCATTCACGATGGCCCGGAGGCAACCAACGACACGCAACTGGTCAAAGGCGGAAGCCTTGGCATGTCGCCCGTCCAATCCACCGACCAAGGCGGCCAAGGTGGCTGGGATGGCGCCCATGATGCCAACCTTGACTTCGCTCACGACGCTCTCTCAAACCTCATGTGGGCTGACCCGGGCGTTTCTTCAGGNATCATCGTTGACCTTTCGGTCTTGGAGGCAGCCATACCTTCGTATTCCACCTTCCTTGAAGAAACACGTGCAGGCGACCACGACAACGACGGCATCAACGACCTTGACGACCTTGATGACGACAACGACGGCATCTACGACTTGCTCGAGCGATTCGATGGATGCTACGGCACCGACCCGTACGACCATGACAACGACGGTATCCTTGACGTTGACGACTGGGACGATGACAACGATGGCATCCTTGAGGGACCAATCGATTACGATGCCCTCGAAGCACAAGGCCTCGACCCGCGGAACGTTTCCACCGACCGCTACCTCGACCCTACGATTGATCACCCCGACCCCAACATCGGGGCCATCGGCAACTTCTATCTCGCTGACCAGAACCCAATGGACCACGACAACGATGGCGTGACCGACGAGGACAGCGATGGCGCAGGAGCTGGCCGCTACGACGAGGACGATGACAACGACGGGCGCATTGACCAGTTCACCTGGCCTTGCGACCTCGACTCCGATGGAACAGCGGACTACTTTGACACCGACGACGACAATGACGGTGTTCTCGATGTGGATGACGCTCACCCCTATGACGCCTCAATCACGACCCAAATGTCCGCAACGGCACTCCTTTACGACGCATCTCGTATTTGGACATTCAATGAATACCGAGCTTATTCAGGTGGCGTCGACTATGTTGACTGGGAGCGGAACCGCGTAAACGCTCCTGGTGCAACAGCAAGTGGCTGGATTGGAAACCCNGCGGTATTTCCAGGGCCACAAGGNGTTGCATCATTCAGTGAAATCATCGACGGCGATTTAGANGGAGACGGANTCCCTAATTTCATAGACCCAGATAACGATAACGACGGCACCCCCGACTCAGCCGACACCGACGACGACAACGATGGNATCCTTGACATGGTTGACCCCGACGACGACAACGACGGCATCCTTGACGCTTGCGTGGAAATTGATACCAACGGCGACCAAACCAGCGACTACACCGGCCTGCAAAACGGCGCAGTGACCGGATTAACGATCTCCACCGGTGGTGCAAACTACAACAGCGCAACCGACGTCGCAACCTCCNCGCNCGGCAGTGGATCCGGACTGACGGTTGATGTCNTCGTAACCGCTGGTGTCATCACGACCGCCACCATCAACCGTGGCGGCTCGGGCTACAATGTTGGGGACGAAGTCACCGTCTTTGGAGGAGATTCCAAAGGCAACTTGACCATTACCAGCGTATCNTCNGCCGACTTTGAGATTCCAGGTGCAGACGGCAACAACGATAACGTGATTGATTGCGAAATTGACTATGACTACGATCTGGACGACGACCGCCTCCGGCCGTTTGACCAGAATTACAACGNCNTNTACGACTGGCTCGACACCGATATGGGCGGTACCTCAACTCCTGATAACCCCGGCAACTTCGCCGTGGGTGGTGCCGACCGACCGTACGATCTTGACAACGACAACATCGAGAACGAGAACGATTCGTTCCCACTCGATACNGCCTCCGATGTCGCCTCTTGGAACTGCCCAACACAGGCCAACCCCAACCCCGTTAGTCCAGACCCCCGTTGTCAGACTCGCCGAGCCTCTTTCTCTCAGTTCAACGACTGGGATGGCGATGGTATCAGCAACTGGGACGACGTTGACGATGACAACGACGGTATCATCGATGTTTTGGATATCGATTGGGATTGCGACCTCGACAACGACAACGACCTTCACCAAATCAACGGTGGACTCTATCGTGATGACGGCCCGAACGATGTCGATTCGGANGTTGACGGTGATGGACTCGAGAACAGCATTGACTGGGACGACGATAACGACGGCATTGCTGATCTGTACGACCCCGATGATGGCAATTGTGGCGTGGTTGACTTNGACGCCACCGACGCCTTCGCNACACCATACTATCCTGTGAACGATGGCGGCGACCTTGACGGCTCCGGNGATAGCCAAATCTACGATTCCAACGCCACCGACCACTGGAACATGNTATTCCACCACAACCCCTTCGCTGATGTCGTTCTCAATTACAACGGCTATGATGGCACCACCAACCCGGTGACGCCCGGCACCGTGCCAGAATTCTATTGGTTCCTCTTTGCCCGATGGTCGCCTTACAACGGTGGAAACGATTGGGACATTGATTCAGATGGAGATTCACTCATCAACGGTTTAGACATTGACCAAGACGCCGATGGCATGCCCGACTGGTGGGACCAGGATGAAGGGAATGACGGTGTTTTAGACGTCAATGACATCAAGATGGGGGGCTCATTTAACTTGACAACCTGCGGCTGGACTGCTGGCAATTTCGCTAGTGGATTTGTCTGCGGTTACAGCTACGCACTGGCATATCAAATGCCGTTGAATGGCGTCAATGCTCAGTTTGGCTCGCCTTATTCCACTCGCCCGGATGCATTTATCGATCAAGGCGCAACATCCGGTGGTCCGTCCGGCAACTGGAGCTGTACTCCTGTAGAAGGCATTGGTTGCTGGCACTACGACTTCGGTGGCGACGGAACCATTGACTCGGCCATTTCGTTTACTCAAATGCAGGACAACCGTGATGCTTTCGTAACCTGGTTTGGTTTGCAAACAGGTATTTGGCAGTGGAACAGCGATAATGGCCCTGAGGCCGACTTCCCCGATGAACTGGGAGCTGACCTCCTCAAGAACGATGTCGATGGCGATGTCGACGGCGATTTCACCAACTCCACCATCGATCTCGACGACGATTACGATGCTGTCTTTGATTGGTTTGACGTCGACGATGACAACGACGGCGTTTGGGATTTCTTTGAAGTCGACAGTAACTTCGACCTGGACGACGACACTGGACAAAACAACGGGAATTTCTTCACGGGTTCAAATTGCGATGACAACGACGATGACGGAAACGATGCAGACGCTGATGACGACGGTTTCTACCAAGCTGTTTGGGACCAAGGTATCATGTCTCAAGGCCTGCGTTCGCCAAGCATCTATGACGTTGACAACGACAACGACGGTGTGCCGGATGGGGAAGACCCCGATGACGACAACGATGGACGCTTGGACGTCGACCAAGAGCAACTTCAGGGATGTTTCTGGGGCGAAGAGCAATCCACCTGGGACTACGACAACGACGGCATCCCGAACTGGGCTGACGACGACTGGGACGGCGACGGCCTTACCAACACGGCCGAACTTCTGGTCAGCATCACTGCACCGTTCGACCACGACAACGATGGCACTCGAGACGACATGGACGAAGACGACGACGAAGACGGAATGCACGATGAAGACGAAGTGCTGCTCTGGCCCACTCGCTTTGACCGCAATTCCACCAACCCCTGGGACCACGACGACTTCGGCGATGGCGAAGGTATCGCCAACCCATCCGACTCCTCCACAGGACCGGATGCCATCGACACCGATGATGACAACGACACCCGGACAGATACGGACTTTGACCAAATCGAAGATGCTGAATTGTCTTCGGACTGGGACCACGACAACGACGGCATCCTTGATGCCGATGACAAGGCGCCGACCTACATCACGCTCAACCTTCCTGACAACCTTTGGTTGGATGCTCAAAGCCCCACCATCTTTGCGGGTCACGTTGACTGGCTAAACCCCATCACTGGTGTGGTTGAATCCGCTCCTCAATTGCCCGTGCAGGTTCACATTGAATGGACGGCCAACAACACCACCGCCATCGAGACCATCGACGTCTTGACCAACGCTGGTGGAAACTTCAGCGTCGGCCAATTCCTTTATCCAGAGGACTTGACGGTGGGGGACAACACCACGTATCGAGTGTATGCAGAAGTCACAGAGATGTTCATGTTCAACGGCAATCAATCCCAATCCTACTTTGTTGGCGCTGAAGCCAACATGACCGTGGACTACTCCGCTTGGACTTACTTCCGCAGCGATGAACAACCGTTCTGGCTTGATTTCAAGGCCCATTACGCAGCGGATTGGGACCGCGGCTTGTTTGACAACCGCATCAAGAATTCACCGATCACTTTCTCCATCTTCGGCGGCCTGTTCGGTAACCTGACGGCACCAACCAACTTCACTGGCTTGGGCAACAACGGTTACCGTACCGACGCCTCAGGATGGGCTTCCCTTACCTTCGTCCAAGATTTGGGCATCAGCGGTACGTGGAAGCAAGTCCAGTGGAACTCCACCGCCGACAACGGAGTTGGACAGGTTCCAGGCGGCTACGAAGAAATTGCTTGGAACGATTTGACCAAGCAACACGATGTGGTTCTGGACAGCAACGGGGATGCGTTGAGGTACAATTACACCAACACCAGTCTCCCAGCCGGCGACATTGAAATCATCGCCCGGGTATCACCTGAACTGGCCACTGAATGGCCGTTCCCATACCTGAACGGTGACGAAGCTGAACCGTTCTCTGTTCGCATTATGCATCGCATGAACATTGAAGGAACGTTGATCCTCGATGGATTGAGCCCCATCTACTACTACGACTCAACCGTCAACAACGGCGATGGAACGTTCGGCGACTGGTCGACCCTCTTCCACCAACCTGCCCTCGACAATGCGGGCGTGAACTACAACGATGTCTCAGCGTTCAAACCGTATCCAAAGTCATGGGACGGCACCCCGACTGGATTGACCGGTCAAGCAGCAGCGCTACGACCCTTCCTTGGAGGCAACGGCACGCACTGGTTCATCGCTTTGGTGAACGGCGGCGACAGTAACTTGCCACCTTGTGGGCCTGTGGACCGAACGGACCCAAACAGTGCTATCCGCTGTGAAATCGTGCCAGAGATGAACACAGGAGAATCGCTCCAAGTCATCGGCAAGGTGACCAACCGAACCAACGACCCTTGGGACCAGGACCCCATCGCTTTGCAGGTTGACGTTGACAAGAACGGACAATTCCTTGGTGCTGGTGAAACCGCTTACACCCAGCGACCGATCATGAAGGACGGCGACGCCGCCTACGATTACAACTGGTCATGGTACAGTCAATACGGTGCAGGCACCTACGGTCTGCGAGTTGACTTCACCAATTCAGCCTACTACTTCACCGGCAATTCGTCGACCCTCGCTCCAACGGGCGCTTACATCAACGTCACCGTCGTGGGTACGACCGACTTCCAGACGACGTCTTTGCCCCGGTTGTATCGGAACACCAACACGACCATTCAGGCCAAGTTGGTTGACAACTCGCTTCAACCGGTTCGAAACGCTCCGGTGAATTACACCTGGTCGTTTGATGGACGCACCGGTGTCAACTTCACGGACAGCAACGGTTTCTTCGAAATCCCGTTCAACGTCTCAGCCTCCGATTCCCTGGGTAATTTCACCTTGCAGTTCGAGTATTCCGGTACATCGCTGCTCAAGGGAACAACGGTTTCTCAATCGGTTTGGGTGGTTTCCCGCACCTACATGCAGGTCATCAGTACCGAAGACAATCTGCGGCGTAACGGTGACAAATGGGACTTTACGGCTCAGGTTTCCGACGACAACAAGACCAGCATCAGGGATTCGGGTGGAACGGCCTTATCCGGCGGTGAAACGCCCTACGGTGGACTTGTGGACGTGATCTTCGAAGGAACCGACTTCCAAGGAACCTTGCATCGGCAAGTCGTTGCCACCCTCGCGCCCAATGCGGGTGTGATTTCCTTGCCAGAAGTCGAACCTGATGGTTCCCACCTCTGTTTCTACGACGGCAATGGCGACAACATCCCCGACCGAGACCTTGATGGCGATGGTTTGGAAGTAGAGGAGACCATTGGATGTTTGAAGTCCAACATTTCTCCTCTGAATCCGTCTTTGCTTCGCGCTGACCCCGAGTCTTTCCTGCCCGATGGATTCGGTCCTGTGAACGTGATTTTGCGATTCCAAGAGACCCTGCCGAACGAAGGTTGTCAACCGCTTGATGTGAGCTACCTTGGAATCCAGGGCGCATGGGACCCATGTACCTCCGTCCCAGGAAACGACCACTTCCGTCTCACCATGACAAACAACGCCAATGGATTCAACCTCATTGGACGGACCATCATGACCGTGGATGACCAAATTGTCTACACCAGCGAAATTGACCCACTAACGGGAGAAGTCGTGCCCAAGCCAATGATTGTCACTGGCCAACTCAGCGATGAATTGGGCGTCAACTTGACCGACCGAAGTATCCGTGTGAACTACGAAATGGTCAACGGCCAAACTGGACCTGTGGCTTGTCAATCTGGCACCACCAACTTGGATGGATTCTTCTCCATCACCTGCCCGCTCTCCGACGTGATGGCTGGCAAGGCCCGTGTTACGGTGTCGTACTCTGCGTACGACAACAACGATGCCTATCGCTACGAGAACAAGACCGTCCAGACCGAGTTTGACGTGTTCTCCAACTCGACGTTGCAGATCACCGAAGTTGGTCCGTTCAAGTCCAGCGTGGATCAATTTGTCGCACAAAATGGCTCAAGGTACCCTGTGCTTTACCTCAAGGAATCGTTCCACATCGATGCGCTTCTGGCCCAATCCAACGGACAGGCGGTCGGCGGAAAGTGCCTGAACATCTACCTTGACCCCGATGAGAACGTGCGTCCTCTTGCTACGGTTCGAACCAGCGACATCGACGGAAGCGTCGAATGGTTCAGTGGCGATCCAATTCAGAACCCAACCCTCCGAGGCGTTGAGACCACCGGTGGTAAGCTGGAAGGTTTCCGCACCCTCCGTGTGGCGTTCGAACCGGACCGAAACATTCCCGGTGGCTGTGACAAGGACAGCAGCAACGCCCTCAACGGTTCAGCGATGGACATTGAAGTGCTGGTTCGCTCCCGTGTCGACTTGCAAGTGAAGCAAACCTGGAGCAACAGTGGTGCAAACGGTGCCGATGAAGGGGATTTGATCTTTGGACAAATCGCTCTTCTGCGAGACCGTCTTGATTTGGCCGTTGAAAATGAAGAGGTTATCTTTGCTTACGAGTTCTTCAACGATGAAACCGGTGAATGGGAAGTTTCAGACCTGAACAACAAGACCCGTACCAACGAGCAAGGTGTTGCTGGATTTGAATGGTCTTTCGTTGGACAGAGTTGCGACGGTAACCCCTGCAGCGGCCTCTGGCGAATCACGGCGTACTACCCCGGTTCGACTTACTTCGCCCCCTCACAGGACAACATCACGCACGAAATCACCTACAAGAAGGCAGAAGCCCTGGGTGGCTCCGATGGCTTGCTCTCTCCGGGCAACCTCATCGGATTTGCCATCATTCTGATGGCCCTCCTCATCGCTGGAGCCATCTACTATCAGCGCGTGCAACAACAACGGCAGGTGCAAGCCCTCCGTGGTATTTTGACCGATGCCATGATGCAACTCGAAGCCAGCAACGAATACATCGCGGCCATCTTTGACTGCTACAAGAGCCTCGTCAAGCACTTCCGAAAGTACGGCTTCATGAAGAAGGTCTACGAGACAGCACGTGAGTTTGAAGCAGCCGTTCGCACCGCCTTCAACATGGTGCCAACGGATCAACTCGATGACTTCCTCTCCATCTTTGAGGAAGCACGCTACTCCGAGCACACCATCGATGCAACCCATCGTGACCGTGCCATGCAGACCCTCGGTGCCATCACCAATTCGTTGACGATGTCCCTTGGCGAAGAGTCCGTCGTCAAGCGAATCGACACGTCCAGCATTTACGACAACCTGACCAAGGCCGGCGAATTCGTAGCTGCCGATGGCTCGGTTCGACAGGCGGGTATCGTCGAAGGCGAAAACACCGACTTCAAGATTTGAAGTGGTCCGCTGCCTCAACGAGGCAAGGTGCGTTGAGCGTGAGCCAGACGCTTTGCCTCCTTAACCTTCAAAGGGTGGAGGGTAGTGTAGAGGTTCATGGACGACTGGAAGACACTCATTGACCAAGCCATGCAAATCGAAACGACAGACACCATTGGTGCACATGGCATCTATGAAAGCGCAGTGCGTGCGGCTCTGGCCGATTCGCAAATGTTGCTGGGCGATGTGGAAGCTGCGGCCATCATCGAAGCAATTTACGGCGCCTTGGTGGCCTACTCTCAAACGGTCATGCTCCGGATGAAAGCCGAAGACCCTGAGGTCGGTGGGCCAGACCATGCCTTCCGTGCCGGGCAAGCCTACGGTGTCAGTTGCATTCTCAACCATCTCATCGACCGATTGACCGACGTGGCTGGCATCACGGCACTTGGCGCCCTTGACGACTTTTCAGACATGCTTCACGACGAGATCATCGTCCAAGCCCGAGCCGCTGGATTGACCGTTGAGTTGCTTGACGCAAAAGGCGAAATTCTCCTTGATTGAACCGCATTTATTTGGGGCATAATCGGCCCCCTCCGGCGCGACACGAGTTCGTTCCGCGTCGGTGCCTTCATAACGGGATGGACGGTCGGCAGGTTGCTTCAAAGCATCGAGGGAGTCAAATGAGCAACCCAGAACGTAAGACAAACGCCCAGTTGGTTGATATGATCAACCAACTGAAAGCCCAGTCTCGCGACACCGGAGCTGCAGTTTGGCGAGATGTGGCCTTGCGTCTTTCAAAAAGCCGCAAGAATTGGGCCCAACCCAACCTCAGCCGTGTAAGCCGCTACGCCCCCGAGGGTGCAACCATCCTCGTTCCAGGCAAGCTGCTCGGCTCAGGTGAGTTGACCAACGGCCATACCATCGCCGCCTACAGTGTCAGCACCGGTGCCCGTGAGAAGATTGAGGCCGCTGGAGGTCGAATCATGACCTACGGCGAGCTGATGAACGAAAACCCAACAGGAACGGGGGTTGTTATCCTTGGCTGATCCAACCACCTACGTGTTCGACGCTGACGGCCTGATCCTTGGCCGCTTGGCTTCTGCCTCCGCCGACCTCCTGTTGAAGGCCGCCCGCGAAGACCGTGATGACAAGGTCATCATCGTCAACGCTGAGAAAGCCATCATTTCAGGTAGCCGACAATCCGTCCTTGACAACTACCACAAGAAGTACGAGTTGAACCACGCCCGAAAGGGGCCGTTCTTCCCTCGTATGCCCGACATGATTCTCAAGCGGGCTGTTCGTGGCATGCTGCCCTATCAAAAGAAGAGCAGCGGCCGTCGAGCCCTACGAAACCTCCGTGTGGAAATCGGCTGTCCAAACCACCTTTCCGGTGATTTGCCTGAAGGCCATCAGCAAGGAGACGACAGCAAATTCCGCCGTGATTTGCCTGACCGCTACATCCGATTGGGTGATGTCAGTGCAAACTTGGGAGCACCTGCTCACCGATGGACGGGAGGTGACCAGTGATGGCACGCAAAAAGAAGTCCGTTGAAATGTCAGGAAAGCGCAAGACGGCCGTCGCTCGTGCGAGTGTCAAGGCCGGAAAAGGCCGTGTTCGTGTGAACTCCGAACCCATTGAAATCATGCAGCCATCCTTGGCTCGCCGCAAGTCAATGGAACCGCTGATCATCGCTGACGCCATGAACCGCCTCAGCAAAGTCGACATTTCCATCACCACCAATGGTGGTGGCATCATGGGACAGACCGACGCTATCCGAACCGCCATCGCCCGTGGCCTAGTCCACTACAACGGTGGCGCCGAGGGCGTTGATGAAGAACTTCGAGATGAGTATCTGCGCTTCGACCGCAGCCTGCTTGTGAACGACCCACGCCGAAAGGAGCCCAAGCACCAACTCGGCCGTGGTGCTCGCCGCAAGAAGCAAAAGTCGTACCGATGAGGTGAGAAGATGATTATTCCAGTACGATGTTTCAGTTGTGGCTCAGTCATTGCCCACAAGTGGGAAGAATACAAGCAATTGCTCGCCGATGGAAAGACGGAATCCGAAGCTATGGACGCCGTTGGCCTGAAGCGCTATTGCTGCCGCCGCATGTACGTTGGACACCTCGATCTCATCGAAGAGGTCGCACCGTTCAGTGCAGCGCGCAGCTGAGGAATTCCTCGGGCCCGTGGGTTAGCTTGGCCTATACTTGGCGGCTGGGGGCCGTCAGACCCCGGTTCAAATCCGGGCGGGCCCACCATTCTCTTTGATGCGTGTGGACACTTTTCATGTCCCGAAGCCTCGGGGTTGATATGGCGCCACTTCAACGCAACATCATGGGACAACGGCGTGCGTACGGCATGATTTCACTCCTCCTCACCGTCTTGCTTTTACCAATGGCAACGGCCGTGGACAGCACGGTTTCAGTGAACACCACGTGGTCGGGGAACATGGTTCTCTCAGGTAACGTGACGGTGGCCAATGGCGCTACGCTGACCGTCGCTCCGGGCACCAGTGTGGATGCGAAGGAGTACAGCATCATCGTCGAAGGCGTGCTGCTGGCCAACCAAGCCTCCTTTTTCTCCTCAGTTGTTCCAGAAACGCAAGGCTCCCACGGCCAAGGTCTGTGGCCTGGGATTGTGGTCGAATCAGGAGGGGAGGCGAACCTTACCGACGTCTCTGTCGCCAATGCCTCTGCCGGCGTCCTTGTTCGGGGGACGTTCAACGCCACCGATGTCGTGTTCAACGACGCCTACCGTGGGCTTTCATTGGTGGGGGGAAGCGCGACGGTCGACGGTTTTGAAGCCAATCGAATGGATTACGAAGCCCTCTATGTAGAGAGTGGTTCTCTGACCCTTTCCGATGGTTTGGCCAGCGAAATCGCCGTGGGATTGGCCAATCACGGTACTGCCTACGTTGAGGCCTTCACTGTGAAGGAGGCCGGTGTGGCTGTGCAAGCCCTCGCTGGGACCCTCACGCTGGACGGCCTTTCGGTTGAGAACGCCAGCGTGGGCATCGCCACGGTTTCTGGAGCCTCATCCACGGTGGGCGAGTTCAACGGTCATGGGATGCCGCTGGCCATTGACGCAGGGGACGCTGACGATTTCTCCCTTGCTTCGGGCACCGTTCACGCTGAGCGGTTCATCGTCGGCCAGGGAACCACCCACTTCCATGTCTCCGGCGTTGATTTCTTTTCCACCTCAGCCGATGAGATGCGCCCGGCGGTCGACGTTCGTTGTGAAGGTCAATGCACCTTACAGCACACCGTCATTGACTCGCCGACGGTTGGGGTTTCATGGTCCGGTTCTGGGACCTCACTCATGGACAACGTCTCGGTCTATGCCGTTGAACAAGCGGTGGAAGCCTCGGGTTCGGGGCATGCGGATTGGACCAACCTCACGGTGAACGCCTCAACCACCGGCCTTTCGGTGCAGACACCCACCAGTTCNTTGACGGACATTAACGTTCAACTGACGGCCAACCAAGCCATCGGCATCGACCTTTTGGGAGGTCAGCACGGATGGTCCAACGTCGTGGTCGAAAAGGCCTTCACGTCCGCCGACCAAACCTCCATTGGGTTGAACGCATGGTACAGCGACCTCACCCTCGATCAGTTCACCTCACGCAACGTGTCAACCGGCATGGTCCTTGAGGACAGCACGGCGGTCGTTCAAAGCCTTGAAGCCAACATTGGCAGCCTTGCAGGACTGCATCTCATCGATTCTTCTTTGTCTGGAAATGCCCTGACCACCATCGCTCAGGACCGCGGAGTATTGATGGANGGAAGCACCTCCCTCCATCTCTCATCATGGACGGCACAACTTCACCAAACGCCGCTGATGCTTTCCACGGAAAGCACCGCTACCGTGCGAAGTTTCTCCCCGTTNAACACNGCCCCATCNTCNGCGGATGCGCTGGGAGACGGCACCTTGTATTATGGCTCAACATCGAACCCGACCATCAGCACGTCCGCCGCTTATCGGCTTCTGGAGACCGACGTCACCTTCACCGATTTGGCNGGTCAACCCGTTGAGGCCCATGTCGCCGTTCATGGCTTTGACTTGATGAGCAACAACAACGGGGCCCTCACGCTTCCCCTGGTGAACAGNGGTTCCGTGGTGGATGTAACCTTGGAAGGTGCTGGAACAAGGGTTACCTTGTATGGAGGCCAAGGGGGACAATCCGTTCAAGTTCCNGTCATTCCNGAGGGCGATTGGACCATCTCATCGGGTCAAGACGTTGTTCTCGGCCCACGTCCAGACGGTCAACCGCATCAAATCTCAGGCGACCTCACGGTGGACAACAACGCCGTTCTGACCTTGGTTTCCACGGACGTGATCCTCACGCAGGGTCACGCCGTCTCGGTTCANGGCACAGGNCAACTCATCGGCGAAGAAGCCACCATCGCAGCTGACGGGGTTCAAGCCAGCGGCCAAAGCCTCCTCACCGGTGTTGAATCGGGTTCTCTAACGGTTGAAGCCAACGTGCAATGGGGGTGCATGAGCACACGCAACGCTCAACACCTCAACATCGTGGGCGACCTTACGGTCCAGCCAGGTTGTCAAATTGACATCACGGGAGGCGGCGTGCAAGGGACCGTCCTGGCCATGACCGGGGCCGAGTTCACCAGCTCTTCCACCCTCGACCTTTTGGTTTTGGACAAAGGTGAGCCGGTTGAAAACGCTCTCATTTCCATCGAAGGTTCGGTGGCCATGACCGATGAGAACGGGCAATTATCAACNCAGACGGTTGCTCAGCGGGTCACCGATACTGGAGAAACATGGGGAGGCATCAAAACAGTCACCCTCCAACGCAACAACTTCTCTGACTTCGTGACTTGGGACACCAACCGTTCGCTCACTCACACCTTCATGGCCTCCACCGTGCCCATTGGAGACGTTTCTGGATGGCTTGTGCTCGAACGGCAATGGAGCCCGTACACACTGGACAATTCACTCGTTCTGCAAGGCTCATCCACCATGACGGTTCAAGATGGAGTTTCACTCCGTATATCAGAAGGGGCGACCATCACCGTGAACGGTGTGTTTGACGCCGGCGAAGCCACCCTCTCTTCAACGGGCTTTGGTGCTCGGTGGGGTGGCTTGATGCTCGGCTCCTCCACTGCCGCTGTCATCGAACTCTCTGGAACACAACTCATCGAGTCCGCTCCCGCATTGACCGTTTCTGGTCTTGGTTCCGTCCAAGCCGATGGCGTGTTTATGGCCCGTTCTGCTAGCGATCCCCTGGTGGTGGTTGAGGCAGGAAATTCAGCCGAATTGGTTCTCCGAAACAGCCACTTGCAAAACGGCAGTGGGTGCGCTCACCTCTACCCCTCCACAGGTCTCGTCACCCTCAGCAACGTTTCCTTTGCCGATTGCGAGGAGCAGGCCATTTGGGCTCAACAAACCCCTCTCCAATTCAACGGCATCACCTTGGCTGAGGGCACGGACTGGGGGATGGAACTGACCGGCGTCTCCGGTTCGGTGAGCGGTGTTGACGCTACGGCGTTTGATGGTGCGGGAGCCATTGTCTCCCTCAACAGCCTCTCCGCTGGTTTCGTCTTGAGTGATCTTGAGGGCGAGGTCACCGGCCAGGGCGGCATCGTTGGGGAGAACAACGAGGGGATCACGCTTGAACGCATTGTCTTGAACGGAGCGCCCGCCATTGATGTCGACCGCACATCAGGCCTCTTTTCCGACATCACGCTCAACGGTGACGGCGCTGGCACAGGATTCATCACGCACCACGGCCGTTCCGCAGCCAGTTTGGTGGTTGAGCGGCTCAATGTTTCAGGCTACAGCGTCGGAGCCTCCCTCCACTCGGACCTTGGTGAAATCAGCGCCCCGCTTATTTTGCGAGAGGCACACATCATGGTTTCAAGCGCCCTCGCCACGGAATCGTATCCGGTTCGACTTGAATCAAGTCAACTCATTGGAACGCTGGACGTTGCTCAAACGACCGTGCACGCCGTGGATGGACAAGTGGGAACGGTTACGGTCGGAGAAGCGGGCGAATATTCCGCTTACCGAACGGTTACGTTGGATGCGCAAAGAAACGGGTTGCCGGTGCCTGCCATGTTCGCCGTGAGTTATGGAGACGACCTGCTTCCCCCGTTCTCGGTCGAGGGCACAACCGTTGATGTCGCATTGCTCTTGCGAACCATCACCGAAAACTCGGAAGGCGTCGCCAACCAATGGGCCGTACAAGCGACCGTCGTCGGTTCTCCAGTTGCTGAATTGGTGGTGGATTCACCAACCACTTCGCCTTCTGTGTTAGTCATCAACGTCCTCGTCAATCAAGCTCCTGAGGCCGAACTTTTGGAGCCGTTCGCAGGTCAGCGCGTGATGGAAGGAGACTCCCTTCGGGCCTCGGCTTCGTACAGCGATGACATGGACGCAACCTCGGCCCTTGTGCTCTCTTGGCGCATTTACGACATGCAAGGAAACACGGTGCTCCAAGGAGGAAACGAACCGGTGTACAACATCACGGATTTGACGGCGGGCTTCTACATCGTGGAGGTCACGGTCACCGATTCATTTGGTCTGGCCGGGACCGCTTCAATGGACTTTGAGTACACGTTGTTGGACACCGATAACGACTGGTCTGCTTCATGCTCAGCCACCACATGGTTTGATCCAAACACGGGCAAATCATGTGGTCCGAACATCTACGACGAAGACGACGACAACGATGGTTTCAGCGACTCAAAGGACGCCTTCCCACTCGACCCGTGCGCACAAATCGATACGGACGGTGACACACAACCTGACGATCTAGACTGCCCTGATGGGTACACCAGTTGGCTTACCGAGGACATGGACGACGATGGCGACGGGACGCCTGATGTCTTGGAAGGCGTTGAGTCCGACGGGGACGACGTCAACGTGAACGGACTCATGGTCGTGCTTGCTCTTTTCCTCGTTGTAGGTTTGCTCTTCTTTGCACGCCTACGACGAGGCGGACCGGGCGATTTGACCTCGCTTGACCAGAAGCATTTGTGAGCGTGAAAGGATGGTTAACCTTCCCTCGGCTGAGAACGTTGCAACCCTTGCAGTTGCCGTTCTTGCAGGAATTGTGGCGTGGGATGCCTATTGGCTCACCAAGCAACGCCGGGACGTCCCGGCGTTGGGTAAACTTCCCGGGGGCGGGTTTGCTTGGGAAAGCGAAGGCGTTCACGAGATGGTCCGTCAATGGGGCAATCTCGGTTCGATGGCGGCCATGATGGTGCTGCCTTGGGCGCTTCTTGAGGCCAGCAATACACCCGTCATTTACGCTATTTTGTGGGACGTGTTCCTGGGGCTTCATCTGATCTCTCTGCTCATCCCCAAGCGATACGCCATCACGTCGACCCACCTGTTTGCCGACGGCCAGCGCTATCCTTGGGAGCGACTCCGATTGGCCAAGCGCCAGCCAAAGCGACGCATCATGCTGTTGCGCAATGGATGGGGTCCGTTTGGACCATTGCCTCTCGGTGGCGCACCTGATTCTCTGGGTGTTGCCCGTGAATACATCAAGGCCATGGAGCAAGCCCGAAGCGAGCAGCCAAGTGAACGAGAAAGCGAGTAAACGGCAACCTCTTGTCCTTCCTTGCAGACCGTCGGTCATGGAATGGACGCGCAGCGGCGACGACCTCTTTGTTCGACTGGACCCTGGCGAGGAAATTCACGCCTCACTCCAAGGCCTTGCAGATGAAGTCGGCTTTGATGCGGCCGCCATCACCAGCGGAATTGGACGAACCCGAAACAGTGTCTATGGTTACATGGACGACAACCATGTCTACCATCGCGTGAGCCTTGAGGGTGGAACCGAACTCGTGACCTTGCAGGGCAATCTTGCTCGTCGAGAAAGCGGTGAAGCCTTCACCCACATCCACGCGACCTTTTCAGACGACGACCTCAATCCACATGCCGGTCACATGTTTTCCGCCGTGGTTCACGTGGTAGCCGAGATTCATCTTCGAATTTTGAGCCAAGCCATCATGACACGGTGCCCGCTTGAGAACAGCGAATTCGTTGCGCTCAAATTCAATTGAGGGGTCAAAAAGCGATGCTTCATAGCCTGTCGCACCCCTGTTCCGTCCATGGGCGAAGCCGGTGCTTTCTCCGAGGCAGATGAGGCGCGTATCGCCTCACTGGCGGAGCAAATTGCCCACCACTCTCACCTCTACTACAACCTTGCAAAGCCCGAGATCAGCGACGCAGAATTCGATCGGCTTTGGGACGAACTCAAGCAGCTCGACCCGCACCATCCACAGCTGAGCCGTGTCGGTGCCGACATCGCTCCAGGCAGCGTGAAGGTGGACCACTTGTTCCCCATGCGCAGCCTCGATAAGGCAACAACGGCTGAAGAACTGAACCATTTTGTGAACATCACCACCTCGGGCGCAACACGTTTTCTTTCGCAACCGAAATTGGACGGCTCGGCCCTTTCCTTGGAATACCGCATGGGGCGACTTGTTCGAGCAGCGACCCGAGGCAGCGGTGAGCGGGGCGAGGATGTGACCCGCAATGCTCGGAAAATTGCCAACGTACCCACGCTCCTACCCGTGGCCGTGGACGTCCACGTCCGAGGCGAGGTTGTGATGCCCCTGGCGGTGTTTGAGGGGAAGTACAAGGACATCTCGCCAAATCCTCGAAACCTTGCGGCAGGCGCACTTCGTCAAAAGCACGCTGACGGTAAAGCAGATGCTTCGGACTTGGTGTTCCAAGCCTACGATGCCAAATTGCCTCTTGGCGAGAACCGCCACCCTGACAGCGAGCATGCGCCGCTGATGGAGCTCGATACCGACCTGCTTGCGTGGATGGAGGATGTGCTGGGGATCGTTCCGGCTCCGTGGGAAGTGCATGAAGGAGAATCACCGGCTGAAACAGCGACGCTCATGGACAAGTCAACCCAGGTCTGGGCCGACAAGCGAAGCGATTACCCCTACGAAATCGATGGCGTGGTGTTCAAACTTGACAACCTCGAACAGCGGGAACGGTTGGGCATGACGGCGCATCACCCCCGTTGGGCGCTCGCTTGGAAATTCCCCCCTGAAGAGGCGTTTTCCGTCCTTCTCGATGTCGAATGGCAAACCGGGCGAACGGGAAACATCACGCCCGTGGCACGGATTGCACCACAGCGGGTTGGAGGTGTTACCGTTGAGAACACCACCCTGCACAACGTCGGTGAGGTTGAACGGCTTGGTATCAACCTTGGAGACAAGGTGCTCATCGTACGCCGTGGCGATGTGATTCCGAAGATTGAACAAGCGCTTGGTCCGGCAAGTCCGAGCGACCTCGACGGGCGCTTCCATGCCTCCGGCGAGCCTTTCACTGGCCAACTCCCTGTCCACGCCCCGATCTCCAGCCCAAGTACCTGCCCAGCCTGCGACGGTCAAGTNGAGCTTGAAGGAGCGTTTCTCAAATGCGTGGACATTTTTTGCGTCGCACGAACCAGCCGCTCGGTTCTGTATTGGTGCCGTGCTTTGGAACTTGATGGCGTNGGNGAAAAATTGGTCGANCAGATGCTCGATGCTCACCTCATCACGTCCTGTGCCGATTTGTATCGNCTTACCTTGGATGGCCTGCTTGAATTGGAACGCATGGGTGAGAAATCAGCGAACAACGTTCTCACCGAGGTAGCCAAATCCCGAACCATGAGCCTTGGAAAATTCCTCCATGCACTTGGCCTCCCCGGCATCGGTCCGGAATTGGCTTCGGCGCTGGCATCGGCCTTAGGCGACGCCCCCGGCCTTTTGCAGTGGCTTGATGCGGCCCATGCCTCGGTAGGCGATGCCACCTTCGGTCCGGAGCTTGACGATAACGGCAAGCCCCATGCTCACAACCAAGCCATACGCACCATGCTTGAACTCGATGGTGTTGGCGAAATCGTGGCGTTACAATTTCGAGACGGCTTGGCTGTGCGCCGCACCCTTGTTGAGGACCTCATCGATCTGCTGACCATTGAACAAGAGGAAATGAAAACGGCTGAAGGGCCCTTTGTAGGGATGACGTTTTGCGTCACCGGTACCCTTTCGGCCCCACGCAAAGAGATTCAACAACGCATTATCGATGCTGGAGGGAAAATCGTTGGTAGCGTTTCAGCCAAACTCAGTGTCCTCGTCGCCGGCGAAAAAGCGGGTTCCAAGCTCACCAAAGCCACCAACCTCGGCGTTGACGTTTGGGCTGAAGACGACCTGGAGGAGCGCTTGTCTTCTGCAGAGGAGTCGAGGGAAGTACTTCCGGCTCAAACAGGAAACCAATCTTCGCTTTCCGATTTCTCGTGATGCCTCAACCGTAGAGCATGGCGTTGGATGAGGGGCTACTCTTCTGTGACTCACCCGCCGATTCCATCAACGCACTGATTTGGGCTTCAAGCATCTCAGCTTCAGCCAACAACGGCTCCTGTGGAAGGTCAATGGTGGGCAGAAGGGTGTTGAGTTTCTCAATCAAAGCAGCAGCGGCACGGGCGTCTGGGAAACGAGGGTCGGCTTCCACCATGATGGACATGGTACCGAGTCCACGGCGACTGGCTTCGCTGAGAATGCCGGCGTTCATGCCACGAATCACACCGGTTTCCAGCAGCGGGATATCCATCTCCTTCAGCATTGAGCGAACAGTTTCATTGCACCCGATACCCACCACGTCGATGGCGTCGGTGTCTTCGTATTCCACGACGGGCTCAACGCCATCCATACCACTCTTCATGCCGCCCTTGGAAAAGGCGTCCACCACCACGCCTGCCAGCAATTCGTGCTTTTTTGACCACTCAAAGAGGGCCCAGACAATTTTGTGAACCAAGGATTCGGGGACCACCATTTCACTCATCAGGAGAATGACCTGGTCGCATCCCTCGATGCTGCACTTTGGCTTTCCAGCGTAGGCTCGAATGGGAGGAAGAGGAACGCCTTGGTTGATCATGGCGAGTGCCGGAAGGCGGTCGTCGACCAAGCCACCGACGAACTCCAAATCGAGGTGATCGATGAGGTAGTGGGCGACGATGCTTGAGACCATGCCAACGCTTGGAAAGCAAGCGATGACCATGGCGTTTTCGTTTTCAATGGTGGCATTGATGCGTAGGCTTGGGGCATCCATGACCTCGGCTGAGACCCGATGCCCTTCAACACTTTCCCCATCCGGGCACCAAACCTTCATCATCAACGGTGCTCACCTGTGAGTTATGGAGCAGAGTGCGGCCCAGGCTCCAAGGGCTCACAAACTCTCACCTTCGGCGTGGAATCGCTACGAAACCTGTCCGAGAATGTATTGGTTAAGCCGCCAACGGCTTCCTCGCAAGGCTGGCATGGCCGCCTCGTTGGGAACCGCTGTCCATGCTTCCATCGAAGACCTCCTCAACATGGATCTTGAGGGCCGGGATGGAAAGGAAACGGGCTGGCTTCCAATGACAGCGGAAGGGTTTCTCAAAACCCGTTGGGACGAGGAGAAAGCGGTCTTCATGGCCACGCCGCGCCGGCCAGATTGGAAGGATGCCAAATGGAGCGAGGCGAAAACGCAGCAAAAAGGAGGCATTGTGCTTCTCTTGGACCACATTGGCGCCAAACATCTGGGGCACGAACAGGTTACGGTTGCTCTTTGGCGGCATCTTCAATCGCTCACCATTGCGGTGGAGGGTGAACTCGTCACGAGCGATGGCCGCCTTATGGGGCGCCTCGATTTACTGTTTGCTGATGTTGACGATGCCGGTCAGCTGCAAGGTTGGCTGGTGGCCGACTTGAAGACCGGCCGGGCCCCCACCGAGGAATTGAAGCCCGAAGTGAACCGACAATTGCGAATGTACCGGGATATCCTCCTGGCGAACAACCCCTCTGCACCACCTGTGCGAACCGAAGGGTGGTACACAAAAACCGCCTCAAAGTGGAGCGCAACAGGCGGAAGCGTCCTCGAGCAAGCTTACGCCGCTTGGGAAGCGACCCAGCCCACCACCATGCCGATGACTCCAACGCCAGGCCCCGACAGTTGTGGAGGGTTTTGTGATTGGAAGGCTTGGTGTCCGCACTGGTGGACCTGGCGCCAAGACTCAGGCACCTTGCACCAAGGAGATTTTTGCGATGCGGTGGTTCTCCTCCATCGGTACGAGGCCACATCGGGAGCGGCTGTACTGGAGTTGTGCGAGCCTTTGGACGAGACAGGCCGGGCCATTCCTACAGGTCACCAGGTCTCCGCCCGATTCGATGGTCGGGGCAAAGACGTTCTTGAAACCCTTCAACAGAGCGGCCATCAAGGGCCGATGTTCCTTGGTTCCGTGATGACTGGACGGGGAACTTGGCGAATTGGGCCTTGGTGCGATGTCCTACCATGGTCTCCGTTTCCCGATGGCGAGCCTTACGAACGCCCCGACTCATGAACGAAGATGTTCTTTGATTCGTGCCTGCGTGTCCGGACAATCAAGGCCCTTTGGCGACAACAACCATCCGATGTATGAAGGATCATTGGCTTGGATTTCGCGGACATAGCGTCCACGGTGCCGGCCAAAGGCGAGCACCAATTCTTCTCCATCTTCTCTGACTTTCCCCATCGAATCAACGGGCACCAAATCGTCCAAACCGCGCCCCAATTCAGAGGCATCCTTTGCACTGTCCCCGTGGGCAATCCAACGTTCGAGTTCGGGTATTGGTCGGCGAAAGGCCCCTGCATGTTCCACACTGAGCCGCCAAAAGAGCAACATGGTGGCGGCTGCATCAGCCGCAGCGGTGTGGGCGGCCTCAAGGCGGATGCCATAGCGTTGACACATTGCTCCAAGCCGATGCGGCCTTGGCAGCTTTAGGCGTCTGACGAGCTCCAATGTGTCCATGATGGCTTTTGGTTGGGGGGCTAAGCGACCCATTCGGAGGAATTCCGTCTTCAGCATGGCGTAATCAAAACTGCGAACGTTGTGGCCAACCAAGATGGCCCCATCGATGAGTTCGGCCAGTTCCTCGGCGACTTCAGACAGGGCCGGCTTATCCCGAACATCTTCGTTGTAGATGCCGTGGATGTTGCTTGCCTCAAGCGGAATACGGATGGGAGGTTTGACGATCTGCTCCACGTTCACGGCGGTTCCGTCAGCCAAGGTGCCGATGAGGGCGTACTGGACGATTCGGTCGTTGTTGGTCGAGGTACCTGTGGTTTCGAGGTCGAAGGCCAGCACCTTCTCTCCTTCGAAAAGGTCCTGTGCCATGAACAACAAACGCAGGGCACCCCCTTTGAACATCACTCTCAAACATCATGACTTTCTCGGTTTGGCATGGGTCTGCGGGATTGGTTCTTCTCAAAACGATCTCAAACGGTTTCTGATTCAGATTCCAGCTCGCCGGCAGAAGCTTTGGTTGACGACACNGAGGCTTTTGCCAACGTCAGGGCAGCCAAGGCCACGGAAGCGCANTCCCTNTTTGATGAGGACGACCCACTTCCAACGCCTGAGCAATCGGTNGTGGCACCCTACGATGCAAGCGACGCTGAAACCGATGAATTGTTTACCGAAGGNGGTGAAAGTTTCACCAACGCCGATGAACTTGAAATCGATGACGTAGCGGCNCTTGAGGACCCCTACCTTTCGGCGAGCATNGAAGGAGACGTCCCTGAAACGGTGGTCTTTGAAGACGAAGAAAAAGAGCGGTCTGTTTAATCCATCATCCCGAACCATTAGAAAGGGAGAGGTGAGCGTTCTNACNATGATGCGCCTGCGCTCGGAGCGAATCTTTGCTGTGTTCGCGGGTCATGTCATGCTCCTGAGCCTCGTTGCTGGATGCATGGGGGCGCTTGACACCACCGTTGACCCACGGGCGACGCTTGAAGCGTANCCGACCCTCATTCAAGAAGGGGAAATGGTCACGTTGGACGCTCGCGACTCATCNCCGGTTGAAGGCGTGATCACCAATTANGCATGGGACTTTGGCGATGGTACCACCGCTGAAACGGTGGTTGGCTTTACCTCGCACAGTTACCTGGCGTATGGACANTACACCGTCCGCATCACCGTCACCAACGACCAAGGCGGCACCGACGATGCCCTGGCGACCATCATCGTCAACGGCGCCCCGAGCGTGAACATCTCCATGCCGTCCACCGTTCGTGCTGGAGATGCAGCACTCCTTGATGCCTCTGCGTCGTTCGACCCGGAAGGGAATGAACTCACCTACCAGTGGGATTTGAACACGATGNAGGACAGCGATGGCGATGGAAATCCGAGCAACGATGCGGATGAAACCACGCCGNCCGTCTTGCTNGATACCTCAACCTCTGGATTCATCTACGGTTCCCTGCGGGTTGACGATGGGGCTGGAGCGTTCGCCGTTGAATCGTTTGAGATTAACGTCACCACCCGGACGTTCCAAGTGACATGGATCACTGAAACGTATGAAGTTTCATGGGATGAATACCTCGACCAGGGCGACTCGTGGTCGGGCAACATGACGCCCGGGGAGATTGGACGGGTCATGTCGTTCAATGCCATCTTAGAACTTGACCAAGACGTAGCGCCTCCGCACGACAACTTCACCTTGGCTCTGAACATCGTTGAAGACAATTACAACCGACGTGTGGCCACCGAGGCCGGCAATTATTCGACCAACGAACCCGCCCGTGCAGAGATGTCCGAAGAGGGCATGAACGTGCGGGGTGAAGATGGCATGTACACCTCGGATTCAGCCGAAGAACTGCTCCGAATGTTGCTGAACTCAAGGGAAAGCGGCAACGGACAGGGGCCCTGGGTTTGGACNGTCGTTGCTCAACAATCGGACCCTGATGCGTTCATNGGTGAGGTCGATCCAGACCCTGGGAATGATTGGACGTTGACGGTTGAAGTCGTCGTTATGCGCCCGTCGCTGACCGAAGTCGCTCTTGGTACGACCAGCAATCAATAGCGAAAGGGGTATGAAGCGGAGCCGTTTGGCAAGGAATGGTTACGATGGTGGATACAGTAGAAGTCGGGCGCATTACGGTTCGAGATACGGTTTCGTTGGACCTTTCGGTGTGGATGCATCATCCTGATGATTGGGATTTCCGCCCCTTGTTGAGTTATGCTGGAACGACCTTGACCATCACCTGTGCCAATAAGGGCGTGGTGCTGGCCACCGCTGAACTCGACGAAGAACAAGATGAANCCCTTCAACGTGACCGTCTGGCAGAACTTCGCGTGAAGTTCCAAGTTCACGGAATGCATGGACGTNTGAAGGACATCCACCCCATCATAGCGGACGGCAAGGCCAAGAAACTCGCTACGGCCAACTGGAAGACGACACAACCTGTCAAGTTTGAGTGAACCCCCAACGAATCTTTGATAACGGTTCACGCCGTTTTGTTGGTTTATGCCTCAACCANCAAGAAAGGGAAGNCAAAAAAAGGCACGTTTTGAACGCNTGGCCAACGAAGTCCGCAAGTTTGTATATGCCAATCCGGGTTGTTCTGCCCAAGCCATCGTGGCGAGCTTGAACCACGATCAAAAACTGCGCAACCACGGACTCACACCNCGAAAAGTCGGGTTCTTCATCACGCGGAATCTTCGACAGTCCTTGACCTGGTGGCAAGACCANCGTGCCGGGCGGCGCGTGTATGGNCCCTNCCNNAGCTCTGGTGAGGATTCTTGACGTTTCCCCCCTTTGTGAAGCGGTTCGCTCATGTAGGTTCGTTGATGTCGGCGACCCATGGGGGGCTCGATTGCTGCGTACTTCGACCTTGACGGGACCCTTCTGAACGCCTCCAGCGAAAAGACGCTCACGGCTCACCTTGCTCGNCGCCGTCCTTGGCGAATTCCTTGGGGCACCGTGGCTTGGACGGCCGGTTTCCTCACCAACCTTTTGCGCGGGCGGGCGTTCTACGATGCTGCTCGGAACCGCGGGCATCTTTCGCTCGCTTCTTGGAACGTNCTTGAGCGTTATTCTGGCGAACTCGCCGAACACCGGCTCAAGGCCTGCGTCCCGCCCGAGGCATGGCAGAAATTAGCCTGGCATCGCGAACAAGGCCACCGTCTGGTGTTGGTAACGGCAACCGTGGCCCCCATGGCCGAGGCCATGGCCAAGGTGCTTGAGATGGACGAAGTGTATGGGTGTGGCCCCCCAGTCCGTACNGGCGTCCTGTCGGGTTCTGAACGCGGATGGAGTGTCCCCCGCCGCAAGGGCAAGGTTCCTGTGGTGAAGGCCGACGCTGAAGCCCACGGGCACGACCTTTCCCAATGCTATGGCTATGGGAATACCCTNGCGGACTCGTGGTTTATGGCCCTNTGCGGCCATTCGATCGCCGTGAGNCCTGAAGGCTCACTTCGCCGCCACGCCCAATCGAAAGGTTGGGAAATNGTGGACTGGCCCTCGTGAGTTTATGTAGGGTGAAAATCCATGGATACCATGGATGAANCNATNGNCTTNGNNGNATTATTTGATGACAGCTTTCAATCTGGTACCGTTCAAGAAATACGCCGGTCTCGGATGCACAAAAGCATGATGCAAGTCGCTCGCGCTGCTGAACGTGCGAGCCATCTTGTCATGAACATCGTTGAGCAGAACGAAGGTCGAATGCAACTNGATGAACATAACCANCTTCTCATCGTCGGTAATTTAGGAATTTACCGCGTTGACCTCGGTTCGTTTATGACAAAATTTGCCAACCCCTTNGACTACAACTCCTTTGACGTCGTTGAAGTTCATCCCAAAAATGGATTGGTGAAGGAACCAAAGACCGCTTGTGTCCAAGTTCAGCCACAAAAGGACATGCCTGCTTACGATTTATTCGCCGGCTACATCTTGGGCTTGCTCAACGACGAAGTCACATGGCTTCAAGAGAGTTTGAGTCCATTGCGGCGCACGCTGTTCCAAATTTACGGGCTTGCTCGCTCACCCTTGACTCCGAGCCTCGGTCAGCATTTTGCAGACAGCATCAACGGTTCGTTTGATTTCAAACAGGACACGTTCACGTTCAGCGGCACCAACGGCTGGAAATGGCGCTTGCACTTCGGCCAGCCCTTGGCAAANGGATNCAAGATTGAATACCAGAAGCCCCGACAAACATGGTGGAACTTGTTGTTTGACGACCACGAACGCGACTCAACTGGCCATTACGCCATCTCTGGTTTCTTTGAAACCGTGGAGCACCTTGCCAAATGCCCTCATTTGCTNAGGGACGTCAACGATTGGTCCACCGACCCCATTCTTCTTCGAAAGGTGGCCAGCGATTATCCTCCCGTTGCCAAAATTCTCGCTGAGAGGTTGACCAAGGAAGATTATGACCCTTCCAAGATTTACACCTTTTACGATGAACTCCTAGAAGAGGAGCACCAAGGCGTCGTTCGAGAGCTGGATGAACTCGTTCTTCAACGGGCTCACGCTTGACCTTCCAACGGNTTGAGCAATGCAGAAGAAAGCACGGTTGAGCGGCCCCACCGCGATTTGAACACGGGTTCGAGGCTCCGCAAGCCTCTGTGATATCCAAGCTACACTATANGGCCACTTCGGCCCAACGGCCGCCCCAATATAAGCGCGAGGGTGCCTCCTCCCGCATCCTTCACAAGGGTTCATGGGCGTTGTTGCTTTGGGGCAATCATGGTCTTGAANGCTGAGCGTTCTGTGGAATTCTCCATGGTTGATTTGGCCAACATTGCGTACTACCCGCGAATCTTCGACTTAGCCCACCGATTCTTTGAATCGGTTTGGCCTGATCTCTGTGGCCAGTCNTATCCGCATCTCATCAATGAACGANGACTTGGGTTCCCTGTGGTCAGTGTTGAATCGGATTTTCACCATCCCTTGCGGTACGGTGACACCATCACTGCTCACATCACGTTCACCCAACTGGGAACAACTTCCTTGGGTTGGCGCTATCGGTTTTACAACCAAAACGAACAACTTGTCTGGTCGTCAACGCAAACAACGGTGTGCGTCAACATGGACACGATGGAGACGACCCCCATTCCCGGTGACCTCCGAAACGCCATAGAGGCGCATTTAGAAACGGAGGCCAGCGCATGATTCAAGCATCCGACTTGGAGGTACGCCCAGATGAGAAGGGCCCCAAAAATTTGGCNATTTTGCTTTTCTTGAGTTCCCTCATTGTCGCCGGTATGGGCTGGCAGGATTGGCAACTGCATAANGTGGGCTTGAGCGATGAAGATATCGAAACCTTCCTTGCTACTCCGAACAGTCAACCAGGCGAGCCAACCACCGTCGAACAATACCGTGATTTTGAGGCTGATGTCCGAGAGAACAACGGTTACCTTCTGCGAGGCGTTTCGCTGCTGTTCGCCTCCATATGCTTGCTCATCGGCGCTCCCATGNTGTACCGTTTGCAGCGAAACGGCGCACGCCTTTGCACGGCTGGGGCCTTGGTTGGCCTTCTGGGCGGTGTTGCAGGGAGCNTGACCATCAACAACGCCGCTCAAATNCATCTCGGGGATGCGATGAAACTCACCTACGAAATTTGGGTTTACTTGTGTGGTACGATGATGGGTCTTTGTTTGGCCGTTGCCGCCCTCCCTCTGCTGAACGTTAGGGCGCGGCTGGCCCTGCATCCAAGGGTGTCGCTCGTCCACGAAGAGGAATGATGCCTCATTCTGGCTTGGGCCACTTCTTTGCAAGTGCTTTCTTCAGGTCATCGTCCATGGTGGCGTTCCACCAATCGCTGCCTTGCCAAATCGCATACTTCCCGCGGATGCCACGTAGGTCGGCTCCTTTGAACTGACAATTTCGAAAGTTGGAGAGGTTCAATCGTGCTTTGCGAAGGTCAGCACCTCGGAAATCTGAATTGTCAAAAGCCGATTTCATGAGGTCGGCTTCAACCATCGACGCGCGTCGAAAATCACAATCCGTGAAGTCTCCCTCGGTCAAATCTGCCCGATCGAAAATTGTCCTTCGGAAATTTGAGCCAGCATGTCGACCTTTGCGTAGGATATGCTCGGTATGGTTTTGGAAGGAGTAATCCACAACCACGGCCTCCTCGGCCGTGGTTTCGTCGTCCCTCGGATCGCCTTGTCCACCGCCCGACATGACCATGCTTTCACCTCAAGCGTTGGAGCGCTTATCGAGGTGTGCTTGGCCTTCGGGTGTAAGGATTGCGAATCGGTTTTTATCGTCCTTGCCGTTTGGTACGACCAGGAAGTTTCGCTCTTTCAGTCGATTGAGGTAGAGCGAGAGGTTGCCGGGTGGTTCAATGCCCGAGTCCGTGAACAGTTCGTTAACAACACGTGGCGGGCTGTCTTGAATGCCCTCGACATTCCGGAGATAATGGATGGCCCCCAAGACTTGATCGGGTTTGCGTGTCAATGCACAGTTCTCCAGCAACGCTCGGAACGCCGAGCCTCGCTCAGGTAGGCCGGCATCTCGTGCTGCGACCACGGCTGCTTCCATGGCGGCTTCCCGTGCTTCTCGAATGCGCTCGAGCAGAACCGTCCAGGTGTGTTCTGCCTTTGTGTGCATCATTTGTTCGTCAATCTGTATAGCTGCGCCGCCCAAGTCAATTTCGACGTCGCCAGCCTGAATCGTGAGTCTCACTCTTTACGCCCTCANACCCCAACGTATTCTGTTCATTCATAACCTTATGTTGAGAAAAAAAATACATTTTTACGCAAAATTCGCGGTTCACCAAAGCGAAACCGACATAACAGGGCGGGAAACACAAGGGTCTGAGGCCTTCCCATGTTCCGCCGCCATCTTCTCGGTTTTCTCTTCGTGATGTTCTTCATTGCCCCTGCGTGGTCCGTCATGTTCGCCCAAGCACAGGGTGGGACCATCTCGACGTTCTCAACGGGTAGTGCGGAAGAAACCGTCACCATGTCGTCGGGCCAAAACTCATCCATTGGCTTCCAACTTGACCGAAACACAACGGTCACCTCTGCCTCGTTTTTCCTTAAACCCACCATCTCGGGCACCTCTCCTGGCGTCCTTGAATTGGATGTGAATCAAGACGGCTTCCCCGAATGGGCCTTCAACGGCACAGGCTACGGCGGCTTTGGCCACCAAACCGTGTTCAGTTCCGGCAATACCACAGAAACAGTGTCCATTGACCCCAATCAAGGCGCGGTTTCCAATCCGGATTCCCCGCCCTTCTCCATTCCTACCGGCGCTTCGGTTTCCAGCACCGTTCTCGATGTTGGGTTTTCACCAAGTTTGAGCGGAGGCTATTTCCAAACCGGATACATTCATGCCGTTGACAAAGGCGACTTGAACAATGACAGTAACATCGACTTTGCCCTCCTCTCTCGTACAGCCAGCGTCAATTCGACCAGTCCTACGGGGCCTGTCACCGGTCAGGCCACGGCCTTTCGAATCGCCGCATACTCAAACACCACGGGGGTCACTCTGTCTTCCTGGCAAACCACCTGCGAAAACGCCACCCGAATCATGATAGCCGATGTCAACGGNGACNACCATGACGATGTGATCGGNTACGCTCCCGCTGACGACNANCTCTGCNTTCACTTTACCAACACCTCCAGNGGTGGGTTTGAACCCCAGGTGAACGTAACGCANGCATCGANCATCATTGACTTGGCCTTCGGTGATTTCACGGGCAACGGCTTGGATGAAATGGTGTCCATTCGCTCAGGTGGCGAGGTGCACGTTGACGTATTCAGCAACCGCACCAATACATTCACGAACCGTGATTCGGCCACCGTCTACATCACCGGTTCAAACAACAAAGCCACGCTTACGCACATGCTCTTTGCTTACTTTGGCGGTCCTCAAAACAACCCTTCACTGATGGCCATTCAATCCTCAGGCACCGCCAACCCGGTTTTCTGGGATACCACAAACAGTGCAGTTGTGGTGAGCACAACCACCGTTTCAGGCATCAGTCAGGGGTCCCTCGTTGGTGATTTTGACGGCGACCAAGACCTTGACATTCTCTCGCCTCGTCCTACCGGCCACCGTTCCATCGAGAACAGAGGCCCACTTGGATGGGACGGCGATAACCACAACGTCCTCCTCACGCTGACCAACGCTTCGATTCTTGATTACGATCTTGACCTTGCTGCTCACCTGTTGGTTCCCAATCCAGGAAACCCTGACGGCAATCCTGCAACACCAACGGGCAACGTGTCGGCTTACTCCATCACCAGTGGATGGAATTATGACAACTACGTGAGCAACCAAGCCTCGGCCGTGTTCGAACCGTGGACTTCCCCCCGGGCCGTTCACTTTGGGGACATGGACGGTGATGGTTCTATTGAGCAACTCGTGTTGGTCGGTGAAGGCTCTCAAAACGGGGTATTCATCTCTGCCTATCACAAGGTCGGCTACGATATTGACCAAGACGGACTGGTTGACGTTGAAGGTGAAGGTTACGCCGGTAACGGCAGCAACGGATTGTCCATGTTGATGATTGAAGACACCACGGGCGAACTCACAACAACCCTGAACGTCCTCAGCCCGGGCCTCCCCTATACGTCTGATGGATACGGTATTCAGATGTCTCCAGTGAACCTCTCCATGCATTCCATCACCGAGGGGACGTTTACCCTGAGTGGGCTTGATGTCCACTACACGGCCGACTTCTTGGTCAACGCCAATCCAAGCGTTTCAGGCAACTTGAGCAACGTGCTGAATCAGCAGATGACCGCAGGTTCGGGCCAGTTTGTGGTGCCCTTCCACTTCAATTCCACCAACAACGGCAGCTTCGTTGTGTACAACCCCAGCGTAGCCTACGTTGACGGTGCCCCAAACATCGCTCTGCCTCCCACACCTGCTCTTCGCCTTGTTGATGTTGAGCCGGACCGTGTTGTCATCGAGTGGCAACCCATCACCGACTTTGGTGATGATTTGCTGGATTTCATCGTCTACCGTTCTGCTTCGGGCCAATCCATTGACTTGCAGAACCCCTACACGTCCACGCTGGCCAACAATGCCATCGACGTCGCGGTTCAACCGGGGCAATCTTGGACGTATTGGGTTCAGAGCATTCACCGGTTTGGCGTCACGAGCAACCTTTCATTGCCGCTCACTACCACAATACCCTACCCCATTCCGAAATCTTTCGTCCCGAATTTGACGGCTTCGGATGTTCCCGACGATGAGGGTGGAGCGTTGAACATCTCTTGGAGCCCCGGAGATGCATCCATTGTTGAACATCGCATTTTCGTTCTGACCACCGACTTTTCTGATGTGTCAGGCCAAGACACCACCCTGACGGCGAACGCCTCGGCCACCTCCTTGGTCGTTGATGAAGACAGCACTGGCAATCCGCTTGTTGACGGCGTTGCCTACTACATTGCAGCCATCGGTCTGGACATCTATGGAAACGCCTCGACCAACGTCACGGCCATCGGACCAGTGTATTCACGAAACGATTCGGCCTTGAGCACCGTGATCGATGTGACTTACACCGATTTCACAGGTGGAGAACTGGATGGAACGGTCTTGCTCGCTCGTACGAAGGGGCTGGATGTTTCCGCCCACCTCCACCAAAACGGAGTGGGCATCGCCAATGCCACGATGAAGCTGACCGTTTCGGGAACGGACGAAGCCTACGATGTTGAGATGACCACCAACACGACCGGCCATGCCACCCTTTCCATTGATTCCCTCTCAAGCCTGGGCCCCATCGANGCGGTNGGTCCAATGAACCTCACCCTTGCCTATGGAGGCAGCGAGGGGGACATCATGAATCAGCCTCTGGAGGGGGCCTCAACCACATCAGCGGCCTTTGGTACGGTCTTGGTCATGCTCACTGCGGACGAACCCATTCCAGTTCAAACGGATGGCTTCTTTGAAACCATCATCGCCGTTGATGCCGAAGACAGCGTTCAGAGCATGTACTTGGCCAACATGGGCGTGGCATGGCAAGCCACCGATTCAAGCGGCGAAGAGTTGAGCAATGGAACCGCTGAGGTGCGCGGCAACGAACTCTCCGTTTTGGGGGCAGCTGCCTATGATGGCCGATTGACCCTTACACTNCACCATGAACCCCCTACCTTCTACATTCCAGGTTTCGCCGCTTCGTACGCCTTGCAATCCACTCCAGTGGTCAACGATACGACCAATGACACCGACGACACGAACGAAACCACGGAACCGACGTTCCCCGATGTCACCCTTCCTGCAACCGTGGATTGCGGAACGGCAACCTATGAATGGGACAGCAACGCTACGGATGTTCTCATCACCTGCACGGTCACCAACCCGAACCCGTTCGACGTGATGGTTGGGTTCGCATGGAAGGTCGTCCCGGGCACGCCACCCGCTATTGAACTGGTCCACAATGAGGCAGACGGCGACACAGGAACCGTTACTGCAGAGGCCGACGGTACAGTTGATCTTACGTTCTCATTGGTCCGAAACGGCCCGACCGAGGGCATGTTCCCCGGCCTTCAAGGCGAGGGTTATGTCGTCTACCTCACCTGTCTTGACTTCGGAGACAACGCCTGCGATTCCATGACCGAAGACATGGCGGCCACCGAGGGAGAACTCCAGTGGACGCTTGGTGAGATGCCTGTTCAAACGGTTGACGATACGCTCGTTGAGGACGACGCCTCAAACGCCATGACACCGGTGCTGGTTGGCATTGGTTTGTTCCTCGCCATTGGAGCCGCCATTGGCGGTGTCCTCTACATGCGGGGTCGCGATGATTTGGACTTCGTTGACGATGACGAGGATGACGAGGATTACTTCGAGCAAACCCTCTCGGCGCCCGAGGCCACCGGTCGATCCGCAGGCGTTGACTTGACCGCTTCAAAATCGCTTGATGAACTCAAGAGTTCGGGTAAAACCCTCCACACCGATGCTCCAGAGGGTCTCGCATCCTCGCCGGGCATCGGCAGTCGTGCCGATGCCTTTGAGTTCGGCGCAACGGCCGAAGACGCCGCTGGAGAATCCGCTGATGAATCAGAAACTTGGAACGAGGAGACTGCAGAAGAAGAGGCTTGGGAGGAAGAAGCCGCTGCGGAAGACGATGGCATCACGGTTGATGAAAACGGTACGGAATGGTGGGAAGACGAAGAAGGCACGTGGTGGTACCGCGAAGACGGTTGGGAAGATTGGGCCGTTTGGGAAGACTGATTCATACGGGTCATTTTTTACAGAACCTTGACTGGGACAACATCGGAGCGGCTGTTATGGATGCAAACTTGCAATCCTATTCTTTGGTGCTCCACCAAGATGCTGACCCCCGAACGGGTGGTGTTGCTGTCTGTGGTTTTACCACCGCCGGCATGGTTGGTGTCATCTCTGCTTCGCACATCATCAAGACGCTTGGACTGCGTCAGCTTGGCACGGTCATGCACAAGGATTTCCCAGCCGTTGCCTTGATTCATGACGAAATTCCCAAACACCCCGTTCGCGTTTACCAAGGCGATGGCATTGGCGTGTTTACTTCCGAGATTCAATTTGGCACGGAGACCGACATCATGTTTGCCTCCACCGTCTTGGAATGGTTCACCAAAGGAGGCTTTGACCGCCTCATCATCATCGATGGCATCACCCGGCCTGAAAAAGAATTGAGCACGGGGGAATTGTTTGGTGTTGGGTCCATACCTGTCGCTCGTGAGCGTCTCAAGCGGCTGGACATCGAACCGATTCAACAGGGCATTGTTTCGGGCATCACGGGCTTCCTGTTGGGAGAAGGTGACCGTTTGGGCATCGACATCACGGCACTGCTTTCCGAAGCCAGCCCCATGTACCCGGATGCACGAGCCGCTGCGCTGGCGGTTGAAGCCGTTGGCGACCTGACCGGTTTTGAAATCCCACTGACCGACCTTCTTGAAAACGCTCGGGCCATTGAGGACAGCGTCCGCGACATCATCGAGAACGCTTCTCAAATGCTCCCTGCCCCAGGTGAACAGGACGTCACGGACATCGACCCCTCATTCGGTTGAAGCACCCAACATGGCTCGTGTTGTGCTCATCACGACATCGTGGGGCGCGTCGGTGATGAAAAAGGGGTCAATATCGGGTAACCTCGCCGCAGCGTGCCCCGCCGTTTTGAGGGCTTCAAACAACGCCTCCATCTTTGGAGCTTGACCGGTACCCGCCATGTTGGGCAGGTCGTCCATGTGGTAGAGGGTGTGTTCCCGACTCATCAAATCGGCCGCTTCTGCGATGTAGCGGACGCTCCGACGGAGTTCACGTTGAGCGTATTCGCTGTCCGCTTCACTCCATTCCAAGCCCTTCGTCCGATGCGCTGTTAACATCTCATCGGAAGGGAAGCACGTGTTTAGGGCCTTGGTTTCCGTCATTCTTCCAGCGATTTCAGCGTTCCAGAGAGGACCCACCCACAAGGGTCCGCTTGAACGTTCGAGGTGTTGAGGTTCAGGGTGTTGGACAAACCGGTACGTACCGTCGTTCTGCCTCACCCTCCAACCCATTGACGCCAAGACATCCGATGCACCGTCGCGACTGCGCCGTACCATGACGCTGACCCGTACATGATGGCCGTCGAACAGGGCGAGCACAGGCTCAATGCAACGGTCATGCCGGGCGGCTGTGGTGGCAATCAACCCAAGTAAAACCCGCACGGCATCATCGTGTGCGTAGCTGTCAACGATCCCTTTCGCACCATACCGGCGTTGTTGAGACGAGGCGCTTGAGCCAGTGAGGGCCGCTGTATCGGTCGCCGTCACCTCGAGGAAAGCGACCCGGGAGAGCCCTTGAATCGCCGCATCCAAGAAGTTGACTGGAGAGCCAAACGGGTCGAGGTCAACCCACTGATAGGCGGCCTCCATCAGCGAGATTCTCGCATCGTTTTGCATGATGAAGAGGCCGTTGTGCATGCCTCCGCTTGGAAGGCGATCATACCGGTCGTCTTCGAGGGCGTGGTCAACCTGGGCCTCAGGGGGATAACGTTCATGCGTCTTTTTCAGCCACTCCAACGCCACTTCGTCGAGGTCATTGGCTGAGATTCGCAGGCGATGTTGATGTTCAGTAGGCACTTCATTTCGCCATCTTCGGACACGAACTCCAGTGGCGCACAGGGCGTCCAAGGCCCGCAGGTCATGGCCCGGTTTGACCAGCCAATCGTGTTCCAACGCATCGGCCAACAAAAGCACAGACCGGGTGCGNGCNGGNGCCATCGCAGGGTTGAGGAAGCCCGGCCCAGTTCGCTTTGCAGGGCCGCGAGGCATGTGTGTGGGGCGTTCTTGGTCGGCTCGCAAATGCACCAATGTTTTGCCTTCCATCCACAGATGGCCAGCGTTCTCTATCGGTGCGGGACCGTCGGCCATGACCATACCAGTCAACGCTCCCTCATGACCGCACCGATGCTTCAAATCCTCAATAGTGAGAGAATTCGACGCCTTCAATCGCGTGAACGACCTTATGTCCGTGGTCTCGAACATGGCCAACCAAGGCGACGCCTTCCATCCGCTCGGTTAACCACTCCAGAATGTGTGAGGCATGGNCAGCATCCACNGCAAGGACCATCCCCATCCCCATGTTGAACGTCCTGTACATTTCCCTGGTTTCAACGCCTCCAGCGGCTTGAAGCCATTCGAACTCTGGGAGAACGGGAAGCGGAGTGTGGATNTCCCAACCCAGCGTTGGNTGCAGGCGAAGGAGGTTGGACAACCCTCCTCCCGTGATGTGGCAAATGCCACGAATGTCAGCAATGGTGAACCCTTCATGGCCACGAGCAGCGTTGAGGAGGTCAACCACTGGGTCGCAGTAGATGCGTGTGGGATTGAGCACCACTTCGCCCAGCGTCGGCTCACCGTCGGTCCAGCGCATCAGTGAGCGTCCGGGATGTTCAGCCACAAACGGGGCTGCATCCGTGTAGGTCAAGCCAGCATGCTCCACGATCTTTCGAACCAGTGAATACCCGTTTGAGTGGATGCCTGAGGCGGGCAGGCCAATGAGGACATCGCCGTCCTTGAGGTGTTCACCGGTGATGGCTTCCCCCTTTGGAAGCCAGCCAAGGGCCGTGCCTGAGAGGTCCAATTCCGTGACAATGCCTGGAAGCGATGCGGTCTCACCGCCGGCAAGCGTGACCCTTGCTTGACGGCACGCCTCGGCAAGGGAGGCGCCAAGAGCAGCGTGGATGGCTGGGTCGGGTTTGGGCACGGCCACATAATCCACAAAGGCGATCGGTTCGGCTCCAACGCAGAGCAAATCGTTGACGTTCATGGCCATGCAATCAATACCGACGCCACCCCATTGTTCGAGCATGGTCGCAATTTGCAATTTGCTGCCAACACCATCCGTGGCCATCGCAAGCAGGTTATCGCCGAATTCAATGAGTCCCCCGAATCCACCGGGGAGGTCAACTGGAGCACCTGGCGTTCCGGGTTGGCGAACGCTCTTTGACAAGGCACCGATCAAGGAGGCGACGGCTGACCCTTCGAGGTCAATGTCAACCCCTGCACTGGCGTAGTCCATGGGCTCACTCATGGTTCGTCCATCGGTTGGCGTTTCATGAAGCAATCGCTTGAGTTTCAAGCACCCATCACGCGGCGAGTGAGCGAAATGAGCTCCCCTAAACTTTCGTGAAGCCGGTGTCCGTCGTTCACAATGTGGAGCGAGACATGAGGATAGTTGGATGCCATTTGGTCGCTGTTGGCCAGTGGAACGACATCGTCCGCAGACCCGTGAAGGATGATGGTTGGGTGGTGAACATCGGGCCATGAATGGGTGCGAGCGACCTCGACAAACGACCAAGGCATCACGACCGGTTCTTCCCACCCTGGTGGGTGGAATGCATGTTCTCCATTTTCTTGCCAGGCCTTCATGCCTGCATCACCAAGGGTTTTGGCGACCAACTCGTCGTAGCCAAAGGCGGGTGCGAGAAGAACGAGGCGAAGGTTGGCCTCCGGGCGTTGTGCAGCAGCGTTGGCGGTGGCCAATCCNCCAAATGAAGAACCGATGAGCACATCAAAAGGCCCGTGCTCATCGATGGCTTCGAGCACCACACGCGTCTGAGCAGCCTGATCCCAGCCATACTTTCGCATATCGAGCGTCAAAACGTCCCACCCCTGGGCGCGCATCCATTCGGCTTTGCTGCTGTCCGTGCTTGACCACAACCCATGGGCAAAGGTGACCTTCATAATGTGTAGACGCCGTTCACGCTACATGGATTCTTCGCTAACCGGCGTTCTCCACATGACAGGTCTGGAGGGTGGAAATGAGGGTCTGCAAAGCGAAACAGTTCCAGTGGAAATGAAGGGGTTCTCTCTGTCGCGAAGAATCATTATATNCCNNCNNCNATGTTCNTCATTGTCCCGGAGGTGAAATTGATGNCGACGATGCANGAATTTGACCTCCCCGCNCGNTGGACTTCTTTGCTTCAAGACAAGTACTCCGAGGCCATTCACAATTTGGCAAAAATGTGGCCCGATGAGGGCTCGCTGGAGGTTTCTTTCAGAGAAGTTGAAGGCTATGACCATGAGTTTGCCCAGGACATTTTGACCAACCCCGACCATCATTTCAGGGCTGCCAATCAAGCNCTTCGTCAATTTCTCCTCGATGCGGGTGAAGGAAACCTGATGCCCTTCGTTCGCATCATTCACCTTCCAAGCGACCAAGTTCGCACGGTTTCTCAACTCCGGGCTGATGACATTGGACGCATGATCGCCATTGATGCAGTGACCACAAAA